>NZ_QTMJ01000027.1:0-71590 GCF_003635485.1 Parabacteroides sp. AF19-14 | reverse complement strand
TTTGGAAAGGGTTTCTATTTGACCCGTTTGCGAGATCAAGCGGCTTGGCGATATGCAGGAAGGGAGGCAGGTATGAGGGAGCAAGTGCTTTGGAGAAAGGTTGCCCGGATTATTATGCGACTAGCGGAGCGTTTGCAGATATCACCAGAGCGTGCGCTTGCAGAGATTTTTTTGAGTCTGTGACCAAATAAAATGGGATTGGCACTGTGTACTATTGATATAATCTATCTTTTTTATTGAATTTTCTTGCATCTTGGCTTGAATGGGTTGATTAGGCGTAATAGGGAAAGGAAAGCTGATTGTTCTTGAATGTGATTGATTGCTGTAAATACTGTGATCAACAAACCTCTTCTGTCCGGGAGTTACGTCGTACGCCACACTCTACAATGGGTATACGGATACGATAGAGAAGATTCTCAGCCGCTTACGTTACGACTTGTTCTGTCTGGAACATCGCTCTTTCAAGCGGGAGTCCCTATCATTGTACTACTTTTTTCTTACCATTAGGTTTAAGTTGCAATTCCTCTTTTTGGAATGAGCCTTATGAGAAATGGACATCTTTAAAGGCTTTTACAGGTGAGGAATTTAAATCTGATCATGCCTATTTTGAAGATGTTAAGATAAAAACCTATTTAGGATATGTTGATATTTCATTTAAAAAGAAGTTGTTATTGTTGTTTTGTATTGGATTATGTATTATATTAAATGTGTTCGGTCTATTATACCTATATAAAATTATTAGAAATAAAGTTTGATATGGCGGAATGTATTGATTTTTAGAATCAGTCTCCGTTCTGCTAAGTGAAATTAATTGAAAATCGGAAAATAATAGGCTTTATTTGTATCATGTATACAAGCGTATGCGCCTTTATCTAACTAATGATCTAAATTGAAAGATTACAGAACTGTTTATTCATATGCGGAAAATAACAAGCGAATAGCGAGAAATACGTTCTTGTTGTATGTCCGTATGTTATTTAATATGCTTGTGATGCTCTATACTTCTAGGATAGTTTTGAATTCCTTAGGTATAGAAAATTATGGCATTTATAATGTGGTTGGAGGCGTTGTCTCTTTGTTTTCTTGTCTGAAGAACTCAATGATTACAGCGACTCAACGCTATATGACTTTTGAGATTGGGCGAGGAGATAGTATGCGATTAAATAGTGTGTTTTCGTCTAGTTTACTTATTCATTTAGGGATAGGAGTAATGGTCTTATTGCTTTGTGAATCTATTGGTGTATGGTTTTTGAATCATAAGATGGTCATTCCTCAAGATCGTTTATTTGCGGCAAACATTGTATTTCATTTATCTGTACTAGATTTGTTTTTGAATTTGTTAAGTGTACCTTATAATGCTATAATAATAGCGTTTGAGAAAATGAGTGCTTTTGCTTATATTTCAATTGTTAATGTAATATTGAAATTATTAATAGCTTTTATGCTCTTTCTATCTCCAATTGATATATTAGTGTGGTATGCGATTTTAATGTTGATAGTATCTATTCTTAATAATTGGATTTATTGGCTGTATTGCAAGAAAAACATTAAGAATATTTCTTTTAATAGGAGTAATATTAATAAAGCTTTAGGTCGAGAGTTGTTTTTATTTGCCAGTTTTAGTTTTATAGGAGATTTAGCTGTTATTTGTTATACACAAGGTCTAAATGTACTTTTAAATGTTTTTTTTGGTCCAATCATAAATGCAGCCAGGGGGATAGCTGTTCAGGTTCAAGGCGCTATTGGTAGTTTTAGTGGAAATTTCCAAATGGCTATTAATCCACAAATAACAAAATCTTATGCTAAGGGAGATTTAACTTATATGCGAACTTTGGTTTTTGCCAGTAGTCGGTATTCTTGTTTTCTATTATTGGTTATATCATTACCGATTTTGATTGATACGGACTATATCCTGAAGCTGTGGCTAGATATAGTACCCCGCCATTCTGTAATGTTTGTTCGTTTAATGTTATTGATAACCTTGATTTTTGCTCTTTCAAATCCTCCGGCTATTACTGTACACGCTACAGGAAAAATTAAATCTTATCAATTGGTGATCGGTGGAATAAATCTATTGATTTTGCCGATCTCTTATCTTGTGTTAGCATATGGAGGTGCACCTGAGTCCGTTTTTGTGATTAATTTATTGGTCTTGATATTGGGATTATACGTGAGATTACTTTATTTAATGCCAATATTTAAAATGCGATTATCTTATTATTGCATGGAAGTGCTAATGCCAATTTTGATAGTCTCTTTAGTATCCGCATTTATTCCATTAATTTTGTTTTTTAACTTATCAGAAAGCTGGGTGCGTTTAGGAATGATAATTCTATCTTCAGTTTTGAGTGTCTGTGTCAGTGTTTATGTATATGGTATTACTAGTGTAGAACGTGCTGTTTTCAATAGTTGGATAAAAAAGTTGTATGTATATGCTATTAGGTAGAATTTTGAGGGCTTTTTGTCGGTTACGTTGGAAATACCTATTGTCAGGTTCTATTGTATTGGTTCAAAAAGGAGCTGTTTTTGAGATTGGAGAGAAGACAAAGATTAAAAAATGTCGTTTGTCTGTAGCTGAAGGAGCAACTGTAAAGATAGGAAATAGATGTTTAATAAGTGGAGCAATAATACGTGTTTACGATCAATTATATATAGGGGATTTTTCTATTATAGAAAAAGGTCGTAATTCAATAAATCCTTTTTATATAATTGAGGGAAAGTGTGTTCTGTCTCATCATATTCGATTGCGTTGTAATATTTGGATTCGTTATGGAGGTATACTAAGAATAGGGGAATATACCAATATGAATGAGGGGGGAGAAATAAGAGTAGATGAGCAAGTAAATATAGGCTCTTTTAATCAAATTTCTTATGAGGTTATGATTTGGGATACAAATACGCACAATATATATTCTAAAGATGAAAGGCGAAAGCTCGCTATCAATAAGTGGCCCAGCTTTGGATATGAGTATGAGCGTCCCAAAACAGCTCCTGTCTCGATTGGTAATGATTGTTGGATAGGTCGTGAGGTCGTTGTGTTAAAGGGTACTATAATTGAAGATTGTGTGATAATAGGATTCCGAACATTATTGTCTGGATGTCATATTGATAAAAATTGCAGTGTTGTTCAAGAGATGAAGATTCGATGTTTTATAAATAAAATTTGATAATGAGAAAACTCGTAACAGCAATTATAACTACTCATAATAGACAAGAGCTCCTAAAAAGAGCAGTGGAAAGCGTGTTTCTGCAAACTTATCCGAATATAGAGTTGATAGTGGTAGACGATGCTTCTACCGATGGAACGGATGAATATTGTAGTGTGTTGCCCTTACAATATATTCATATTTCAAAACAAGAAAGTAAGGGAGGAAATTATGCCCGTAATTTAGGGATAAAAATAGCAAAAGGGGAATATATTGCCTTTTTGGATGATGATGACTATTGGCTACCCACGAAAATAGAAAAGCAAGTGGCATTAATTGAAAATAAAGATTGTGAACTTGTTTATTGTGGTCGAATATTTGAAAATGTAGACAATAAGAGAAACTCAATTACTTATGAGACGTTTCTTCCTGATCGCAAATGGAGTGGAGATGTGAGCCTGCTTATTCTGACCCAAATATGTACTACAACGAGTGCTATTCTTGTCAAAAAAGATGCTTTAATAGATGTTGGGTTATTTGATGAGTGTTTGTGCTTTTGGCAGGAATACGATCTTACGATACGATTAGCGCAGCGTAAGCCTTTTTATTTTTGCGATGAACCCTTGCTGGTTTACAGGAATTGTAGCTCGGGTCGTTTGTCGAATAACTATGATGCGTGGCTTGAAGCCGTAAGCTATGTATATAATAAATATGCGGATTTGTATTGTCAGCTAAATCCAGTTCAGCGTTTAAAGGTGCATCTCTATTTTTGGAGAGATGCGGCAGGTAGATGTCGTGCAGCAGGTTTGAGTGGTCGTTATCTGATGTATCGTTTATTGATGCTACCATTTACTTCACCATCCTCAGTTTTTAGGAAAATAAAAAGAATATTATTGAAATGATGAAACAATGAAACAATGAAACAATACGACTATCTTATCGTTGGCTCTGGTTTATATGGAGCGACATTTGCAAATAGAGTAAAGAGGGGAGGGAAAAGATGCCTAGTTATTGATAAACGTCCTAACCTTGGAGGAAATGTATATTGTGAAAATATCGTAGGAGTCAATGTTCACAAATACGGTGCACATATATTTCATACCTCAAATAAGGAAGTATGGGATTTTGTTAATTCTATAGTGGAGTTTAATCGGTATACCAACTCTCCAATAGCCAGATATAGAGGGCGGCTTTATAGTCTTCCTTTTAACATGAATACTTTTTATCAAATCTGGGGAGTTACAACACCAGAGGAGGCGAAAGCAAAAATAGAAGAGCAAAAAGCAGAGGTTTTAGAAAAAATGCAAAGGGCTGGTGTGATTGAACCACGCAATTTGGAAGAGCAAGCGCAACTATTGATAGGTAGGGAGATCTATGAAATGCTGATAAAGGGGTACACGGAGAAACAATGGGGACGCCGTTGTGTGGATTTACCAGCATTTATTATTAAGAGGTTGCCGGTTCGACTAATTTTTGATAATAACTATTTTAATGATAAATATCAAGGTATTCCTATTGGAGGATATAATGAACTGATAAAAGGACTTTTAGAAGGTGTGGAAACAAAGACATGTACGGATTTTTTTAAAAGCAGAGAATATTGGAAATCAATAGCAGATAAAATAGTTTTTACAGGAAGAATAGATGAATTTTATGATTATTGCTTCGGGAAATTAGAATACCGAACAGTGCGGTTTGAGGAGGAGGTTCTTGATGTGGCTAATTATCAGGGAAATGCTGTTGTTAATTATACGGACAGTGAAATTCCTTATACAAGAATTATTGAACATAAACATTTTGAATCTTTTGGTTTAGAGGTTTTTAATAATCCAAATACAGTTATATCAAAGGAGTATTCTGTAGAATGGAAAGATGGAATGGAACCATTTTATCCTGTCAATGACAAGAAGAATAATGCTTTGTATTTACGTTACAAAGCATTGGCTGATAATGAGCCTAATATGATTTTTGGTGGTCGGTTAGCTGAGTATAAATATTATGATATGGCACCTATTATTTTTCGAGTGTTATCTATTACACGTGGTTTGTTATGATGAAAAAGAGAAAAGTTCTTATTTGGGATTATAGAATTAATATAAGAAATAGTGGAGGTCCTGCGGGTTATTTATTTAATTTAAGAGAGTATGTTGTGCAACATAATGAGGTTGGTAATATTTTCTTTTTGAAAGATCTTCTAGGGTTAGAAAATACGACAGGAACTTTACACCAAAAGTATTTGAGATATCTGAATATTATCTATAAAATAGATTTCTTTCATATTTGGATGCGTTTAAATGTTATTAGAGCTGCAAGAACGTGGTATAATCGTGTGAGCCGGGCAGATATTAAAAATATAAATTTGAATGATTTTGATATTATTCATTTTCATACGAGTGCGGACTTATCTTGTGCCATTGACCTTTTGTGTGATTATAAAGGTATTGTGTTATTGACTACACATTCCCCCCAGCCACTGAGTTATGAAATAGCCGATGGGATATTAGCAAAATATTCTATCCTTAAGTGGTTGATACGTGTGTCGTTGGAGAAAAAAGAGTTGCGGGCATGGCGAAGGGCGGATTATATAATGTTTCCTGTTGAAGAAGCTGTAGAATCTTATTTTTCAAGTTTTAAGCTAAAAAAATATATTGAAAGTCATCGCTATAAATTAGTGTTTTGCCCTACTTCTATATTGGATAGTTCTGTAGTGCCTGATTTTCTGTTATTTGAGCAAAAGATGGGAATTCCCAAGAGAGCTTTTGTAATTACGTATATCGGTAGGCATAGTGCAATAAAAGGTTATGATCAATTGAAGCTATTGGGTGAGAGAATACTGAGAATGTTTGATGATGTCTATTTTGTGATAGCCGGGAATGAACTACCATTAATGAGGTTAGATCATGAGCGTTGGATTGAACTTGGATGGGTGGATTATGGAGCAGAATTAATAGCTTCTTCGGACTTGTTTATTTTGCCTAATAAGGAAACTTATTTTGATATCATAGCATTAGAGGTGTTACGTGGTGGTACTCCTATGATGCTTTCGCTTACAGGTGGAAATAAATATTTTTATACACACTATCCAAGTGAAAAAAAATCTGGATTGTTCTTTTATGATTATGGTGATATTGAACAGCAAATTAAATGTATTTCTAATCTTGTAGAAATGAAGAATAGTGAAGGACTAGATAAGTTTAGAATAGCTAATAAAGAGATATTTAAAATGGAGTTTACAATGAATGCTTATCTCGATCGCTACCAGAAATTGGTAACCTGTTTAAAATAGTTCTAAGATGCTGGGTGTTATTAATTTTTTTTTCGTGCCTGTAATATTTTATGTGCTCATAATCTGTTTTTTTGTTATAGGAAACCATTTCGAGTCGACTTATTTGTTATATTATACTTCAGTTGCAGGAACTGTTGCAATAGCTTCTTTAGCTTATATTTCTAAGAATAAGGCTTTGACGCATCTCTTACTTATTGCAAGCTTTTCTTTTGTTTGGTTTATACTGGCATTCCGCAATGTTAGTGGAATAGATGATCCTGTCTATCTAGAGATATTCGATTTAGTTAAAAAAACAGGTTGGATAAGGGGCTTTCAGATGACTACGATGGAGCCTGGTTTTTTATGCTTAAACTGGATCTGTTCTCGTATTGTGGATAATTATATATTCTGCCAAGTGATCTGCTCCACCATACCTTTTATCTTTTTTTATATGGCATTTAAAAAACATACTGGCCGAATTTATTATCCTTTGAGTTTGTTATATATACTGTGTTTTCTATATTTCTTAATGATAAGTGCTGCTTTAGTACGTATGTTTATCGCCATATCCATCATATTTTATGCTTACTCATTTTTGATGGAAGGTAATATGAAAAAATACGTATGGTGGATTTTATTTGCCATGCTTTTTCATTATTCTGCAGGTGTGATGTTTTGCTTTTTGATATTTAGCAAACATTATTTTGTTGATCATCCATGGCAGACTTCTATAATAATTACTGCTTGTTTAGGCGTTTGTCTGTTTTTTGTGAGTTATCTAGCATCGAATATATTGGGTGCTAGATATGTCTCATATCAGATACAGGATGTTTATGGGTTTGAAGAAGGGTTAACTGTAGACAAGTTGGATACACTCCCATTTGTTATAATTGCCTATGTGCTTCGAAAGAAAATTCCAGATGAAAGAAAAAAAGAGTATAATATGCTGATTGTTATATTGCTAATGGGTAGTGTTATCACTGTTTTGTCTTCTTTTGTTCCTCTAGGTAGGATTATTTTTTATTTTAATTTGTCGTTGGTGTTTTTGATTTTTTATTGGTATAGATACTCTAATTGTTTTGCTAAAATATTTATTTCTTTTGTGTTTGTCTTTTATTGTTATTTGTATTTATATGTAACGAAGTTGAATCCTGATTTGAGGGAGTTTAGTTATTTATTTCCGTATCAGAATGTGCTATTTAATTTGTAATGAATATTAATATTTGTAGTAATGAAGGTTTTGCTTGTAACTAATCAATATATCGATATCAGGAAAGACGGGTGTTACTGTGATTTCCCCTTGTATGGGACGCTTGAAAATATGAGTGTGTTGGGAGAATTACATCTTGTGGCATCATTTTCATATTCGGATGAGATGGCTAGTATTATGTATCTGAATCAAAAGATTGACTTTGTGGATTTGGAGCATGTGAAGCACTTGCGTCCTACTAATAAAAGTATTGGAGGATGGTTAAAGAATAGTATTTACAATCGGAAATTACTGGAACGCTTGGTGCCTTCTATGGATTTGGTGGTAGGCTATATGCCATCTGGCGACGCAGATACTGCGATGAGGATCGCACGGCGACATGAAATACCTTTTCTTTCATTTTTAGTGGCTTGTCCATGGGATTCGCTCCATAATCATCATCGGCTGTTAGCTCGTTTGATGGCACCAATCAGTTTTCTTACTACTCGTTACAGTGTACGGCATTCTGATTATGTACATTATGTAACAAAGGAGTTTTTGCAGCGTAGGTATCCGACAGAAGGTAGAGCTTTGGGTTGTTCGGACACTAATTTTGGTGTGTTTGACCCTATGGCATTGGAGAGCCGTCTGCGGAAGTTATCAAGCCGTAAGGAGACGGATGAGGTTCGGTTGATTACCACGGCACATGTGGATGTGCGCTACAAGGGACATGAGTTTGTGATTCGTGCTATTGCCCGGCTGAAGAGTTTAGGGGATCTTCATTATCGGTATTGGTTGATAGGAGGAGGCAAGGGTGATTATCTCCGCACTCTTTGTAAACGTTTGGGTGTAGAGGATCAAGTGATATTCTTGGGACTTAAGACTTCAAAAGAGGTGATGAAAATACTTAAGGATGCTGACATTTATTTGCAACCTAGTTTACAAGAAGGTTTACCTCGCTCGGTTGTGGAAGCGATGAGTGTGGCTCTGCCTTGCATTGGCTTTAATACGGGAGGAATACCTGAGCTATTGGAACCTGAGTTTGTTGTGGACCAGAAAGATGTTAAAGGTATCGTACGGTGCTTAATACATTTACGTGATAACGCTAAATATCGTCAGACTGCCGAGCGCAATTTCCAAATGGCTGGTGATTATGAGCATTCCAAATTAGAAAAACGGATTCGTGACTTTTTCTCGGAGGTACGTAAGGATGTGGAGGACAAGAGGATTTGATAATAATTTAATATAAAGTGTCAAGTATGAATTGCGTTTATATAGAGAACGGTGGTGTTTATAACTATCCAAAAGGAACTGATTTTTATAATCCAAGTCGATTGTATCCAGAATATCCATGGGGAAAAGATGAGATTTCGTCTATACCTAATGATGTATATGATATGCTGAGGAATACGCTATATGGTATGGGGTATGATAAGGCGAATTTTGGAAAATGTAATTGGAACCCATTAGGTAATGTTATTAAGCCTGGTCAGACCGTATTGTTGAAGCCTAATTGGGTATCTCATAAAAATAAAGTTTATAGGGGGGATCCTAGCTTGACATGTTTGGTTACACACCCTTCCTTAGTTCGTGCGATTTTAGACTATGTTGTGATCGCTTTGAAGGGAGAGGGTATGATAATTTTGGGGGATGCGCCAATGCAGGGAACAGATTTGGATGAAATGTTTGAGCTGGCTGGGTATAACCAATTGTTTTCTTTTATAAATAGAAATGGAATAACTGTCGATATATGTGATTTTAGAAAATATAAATGTGTATTTCATAAAGGGGTAAGTAATGAACTGACATTGATTGATTCTCCTTATAAGTCAAAGGTTGTAGACTTGGGATCAAATTCATTACATGCAGAAAATGACAAAAAAGAATATGTATATAAAGTTAGTGACTATGATTATAATCTAACAAAAAACTATCATGACAAAGGAATCCATCGATATGAAATAAATGAGGCGGTATTGTTAGCTGATGTGGTGATCAATATCCCAAAACCTAAAACCCATAGACTCGCGGGTATAACCGGAGCGATGAAAAATTTTGTCGGTATCACTTACGAGAAAGCTTCCCTTCCTCATCGAGCGATAGGTGATAAAGAATCTGGAACAGGGGATGCTTATGATAAGAAAAGTATCCTTAAAATGTATATGGAATATATTGATAACAGACAAACTATTTGTTCGGTTAAAGGTCAAATAGTAATGGCCAAACTTCTTGATTTCTTGAAAAAGTCATTATATATCCTTGGTGTATTGTTTAGCGGTGACAAATACCGTATAGGCAGTTGGTATGGTAATGATACGATTTGGAGGACTGTTGTAGATTTAAATCATATAGTGAGGTATGCGAATAAAGAAGGGAATATATGTGATCTTCCTCAGAGGGAGATCCTTAATATTGGGGATATGATCATTTGTGGGGAGAAGGAAGGACCTGTCGGACCTTCTCCTAAGCCTTTGGGGATCATTATGATGTCTGATGATATGTTTATTTTCGATTATACTTTATCAAAGATTATGCAATTGGAGTGCCATGAGATTCCTCATATTCGCTTTATTTTGGATCAATATGGATATGTGTTGAATGTGTTTATTCATTCGAATAATAAAGAGATTTCTGATAAAAAGGTTTCTGATGTAAGATTCCCTAAGAAATGGAGGTTTGAGGCTCATTCGTGTTGGAAAAATTAATGGTTATGGATTATAAGAAAATAGTCAAATCTAGAGAACTTAGGTTTTTGATCTTAAATTGTTGCTCATGGGTTCCAGACAGTATCATGTTACGTGTGCAATATTACATAAAGATGGGACGCAGACTATCTCTGAAACATCCACGTCGATTCTCGGAAAAACTTCAATGGTATAAGCTTTATTATAGAAATCCATTAATGTTCATCTGTGTAGATAAATACGATGTTCGTGGATATATATCTTCAAAAGGATATTCTGATTTGCTTAATGAATGTTATGGTGTTTATGATTCTGCAAGAGATATTCCTTTCAAAGAACTTCCAAATAGATTTGTGATAAAAACGACAGATGGTGGTGGTGGTCAAAATGTTTTTATCTGTAAAGATAAATCTAATCTGGATATCGAGAAACTAATTGAAAAATTGGATGGATGGAAAAATAAAATACGTGTTCATCCTGGTAGGGAGTGGGCGTATACAGGAATCAAGGGTTCTAGATTTATTGTAGAAAAATATATAGAATCTGCTTTAGAAAAAGGAGGATTAGTGGATTATAAATTTCATTGTTTTAATGGAAATGTAAAATATTTATATATCATAGCGGATAGAGATATGGGGGATAAATGTGGTTTGGGTATTTATACTATTGATTTTGAAAGAATAGATGCTATTAGAGCCGATGAGAAACCTCTATCTAGGAATATAGAAAAGCCTTATAACTTTGAGGAAATGGTTAAGATTGCGAAAAATCTCTCATCAGATTTCCCACATGTTAGGGTGGATCTTTATAATGTCGAAGGTAAGATAATCTTTGGGGAATTTACATTTTATGATGCGAGCGGCTATATGAGGTTTAGTCCAGACTCTTTTGATTTTGAGTTAGGAGAAGAGTTCGTATTGCCAGTTCCTTATAACGAAATAGATAAGAATGGAAAAAATATTTATCGTCCTCAATGAGGATTATTTCCTCCTTACGCATCGCAAGGAGCTGGCTGTTCGTGCGCAAGAGGCAGGTTATGACATGGCGATCGTGGCTAAGAATACCGGGCGTAGGGAACAGGTGGAAGCGTTGGGTTTGAAGATGCTGGAACTACCCATTCATCCTACGGGGAAGAATCCGATAAAGGAGCTAAAGACTTTTTGGTTTCTCTATCGACTTTATAAGCGGGAGAAACCGGATATCGTGCACCATGTAGGTTTGAAGGTCATCCTTTGGGGTGGACTGGCCGCTAAATTAGCCGGTGTGAAAGGTGTTGTGAACGCTGTCAGCGGATTGGGTGTGATGTTTTCATTAGAGAAAGAATCTCGGTTGACAAGCTTGATATTGAGTGTTCTCCGTTTCTCGCACCATCGAAAGAATTTGATCGAGATATTTCAAAATCATGAGGATGAACGGTTGTTTGTCGAGAAAAGAGTGGTAACTAAAGATCAAATCCGATTCATCAAAGGATCGGGAGTGGATCTAAAGACGTATACATATACTCCTGAGCTTGTCTCTGATAAGATTCGGATACTGTTCTCGGCGAGAATGGTAGAGGAGAAAGGTGTTTGGGTATTGGTGAATGCTGCGGAGTTACTCCGAAAAGAATATGAGGGACGTGTATGTTTTCTCCTGTGTGGCGGTTTGTCGTCGAACCCAAAAGCGATCAAGGAGGAAGAGTTGAATGATCGTTGCGATGGGAATTATATACAATGGCTGGGATATAGATCGGATGTTCCGGATTTGTTGAGATCATCCCATATCATAGCTTTCCCTAGTTATTACCGAGAGGGGGTGCCGAAATCGTTGATTGAGGCTACAGCCATTGGGCGGCCTATCGTCACGACAAACTCTATTGGGTGTAAGGATACGGTAGAGGATGGGGTGAATGGATTTCTGATTCCTATTAAAGATAGCAAGGCACTAGCGGAAAAATTGAGGATTTTGATTGATGACGCAGATTTAAGGAAACGAATGGGACTTAATTCCCGCCAGATTGCGGGACGGGATTTTTCCTTGGATGATGTCATTGCAAAGCATTTGGCGATTTATGATAAATTGATGCATTGAGAGCTTCGCTAAATCTGTTCATGTGTTTTGTTTGGATGAAGTTTCTGAAAGTACAGAGTATATCCATTGCGTAAATAGATATTTATTTGTTCCTTTGTTGAGAATATAACTATTGCGTGGCTTATGCTGATAGAAAGAGTTCGTATAAAAGGTTTCTGGAATAAGTATTTTCTGGATTGGAAATTAAACAAAGATGTTAATTTGCTTTCCGGTATAAATGGGTCAGGAAAAACGACCTTGTTGGATATAATATCTTCTATTCTTTGGTATGGGGCATTACTTCCTCGTTTGGAAAAGAAGGTAGAGGAAGTCGAAATAGAACTTACGGAAGGATATCGTATTATTTGTGAGCGAGAAGACGATTTGTTTGTTGTGGGGTATAGGCATCATGGCGAAATAATATCGCGAACAGATATGGTTAATCTTCGGATCGGTATGATTTCTACTGTCGACGCTAGTTTGCCAAATGAAGATCAGTATAAGCGATATTTGTCATTTAAGAAGGATAAGATACGTTCGGAATTGGATATGTCGGTGGACAAGGCTTTGGAGGATTATTACAAATATTTGGCGAATATTTCCAAGGAGGTTGAAAAGGCCGTAAAAAACAAGCAGGAGAACCTTGCGACGATCTCTAGTCTGTATGACCGGAAAGAATTATTTATCAAGAAAGTAAATGAGTTATTCTCGCCTACCCATAAAAAATTAGATGATACGACCAGTGAGATACGTTTTCTTTTGGAAAATGGTGTGGTTATTTATCCGAATGAGTTATCGTCAGGGGAGAAGCAACTATTGATCGTGCTGATTCTCGCATTGATACAGGATGGAAAAGACAGTATTATCTTTTGGGATGAGCCGGAAATCTCAATGCATATTGATTGGCAACGAGCACTGATACGTGTAGCTAGGGAGATCAATCCTTTTGGACAATTGATTATAGCGACTCACTCTCCTTCTATTATTTATGAAGGTTGGGAGAAACGTATTGTAAACATGGAGGATTTGTTGAAGGAATGACAAGATTATCCGAAGCTAATACGTCAAGGGAAATAGAATTAAGCCGTTATTTCCGAAAGAGGACCGATAAGAGGGATTTGCTCGTATTGGTGGAGGGGGATGATGACATTCCTTTTTGGATTTTATTATTCCAAGATGTCATTGATAAATATGCTCGGATTGATATTGAGACCTTAAAGGTGGAAGATAACCTAACCGGAAACATGAAAGATCGGAAAGGAAAAGACTCCTTGATGGAAATTTCAGATTTAGGGCCTAGTAAGGTTGTTGCGGTTGATATGGACTATGATGTTGTGGTTCCATCTTATCATTCTTATTCTTCTCGTTTGTGGAATGATAAATATGTATTACATACGGTTTTCTATTCTATAGAGAATCATAAACTTTTTCCGGATATCGTATGTAAGTACGCAGAAGCGGTCTTGAAAGAATCAGTTTCTTTTGACTTTGAAAATTTAATTAGGATCTTTTCAGAAAGTGTGTCTCCTTTGCTCTTTTTACTAATCGCTTATGAACGAAAAAGAGTTGTGCCGGAAAGTCATGAACAAATGAATAATGATATTTGTATAGAGATGGTTTTTCAGGAGGTGGCTTCGTTACTTGTTCGGTTTGGGTGTGAGGCTGATGATATAAATACTTGGCAGTTGAATATACTAAATAAATATCAGCCTCTATTTGATAAATATAGGCAAGATATAGAAGTTGTGAAAGATGATTTAGTCTCAATGGGCATTTCTGTTTCTGAGTGTTGGAAATTATTACAGGGCCATACGTTTGCAAATTACTTATTACGGGTTTTAATTGCTGTTTCTCGAGAACAAAAACGTGATAATGAAAAGAAAATTAGGGGAGATGTGAATATTTGTGATAAAGGAGCTTTTATTGATGCGTATCATCGCTCATTGTCATTTGTGACGAATAATTTGAGTGATGAAATTGAATATTATTTTATTAATAAGCCATTTCTTTCTTCACAAGATTATTCTATTAAATTAATCAGAGACCAAATCAGAAATTTGTGATCCATTATTGAGGTAATACAGAGATATTTATTACCGATCTATAGCTGTTTCTTGCACAAATCTTTTTTCAATTTACATATTTATGAAGGTTTTACTGACCGGCTCCGCCGGCTTTATCGCCTCGTTCGTCGCACGGCGTTTGCTGGAGCGGGGGAACGAGGTCGTGGGTTTGGATAATGTCAATGGGTATTATGATACGGCCTTGAAGTATGGTCGCTTGAAGGAGGCGGGCATACGGGAAGAGGAGGTGGATTGGTATAAATTGACTCCGAGCCATACGTATGAGAAATACCGTTTTATCCGGATGAATCTGGAGGATCGGCAAGCGATGCGGATGCTTTTCTCCAACGAGGGGTTCGACGCTGTGGTTAATCTGGCCGCCCAAGCGGGCGTACGTTATTCGATCACGAATCCGTATGCGTACGTGGAATCGAACTTGGATGGTTTTATCAATGTGCTGGAGGGATGTAGGCATCATAAGGTGAGGCATCTGGTGTATGCTAGTTCCAGCAGCGTGTATGGGCTGAACGCTGATGTGCCTTTCTCTGAGAAAACGAGTATCGCCCATCCCGTGAGCTTGTATGCCGCATCCAAGAAGTCTAACGAGTTGATGGCGCATGCGTATAGCCAATTGTATGGGATTCCTACCACGGGTTTGCGCTTCTTCACGGTGTATGGGCCATGGGGGAGACCGGATATGTCTCCATTCTTGTTCGCCGACGCTATCCTGCACGATCGTCCGATCAAGGTGTTCAATAACGGGGATATGCTACGTGACTTTACGTATATAGATGATATCGTGGAGGGAGTGATACGGGTCTTGGACCGGCCGGCTACACCGAATCCGGATTGGGACCCGGAGCATCCGGATCCTAGTTCCTCCTTCGCACCCTATCGTATTTATAATATAGGCAATTCACGGCCTGTCAGGTTGATGGATTTTATACAAGCTATAGAGAGCGCTTGCGGGAAAGAGGCGGTGAAGGATTTCCTTCCGATGCAACCGGGGGACGTGTATCAGACGAACGCCGATACTACATTACTTCAACAGGCAGTGGGTTTTAAGCCTTCAATGGATATTCAAGAGGGTGTTAATCGAACCGTGGCGTGGTTCAAATCATATTATAATCTATAAAAATAAATTCTACGGTATGAAAATAGCGATTGTCGGGACAGGATATGTCGGTTTGGTAACGGGTACCTGTTTTTCGGAGATGGGTGTGGACATTACGTGTGTGGATGTGATGGCCGAGAAGATCGAGAACTTGAAGAAGGGTGTCATCCCGATTTACGAGCCGGGCTTGGAGGATATGGTCCATAAGAATTATAATGCCGGACGTTTGAAGTTCACGACGGATCTCTCCTCCGTTCTGGGTGACGTGGAGGTGGTGTTCAGTGCGGTAGGTACACCTCCGGACGAGGATGGCAGTGCGGATCTGCGTTATGTGCTGGAGGTTGCCCGTACGGTAGGGCAGCATATCAATAAATATACGTTAGTGGTGACTAAAAGTACGGTACCGGTGGGTACGGCCCGGAAGGTCAAGGTCGCTATCCAAGAGGAATTGGATAAACGGGGTGTGTCTGTTGAGTTTGACGTGGCCAGTAATCCGGAGTTCTTGAAGGAGGGAAATGCGGTGGATGATTTCATGAAGCCGGATCGTGTGGTGGTCGGCGTGGAATCGGATCGGGCACGAAAGCTGATGGAGAAGTTGTATAAGCCGTTCATGATGAATAACTATCGCTTGATCTTTACGGATGTGCCTTCCGCTGAGATGATCAAATACGCCGCTAATTCCATGTTGGCTACCCGTATCAGTTTTATGAATGACATCGCCAATCTTTGTGAGTTGGTGGGTGCTGACGTGAACATGGTGCGTAAGGGGATAGGCTCGGACAGTCGTATCGGGAGTAAGTTCTTGTACCCGGGATGCGGCTATGGTGGTTCTTGTTTCCCGAAAGACGTAAAGGCGTTGATCAAGACGGCTGAAAAGAATGGCTATACGATGAATGTCTTGAGAGCGGTCGAGGAGGTAAATGAGCGGCAAAAGAGCGTATTGTTCCATAAACTTCAAAAACATATCCCGGACTTATCCGGGAAGACGATAGCCCTATGGGGCTTGGCTTTTAAGCCGGAGACGGATGATATGCGTGAGGCTACCTCTTTGATCTTGGTTGATTTGCTGACGAAAGCGGGTGCTACGGTCAAGGTGTATGATCCGATCGCTATGGCGGAGTGCAGACGTAGGCTGGGTGACAAGGTCGTCTACGCGAGTGATATGTATGACGCTACGGTGGATGCGGATGCCTTGTTGCTGGTTACGGAATGGAAGGCATTTCGTATCCCTAGTTGGGCTGTACTTAAAAAGCTTATGCGTAATTCCTTATTGATCGATGGCCGTAATATTTATGATGCCTATGAGCTTCATGAGGCCGGTTTTACCTATGAGTGTATAGGGAAATCATAGATCAGTTACCGGAAGTAGTTGGTATTTGATAGAGATATTTAATCAGTTTAAAAGGCAATGTTATTCGTAGCATTGCCTTTTTTGTTAGCTTTGTGGGAGTATAATCTAATTAATATCGTGAAAAGAATGAGTGTAGTCAAGAAAAACGCTTATATCGGAGTGGATTTAGGGGGGACGAATATGCGTGCCGGCCGTATCGCAGGGGATCGATTAGTGGCTCAGGGGAACGCCCCGACTCCCCAGGACGCCGCGGATTGCGGGGAGACATTGGAGGCTTTGATAGAGGTGATCCGTTCCGTGTGGGACGAGGGCGTGGTAGCTATCGGTATCGGTGTGCCGAGCGTGGTGGATCGTGAGAAGGGGATCGTATATAACGTGGTGAATATCCCGCATTGGGAGGAGGTACATTTGAAGGAGATCTTGGAGGCTCGCTTCTCCGTGCCGGTTTATGTGGATAACGATGCGAATTGCTTCGCTCTGGGTGAGCGTATCTTTGGCGACGGAAAGACGGTTGATAACTTCGTGGGCCTCACCTTGGGTACGGGCCTGGGGGGTGGAATTATCCAGAATGGCAAGCTGCTGGCCGACGCTAATTGTGGCTCGGGAGAGTTTGGCATGATTCCCTACCAAGGACAGATCTTGGAATATTTCTGTAGCGGTTCCTATTTCATGAACGTATGGGGCGTGGATGGGAAGGAGATGTACACCCGTGCGATGCGGAAGGACGAGCAGGCGCTGGAGGCTTACCGGCAGTTGGGCGTACATGTGGCCGCCGCTATCAAGATCGTGGTATTGACAGTAGATCCAGAGATGATCGTTTTCGGAGGCTCGGTGACCGCCGCCCATGAGTTGTTTGAGGAGAGCATGTATGAGGACTTGAAGGATTTCGCTTATCCGAACTCTATCAAGAACTTGAAGATACGTTTCTCTAAGCTGGAGAATCCGGGGCTATTCGGTGCCGCTTCCCTTTGTTATTAAATAAAGACGGATAATTTATAGTTTACTTAAATCTTATTCATACCATGAGACATGTATTTTGTAGGAAGATCGTTTTCCTTTTGGCCGCTTTACTGGTTGTATGTGGCATGTCGGCCCGTAAGCCGATCAAGACGTTATTAATAACGGGGCAGAATAACCATAATTGGCAGGTGAGCCATGTGGTGCTTAAACAGATATTGGAGAACTCGGGACGCTTCTCCGTGGATTTTGCGGTCTCTCCGGAGGCGGGGAAGGATATGTCCGGCTTTGTCTTGGATTTTAGTCCTTACGAGCTGGTGGTGCTGGATTATAATGGGGATGCTTGGCCGGAAGAGACAAACCGTCGTTTTTTGGAATATGTGCGAGGAGGTGGTGGTGTCGTGATCTATCATGCCGCTGATAACGCCTTCGTGAACTGGCCGGAATACAATAAGATTTGTGCCTTGGGCGGTTGGGAGAACCGGGATGAGAAAGCGGGACCCTATGTATATTGGAGCGATGGTAAGTTGATAAAGGATAGCTCGGCGGGCGTGGGTGGCTCTCATGGCAAGCAACATGAGTATGTGCTGAATGCCCGGAACCATGAGCATCCGATCATGAAGGGGCTGCCGAATAAATGGAAACATGCGCAGGATGAGTTATATGATCGTATGCGTGGCCCGGGAAATATAAAGGATTGCTTGTATACCGCTTATTCGGACAAGGAGACCGGAGGCTCCGGCCGTGAGGAGCCGTTGATCTTTACGGTTGATTATGGGAATGCCCGTATATTCCATACGATGCTAGGGCACGCGGGGGAAACGGTAGAGAATTGTCCGGCTATGCAATGCGCCGGCTTCCAGATCACCTTGTTAAGAGGTGCGGAATGGGCCGCTACCGGCAAAGTAACCCAAAAGGTTCCCGCTGATTTCCCGACGGAAAAACAAGTATCTAATCGGAGTAATTATAAGCGGTGATACTTGGTTTATTAGAATGCCCATTGTAAGCTCCTTATGATGGGCATTCTAGCAAGCTAACAATGGGCATTCTAAGGAGCTTACGATGGGCATCGTGCTATTTTGCTGAATCCTCGTGCGATAGATAGCCGTCGCTTAATGTGAATCGGGGATCTTGATCCGCCAGAAAGCGGATGGCCGTGAGGCTTTTCTCTTGAGGGAAAGGTAATTTCTCAATAAGTTCTTTCACGGGGATAGGGGATTCCCCGGCCAATACCTTTACGAGACTTTCCCGGATAGCGCTGAATTCCCAATTCATAAGCTGTGATTCATGCTTCGATAGGCATACGTCGCAACAGCCACAAGGGGCGGAATCTTCCTCGCCGAAATAGGATAGGAGCATGCGGCTACGGCATACCCGCTCCTCGTTGATATATTCCAGCACCTTCTCGATCCGTTTCCCGAAACGCTCCTTGCGTTCCTCATACGCCGAGCGGGGTATGGAAAGATACCGCTGTTCCTCCCGGGTCTGGGTATAGATAATCAACGGGGTTTTCTTATGCGGGATGTAGTTTACGATCCGGTATCTGGATAAACCTACCAAGGTCTCATACACCTCGTGAGGCGTTACTCTCGCACGGGTAGCGATTACGCTCTCATCTATATAAACATAATCCGCGAATAACCCGGTGTAAGAACGCAAGATCGTCTGAATCACCTCATCCGTTCGCTTGTTCTCACTTAAATACCTGTAAAGCTCGTCACGGGTAGCCGTGAACATCAGGCGGGAAGCGTTGTCCACCTCCTCCGTATACTCGATATAGCCCGATAACCCAAGGATCTTCAAGGCATGATGTGCTTGCAATAAAGAGAACTTATAAGCGGAACAAAAATCCGTTAACGAGAAATCGTGTACCGTATCTAGCCCGTACCCTACGGCGATCTGGTAATAATTACCCAACGCCTCATAGACCCGGTAGATAAACTCCTTGTCCGGAAACTCATCCGCCAGCCGTTTCTTTAGCTTGGCGCTATCCGTGGAGGAACAAAGAGCCACGGCGAAGGCTTTCTTCTCATCACGTCCCCCGCGTCCGGCCTCTTGATAATATTCCTCCAACGATCCCGGCATATCCATATGCACGACCAATCGCACGTCCGGCTTATCGATACCCATACCAAAAGCGTTGGTCGATACGATTACCCGGCACTCGTTGTTTTTCCAACGGGCCTGACGCAGTTCTTTCTCGTCACGG
The DNA here is from genome assembly GCF_003635485.1 of Parabacteroides sp. AF19-14. Classification (NCBI taxonomy): domain Bacteria; kingdom Pseudomonadati; phylum Bacteroidota; class Bacteroidia; order Bacteroidales; family Tannerellaceae; genus Parabacteroides; species Parabacteroides sp. AF19-14. Next base: position 51,563 of record NZ_QTMJ01000027.1, on the reverse strand, counting down.
TTTAATCCGGCATGGAAGAAATCGGCGGAGATACCCGCCTGTTGCAGCACGACGGCGATCTCCTTGGTGCGTTTCCGATTGCGGACATATACGATGGCCGTACCCGGAACTTTTCCTAATATATAAACGAGTGTATTTAACTTATCTTCCGTCTTCCGGACAATATAAGCCAGATTTTTGCGGGCGAAGCTCTTTTGAAATACGTTCTTCTCCTTGAACCGCAGACGCTCTTGTATGTCATTCACCACTTCCGGGGTAGCCGTGGCGGTCAAGGCCAATACCGGAACACCCGGCAATAAGTCCCGGATCTCAGCGATATTGAGGTAAGAAGGACGGAAATCATATCCCCATTGCGAGATACAGTGACTCTCGTCGATCACTAGCAGACAAACTTGCATGGCCTCCATCTTGATCCGGAAAATATCCGTACTAAGCCGCTCCGGGGAGACATACAAAAACTTATACTCCCCGAAGATGCAATTCTCCAGTTGCGTGATAATCTCTTGCCGGCTCATGCCCGAATAAATAGCCGTAGCCTTGATGCCGACCCGGCGTAAGTTCTCCACTTGGTCTTTCATCAAGGCGATCAAGGGAGTGACGACGATGCAAATCCCCTCCATCGCCAAGGCCGGCACCTGAAAGGTGATGGATTTACCACCACCCGTAGGCATCAGCCCAAGCGTATCTTTTCCGGCACAGACGGAATGGATAATATCCTCCTGCAAGGGGCGAAAAGCAGGGTATCCCCAATACTTCTCTAATATCTTATGGTAGACGTCCACCTGTCCTCCTCATATATCGTCGGGTTTGATGTCTTTGATCATCAGCTGGATAGAGGTGTTGCCGTTGTAGGTATTCTCCTCCACCGTGTAGCAGATGTTGAAAGGCTTCATACCCTTGATATGGTCGTTGTGCCTGTGCATGCCGAAAGCGATGGCGTGCATGGGGGTGCTTGAGTTTCCGTCGATCAATTCCAGCTTGAGATGCTCCAGTTCCTTACCCACGAGCTTACTGGTGCCGTAGTCCTTTACGCCAAGCGAGCAGAATACAGGCTTCTGGTTGTCCGGTCCGAACGGGCTCATCTTCTTTAGGTCGTTCACGAACTTCTGGTTGATCTCTTTCAAATCCAAGATAGCGTCGATATCGATCTGTGGGATCATCTGTTCCGGTATGATCTCCTCGGATGCGATCTTCAAGAAACGCTCGGTGAATGCCTCTAGGTTCTCCTCCCGAAGGGAAAGCCCGGCGGCGTAGGTATGTCCCCCGAAATTCTCCAATAAATCCCGGCAACTCTCTATCGCCTTGTAAATATCGAAACCCGTTACGGAACGTGCCGATCCGGTGATCAACTCGGACGATTTGGTAAGAACAACCGCCGGACGGTAATACTTCTCGGTCAAACGGGACGCTACGATACCGATCACGCCTTTGTGCCATCCCGGGTTATACACCACGATCGCCTTCCGGTCATCCATGTTCTCTACTTCGTCGATGACAGCGTTGGCCTCGTCGGTGATCTTCTTGTCCAATTCCCGGCGTTCCTCATTATATTGGTTGATGCTCTCGCTCTTCTCCCGGGCACTGGCGCTATCCTTGGACAGTAGCAGTTCCACCGCCTCCTTCCCGTTCATCATACGGCCGGAAGCGTTGATACGGGGACCGATCTTGAATACGATATCACTGATCGTGATCTCCTTTCCGGTCAATCCGCAGATATCGATGATCCCTTTCAGCCCGAGGCTGGGGTTGCTGTTCAATTGCTTCAGCCCGTAATAGGCGAGGATGCGGTTCTCTCCCGTAATCGGGACGATATCCGAGGCGATACTGACCGCCGTCAGTTCCAACAACTTCTCCAGATCCGAGAACGGGAAATTATTACTCTTGGCGAACGCCTGCATGAACTTGAATCCCACTCCGCAACCCGATAAATGCTCATACGGATAGATAGAATCCGAGCGCTTGGCATCCAATACGGCGACAGCGTCCGGCAAAGTGGCGTCCGGCATATGGTGGTCGCAAATAATAAAGTCGATACCTTTCTCCTTGGCGTACTCGATCTTCTCGATCGCTTTAATACCGCAATCCAGCGAGATAACCAGCGACACGCCGTTCTCGGCGGCATAATCGATACCCTTGTAAGAGATACCGTACCCCTCGTCGTATCGATCTGGGATATAGAAATCCAAGGTAGACGAGTAAGGTCTTAAATACTTGAAGACGAGCGATACCGCTGTCGTTCCATCCACGTCGTAATCGCCGTAGATTAAAATCTTTTCTTTATTCCCCAAGGCTTTGTTCAAGCGCCTCACCGCCTTATCCATATCCGGCATAAGGAACGGGTCGTGCAAATCGTTCAAGCTGGGTTTAAAGAATTTCTTCGCCTCTTCGATCGAAGTGATACCTCGTTGAACGAGCAAGAGACAGATTACCGGGCTGAATCCTAATTCAGCCACCAATTGGTCTCTCTTATGTAACTCTTCTTCTGATGGGGTTTGAAAGTTCCATTTGTTAATCATTATATATTGTTTTTTTCTTTTTTGCTTGCCTGATACTACGGATACCTTGTCATCCTTAATCTACCGTATGACAAAGGCGAGATTTCCGCAATATATTTCAACCCGTAAAGTTAGAAATTAAATATGGTATATCCGGTATGGCTTAAAGAAAATAGTTTTTTTGTTATTATTTTTTTGAAGTAGGAGAATGATTCGTACATTTGCCTAAATATTATAAAATACAATGACGGAAGATATTAAAAAAGCTTGCGAAGTAATGGCCGCAGGCGGCATAATACTTTATCCTACAGACACTATCTGGGGAATTGGTTGCGACGCTACCAATGAAAAAGCCGTACAAAGAGTGTACGAGCTAAAGCGAAGGGCAGACAATAAGGCTATGTTGGTCTTGATGGACAGCGAGGCTAAATTGGATAGGTACGTGTCGGATGTTCCCGATATCGCTTGGGATTTGATTAGCGTGTCTGATAAGCCGTTGACCATCATTTACTCAAGTGCCAAGAACTTGGCGACAAATCTATTGGGAGCCGATGGTAGCGTGGGTATCCGCATCACGAACGAGGAGTTCTCCAAGAAATTGTGCGAGCGCTTCCGTAAACCCTTGGTCTCTACTTCCGCCAACGTAAGCGGCGAGCCTTCTCCCGCTAATTTCAGCGAGGTATCGGAGGTGATCAAGGAGGGTGTGGATTATATCGTGAGTTATCGTCAGGACGATATGAGCAAGGCCGCTCCGTCCGGCATTATCAAGCTAGGAGCCGGTGGGCTTGTGCAGGTAATTAGATAAGGATGAAGAAAAGCGTACAAGCCGGAAAATATATTGTCTCGGATTTTATAGCGTCGTCGGTAGTCTGGTTATTATTTAACCTGATACGCTATGAGGAGGTGGCGGTGTATGAAGGGTTTGATACCGTCGGGGCCTTTTTGCTGCATATCCCCTCGTTGAAGGGGCAGCTATTGATCCCGTTTTTCTGGTTCGTATTATATTGGTTTTCCGGTTATTATAATAAACCGTTCGGTAAGTCGAGGCTTACTGAGTTGTTCTCTACCCTTGGGAGCGTGTCGATCGGTGTCGTGATCTTGTTTTTTGCCTTAGTGCTGAATGACTTGCCCCGTTCCTATCATGTGTATTATGATATGTTTTTCTCTTTATGGGGATTACAGTTTGTCTTGACGTATATTCCCCGGTTATTGATTACGCAGGCCGGGTTACGGAAGATAAAGTGCAGGGAATGGGCGTTGAACGTATTGATGATTGGGGCGGGGAAGAAGGCGGCGTGTATTGCCGACGACCTGTATGGGTTGGGTTATAATATCGTCGGTTTTGTCTCCGATGGTACGGAGAAAAAAGGCGGGGTCGCCGGAGATCGTGTGATCGGTAGGCTGGAATCTTTGCCGGTGATTGTAGAGGAGAAAAAGGTGGATGAGCTGGTTGTCGCCTTGGAGACGGTGGATAATAGCCGTTTGATGGATATCCTGTATTCGTTATATTGCTATAAACGGCCGATCAAGATATTGGCGGATAAATCCAGTTCATTATCGCAAGTAAAGATCAAGGCGATAAAGGGCGTTCCGCTGGTGGACGTGACGGATAACAACTTCTTGCCCATCGAGCAGAATGTAAAGCTCTTTATGGATAAGATGTTATCTCTGATTTTCTTGGTGCTCTTATCTCCCTTGTTCCTGTATATCGCTTGGCGGGTGAAGCGGGATTCCCCCGGCCCGGTGTTTTTCAGTCAGGAACGGATCGGATACATGGGCGAGCCTTTCATGATCTATAAGTTTCGTACGATGTATACGAACGCCGAGGAAGAAGGTCCGTTGCTCTCTTCCGAGGACGATTCCCGTATCACTCCCTTCGGACGGGTGATGCGGAAATACCGCTTGGACGAGTTACCGCAGTTCTGGAACGTGCTGAAAGGGGATATGTCGCTAGTTGGCCCCCGTCCGGAACGTAAATATTTCATCGAGCGGATCGTGAGGAAAGCCCCCTTCTACTATCTGCTGCATAACGTACGTCCGGGAATCACCTCGTTGGGTATGGTGAAATATGGATATGCCGGCAGTGTGGATGAGATGATCGAGCGCTTGGAATATGATATATTATACTATGAGAATATGTCCTTGATTCTGGACATAACGATTCTCATTTATACAGTTAAAACAGTGTTTACAGGTAAAGGTATTTAAAATGGCTAACGAAGGGTTATTCTATAAATTGTTGTTATGGCGGGAAAAGCGCATCAAGGAGAAGCATTTTATCCTTATTATCAGCTTTATCGTGGGAATTTGCACAGCTGCGGCCGCTATCATATTGAAACAATTGATCCATTTCATACAACATGTATTGACGGGTAATTTCAGTGCTGATGGCGTGAACTATCTCTATTTGCTTTATCCGGTGATCGGTATCTTGTTGGCCGGCTTGTTCGTGAAATATATCGTGCGTGACGATATCGGCCATGGGGTGACGAAGATCTTGTATGCCATCTCGCAACGAAAGAGCCGTATCAAGCCGCATAATACATGGACGTCTATCGTAGCCAGTTCCGTGACGATCGGCTTTGGTGGATCGGTCGGGGCGGAGGCTCCTATCGTATTGACAGGGGCGGCTATCGGTTCTAATCTGGGACGGGTGTTCAGGATGGAGCAGAAGACGTTGATGTTGCTCGTGGGATGTGGTGCCGCCGGAGCGATCGCCGGTATCTTCAAGGCGCCTATCGCCGGGTTGGTGTTCGTGATCGAGGTATTGATGCTGGACCTTACGATGACTTCCGTGCTTCCTTTGCTGATCTCGTCGGTGACGGCGGCTACGATGTCTTATATCTTTACCGGTACCGAGGCCATGTTTAAGTTTTCTCAGACCGAGGCATTCGAGATCGAGCGTATTCCTTACGTGCTCTTGCTGGGTGTTTTTTGCGGATTGGTATCCCTTTATTTTACCCGTGTGATGAACAAGGTGGAAGGGATGTACCGGAAGTTGGGTACGTATTGGAAGAAGTTCATGTTGGGCGGCGTGATGCTGAGTATCTTGATATTCCTGTTCCCCCCACTATATGGTGAGGGCTATGATACGATCGGCTCGTTGCTGAACGGGCAGTTCTCGCATATCATGGACAAGAGTTTGTTTTACGATCTGAACGATACGTATTTCGGGGTCTTGATCTTCTTGACCTTGATCTTGCTTACGAAGGTATTCGCTTCCAGCGCCACGAATGCCGGAGGGGGTTGCGGTGGTATCTTCGCTCCTAGTTTGTATCTGGGCTGTATCGCCGGTTTTATCTTTGCGCATACGTCTAATTATTTCCCGTTCACGATGTATATCTCAGAGAAGAATTTCGCTTTGCTGGGTATGGCGGGCATTATGTCCGGGGTGATGCACGCTCCTTTGACCGGTGTTTTCTTGATCGCCGAGCTGACGGGTGGGTATGATTTGTTCCTCCCCTTGATGATCGTCTCGATCAGTTCCTATATCACGATCCTTATGTTTGAGCCTCATAGTATCTACTCCATGCGTTTGGCACAGAAAGGCGAGTTGCTGACGCACCATAAGGATAGGGCGGTGCTTACCTTGCTACGGGCGGATAGCGTGATCGAGAAAGATTTCCAGATGGTGTCTCCGGAGATGACGTTGGGCGATATGGTAAAGGTCATTTCTCGAAGCGGACGTAACACCTTTCCTGTCGTGGACGAGCGGGGCGTGTTGCTGGGTATCGTCTTGCTGGATAATATCCGGAATATCATGTTCCGTCCGGAGTTGTATAATCGTTTCCATGTATCGAAGTTCATGGTTTCCGCCCCGGCCAAGATCGTAATCAACACGCCGATGGATCAGATCATGCAGACGTTTGATGATACGAAAGCGTGGAATCTTCCGGTGGTCGATGAGAATGGCCATTATATCGGCTTTATGTCGAAATCGAAGATATTTAATTCCTATCGGGAGGTATTGGTCGATAACTTTTCCGGGGACTAACTTGTTAAAAACAGATCCAATTTATTGTATATGAAGAAAGAGGATTTACGAATCGTATATATGGGCACTCCCGATTTCGCCGTGGAGAGCCTGCGTGCCTTGGTAGAAGGTGGATATAATGTGGTAGGTGTCATTACGATGCCGGATAAGCCAATGGGCCGTCATGGTAGCGTGCTTCAGCCGAGCGCTGTGAAGCAATATGCCGTATCGGTGGGTCTTCCGGTCTTGCAGCCAGAGAAATTGAAGGACGAGGCATTTTTAGAGGAACTGCGTGCCTTGCAGGCGGATTTGCAGATCGTGGTGGCGTTTCGTATGCTGCCGGAGGTGGTCTGGAATATGCCCCGTCTGGGAACTTTTAATCTGCATGCCTCCTTGCTTCCGCAATACCGGGGCGCCGCTCCGATCAACTGGGCGGTTATCAATGGTGATACGGAGACCGGCGTGACTACTTTCTTTCTTACGCATGAGATTGATACGGGTAAGATCATCCGTCAGAAACATCTGCCGATCGCTGATACCGACGATGTAGAAACCGTTCACGATGCCTTGATGGCGATGGGGGCGGGGTTGGTTACCGAGACCGTGGACTTACTGTTGGATGGAAAAACAGACGCTATCCCTCAAGAGGAGTTCTATAAGGATGCCGCCGAGTTGCGTCCGGCCCCGAAGATCTTCAAAGATACCTGTCATATCGACTGGAACCAACCGGTGAAGAAGATCTATGATTTCGTCCGTGGGCTTTCTCCTTATCCTGCCGCTTGGACGGAATTGATCTCAGCGGATGGCAAACGTATGGTCTTGAAGGTTTACCAGACGAAGAAGCGTCCGGCAACGCATAACTTCCCGGTAGGTTCTATCCATACAGATCATAAATCGTATATCGATGTGGCCGTGAAGGATGGTTTCCTTCGATTGCATTCCTTGCAACTTGCCGGAAAGAAACGGATGAATATAACGGACTTCTTGAACGGTTTCAAGCAAATCGCAGAATATACGGTTGGCTGATGAACGGGACGAGACGTATCATATACATTACGTTAGGAACGTTTTTTCTCATATTGGGAGCGATCGGCATCTTTGTCCCTTTGCTCCCGACCACTCCTTTTTGGTTACTGACTTGTTGGTTTTATGTCCGTAGCTCGGAGAGACTTTATAACCGGGTGATGAGCAATCGTTATTTCGGGCCGCATATTAAGGGCTTTGTGGAAGATAAGGCTATTCCTTTGCGTTCCAAGATTATCACGATCGCTATCATGTGGCTATCTACGATCATTACTTCCCTTTTGCTAGTCGGCTATTGGTGGGTGAAAGCTTTGTTAGGGCTTATCAGTATCGGGGTCTCATGGCATATCCTCTCTTATCCTACTAAAAAAGAATGAGATAACCTGTTCATCCATAGGATTACTGGGGTTATCCCTCTTTTATCGCTTTCTATCGTAGCCTTACTACTTTATCGGTCTTCTTTCAAGGCCTCTTCCAAGCTGATTCCTAGAGCTTCAGCTACTCCCTTACCGTAAGCAGGGTCTGCCTTGTAGCAATTGCGTACGTGGCGTTGCTTGATGAACAGTTGGGCGTTACCCATCGCACGGGCGGTATTTCCGAATAACAACTGTTGCTCTCCCGGCGGCATCAAACGGAATAAGGCACCCGGTTGGCTGTAATAATCATCATCATACTCACGCTCGTTGTAATTATAAACATCCCCGTGTACTTTCAAAGGCGGTTCCTTCTTCTCGGGAGAGTCTTTCCATTCGCCGAAGCTGTTAGGTTCGTAACCCTTTGCGGCTCCATAGTTTCCGTCTACACGCATCGCTCCGTCACGGTGATAGGCATGGAACGGACAGCGGGGCTTGTTCACCGGGATCTGCTCTAGGTTCACGCCAAGGCGGTAACGCTGGGCGTCGCCATAAGAGAATAGACGACCTTGTAACATCTTGTCTGGGGAGAAGCCGATACCTTCGACAGTATTCATCGGGTTGAATGCGGCTTGCTCCACGTCTTGGAAATAATTCTCCGGATTACGGTTCAACTCGAGGATACCGACATCCATTAACGGGAAGTCCTTATGCGGCCATACTTTCGTGAGGTCGAACGGGTTGATCGGATAGGTCTCGGCCTGCTCCTCAGTCATCAATTGGATCTGGAATTTCCATTTCGGGAAGTCCCCACGCTCGATACTCTCGAACAAATCACGCTGATGGGATTCACGATCCTTGGCGATGATCGCAGCCGCTTCCTCGTCACTCAAGTTCTTGATACCTTGCAGGGTTCTGAGATGGAACTTCACCCAGATACGTTCGTTCTTATTGTTGATAAAACTGTACGTATGGCTACCGAAACCATGCATATGTCGATAAGAGTAAGGAATGCCGCGAGAACTCATCGTAATCGTTACTTGATGCAGGGCCTCGGGAAGCAAAGTCCAGAAATCCCAGTTGTTATCCTCGCTTCGTAGATTCGTTTTCGGGTCACGTTTGACCGCATGATTCAAGTCCGGGAACTTTAGGGGATCACGCAAGAAGAATACGGGGGTGTTGTTGCCTACCAAGTCCCAGTTACCCTCCTCTGTGTAGAATTTCATGGCGAATCCACGGATATCACGCTCTGCGTCGGCTGCTCCGCGCTCTCCGGCTACGGTGGAGAAACGGACAAAGCAGTCAGTTTTCTTGCCTACCTCGCTGAAAATAGCCGCTTTCGTATACTTTGTGATATCATGTGTAACGGTAAAGGTACCGAATGCGCCGGAACCTTTGGCGTGCATGCGTCTTTCTGGGATCACTTCACGGTCGAAGTGCGCTAGCTTCTCAATGAACCAAGGGTCTTGTAATACCATCGGGCCACGTGGCCCCACTGTTTGTACGTTCTGATTGTCCGCAACAGGGCGCCCGTTGGCGGCAGTTAGTTTTTTGTCTTCCATAACTTTAGTTTTTATGTCGCAATAAAGAATTTTAGATAAAGTAATCTTTAAATAAAACTGTTTAGAAACAACAATTGTTTTTAACTTCCTAACAAAAATAAGATGTTGTTAGACAGTTGTCAAATAGTTAATATCTATAAATATATAGACGGGTAGTAGAAACTCAGTGGGGATAGGCGCATGAGTTATAAAAGTATCTTAGTTTCATCGCCCCATACACCTAAGATACTTCGCCAATGAACTTAGGATACTTTCTCTATGAAACTAAGATACCTTGTTTAAAAGGTATGGATACAAAAAAGCGGTTGTCTGGTAAGATGCCAAGCAACCGCGGTATGGTTTGAAAAAATCAAATGTTCACCTTCCCGGTAAAATGGGGTGTTACTTATTTATTGTAACCCCATTTCGTTAACTCCGACTGACCGATAGCAGCGAGTGATCTCAAGCAGCTATCCAAAAAATGTCTAATAAAACTTTTCATAGCTCATTTTCTTTTTAATTAATAAATCTGTGCCTTTCGACACGTTCTAAATCTCACATAACTTTTGAAGTCCGAGTAACGAATGAATTGAAAACCTAAACCTTTAACCTTTTAACCTATTACTAACCTAATCCCGGACTTCTGATAACCTTAACCTAAACCTTCCTCTTTTTCATCGTGAGGTTTACCACATGCGGTAAACCCAAATTGTCCAAGGTTGAAACCCTAGCAAATCGATGTAACGTTTAAACAATCTCTTTACCATATTTGCTTTACAATTATGTTTTACGACACAAATATACGGCGTTATTCCATACGTGGTATGTTTTATAGCATGTTTTTTGCGGATTCCTATGTTTTCTTGATCTATGATAAAAAAAGCGGGAATCAGATTCATATAATGATAGTATTTGAACGTTTGGCATGTCTATTGTGTTACCATGCCATTGCGTTTCTATTTCTATTTGCTACATTTGCGGAGCTAAATGTAAGATAATGTAATATATATGAGTAGAAAAGAGGAGTACAAAGAGAAGAATCTATTGTATTTGGACGAGATCGCTTCGGAAGAGGGAATCCGGACATTACCGTGTGGTATATTATATAAGGTAATACAAGCGGGTACAGGCAAAGTCTCTCCTAATCGGGAAAGCGTAGTTTCCGTACATTATAAAGGAACGTTGATTAACGGAAGGGAATTTGATAACTCATGGAAACGGGGTTGCCCGGAAGCCTTTCGCTTGAACCAAGTGATTGAAGGCTGGCAATTGGCTCTTCAAGAAATGCGGGTAGGGGATAGATGGATAATCTATATCCCTTACAATTTTGGTTATGGTAATCGTGCCTCGGGTCCGATCCCTGCTTTCTCCACATTAATATTTGAGGTAGAGTTGTTGGGAATCGCCTAATTCCAATCATAGAATATATAATAATGTATCCGAAGGGAGTAAAAAAGAATAGCCATGGCTAAACCCATGGCTATTCTCTTTTTGCCTCATTAGAGGATTGGAAACTTTCTATTGTTTAGGCGTAACATCCGTCTTCTTTCCTTTATTCAGCCATTTCTCTTGGATGGTCTGCATCAGTTCATAGAAGTTAGGGATGAACATCGTGGCGAATATCGTATTGATAGCCATACCGAATACTACCGCCGCACCTAAGGATATACGGCTGGCCGCTCCCGCTCCGGTAGCGAAAAGCAAAGGCATGACACCCAATACAAAGGCGAACGAGGTCATCAGGATCGGACGTAAACGAACGTGTCCGGCTTCCAAGGCGGAATCCCGTATCGGATTACCTTCCTTTCGGAAATCCCGGGCGAACTCTACGATCAAGATACCATTCTTGGCGGACAAGGCGATCAATAAGATAATACCGATCTGGGTATATACGCTTACCGGAACCCCCATCACCCAGCAGCCGATAATAGCTCCCAACAAGGCGATCGGCAAACCCATGATAGCCGCCAACGGACTTGTCCAGCTCTCATATTGAGCCGAGAGAACCAAGAAAGCGACTAGCAACGCCATGGCGAAAATAATCACCGTCGTAGATCCTGCTTTCGTCTCTTGATAAGCGACCGAGGTCCATTCATATCCAAAATTATCACCTAATTGTTCCTGTATCAGCTCCTCCATCGCTAGGATCGCTTCTCCGGAACTATATTTCGGGTTGGCGATACAAGTAATAGCCGCCGATGAATACATATTATATAGGTTGATCTGGTCTAATCCCAATTGCTCGTCTAATTCGATAAAAGAGGAGAAGGGTACCATCTCTCCTTTACTATTCGCCAGACTCAAACGGAGTACATCATCGATCACTTTCTGCGCCTCTCCGTTCGCCTCGATCTTAACTTGGTAAATACGTCCGAACTCCACGAAATCGTTCACGTACGCCGCTCCCATATAATAGCTGAGCGTGGAGAATACTTGATTCAACTGAAGACCGAGCATCTGCACCTTATCCCGGTCTATCTTCAGTAGATACTGCGGGGTATTGGCCTGATACATACAAGAAAGGTTCAGCAATTGCGGTTTCGAGCGGTAGCTGGCCAGCAATGTCTCCACGGCATGCTGCATCTCCGTCGGACCTAGGTTCTTACGATCCTCCAATTGCAGTTGCAAGCCGCCCGAAGCGCCCAACCCCGGGATAGCTGGCGGTACCATACCGAATACCTGCGCTTCTTGGATAGCCGATGCCTCCCGGTTGAAACGGTTGGTCACGGCCTCTGCCGTATGCTCCTTACCTTTACGTTCGTTCCAGTTCTTTAGGATCACGAAGAAGGTGGCCGTATTGGATTGCTCCCCTCCACCCATCACGGAGAATCCGCTAACGCTGATGAATGATTTCACCTCGGGGTATGTCTTTAGGATCTCGTCGATCTGCTTGGTGACCGCCTCCGTCCGGTTCAAGCTCGCCGCCGGGGGTAATTGGGATACGATTAGGAAATAGCCGTCATCCTCTTCGGGTATAAAGGTTGTCGGCCAACGCATAAACAAGATAACCGCTACCGCCGTGATGATACCGTAAACGATCATCGCCGCTCCCGGTCGTTTCAGCATCCGCTCCACGATCGAGTCGTACATCTTCTGAGTCTTTCCGTATACCTTATTGAATCCTTTGAAGAGGAAGAATTTTGGTTCTTCCGTATTCTTCTCCAAGAAAAGGGCGCAAAGCGAGGGCGTAAGCGTAAGCGAGTTAAATCCGCTTAATACGGTAGCGGCGGCGATTGTCAAGGCGAATTGCTTATAGAGCTGCCCGGAGATACCGCTGATAAACGTTGTCGGGATAAATACCGCCAATAATACCAATACCACGCCCACGATAGGCCCTACGATCTCATCCATGGCCTTCGATACCGCCTCGTGGGCCGTATATTTTCCGGTATCGAGGAGCCGGGTGGAGTTCTCTACCACCACGATGGCGTCGTCTACCACCACCGCTATCGCCAGAATCAAGCCGAATAAGGTCAACGTATTAATGGAGAAGCCTAAAGCCGCCATGACCGCCAGCGTACCGATCAATGAGACCGGAATCGTAATGAACGGGATGACTACCGCCCGGAAATTCTGTAAGAATAAGAAGATAACCAAGACCACCAGCAAGGTTGTCTCCAAGAACGTGATAAGCACCTCATGGATGGAGGCGTCGATCACCTCTGTCGTATCCAAGGTCACTTTGTATTCCACGCCTTCGGGTAAGGAACTGCCTAATTCTTTCATCTTGGCCTTTACCACCTTCGATACATCCAAGGAGTTGGAGCCCGGCAGCTGGTAGATCGCTATCGCAGCCGTCGGCTGTCCGCTTAATTTAGAGACCACGTTGTAAGAGGAGCTGCCCAACTCTATGCGGGCGATATCCTTCAATCGCAGGATCTTGCCACCTTGTCCGGTCTTAAGGACAATATTGCCGAACTCATCCGGTGTCGTCAACCGTCCTTTCACGGTCAAGGTATATTGATAGGGGTTATCCGCCCGTAGAATCGGTTGGCCTACGTAACCGGCGGATACTTGGGCGTTTTGCGTGGATATGGCTTGATAGACCATGTCCGGCGTCAAGTTACGGATACGCATCGCCTCCGGGTCTAGCCAGATACGCATGCTATAGTTTCCGGCTCCCATTACCTGTACCGAGCCTACACCCGGCAGGCGGGTTAGCTGGTCTATCATATTTAAGGTGGCGTAATTACTTAAATACAACCCGTCGTAAATGGAATCCTTGGAACTTAGGGTAAGCATCATCACGATATTGGAGGATTGCTTGCGGGTGGTGATACCTTGTACGATCACGGGTTCCGGCAAGCTACTTTGGGCGATACTCACTCGGTTTTGCACCATGACGGTCGCCATGTCGATATCCGTTCCCACGGCGAAGGTGATCGTCAGGGAGTAAGCCCCCGAACTGGAGGAGTTTGAACTCATGTAAAGCATACCGTCCACGCCGTTTACCTGTTGCTCGATCGGTAAACCTACGGTTTGCGCTACCGTCTGTGCGTCCGCCCCGGGATAAACGGCGGATACCTGTACGGTAGGCGGCGTGATCTCCGGATACTGGGCGATCGGTAATATATTGAGGGTGACCAAACCCGCCACGACGATGATCAGAGCAAGTACGGTGGCGAATATCGGTCTGTTAATAAAGAACTTTACCATAGCTTGCTTATTTTATAGGTTTGATAGTCATGCCATCTCGTACCTTAAGCAGGGCGGAGGTGACATAGGAGTCTTTGGGGCTGATACCGGCGGTCACTTGGCGAAGCGTATCGTCTACCAATTGGCCCACCTCGATAGGACGGTATCGTACGACATTGGAGTCGTTCACGATATAAAGGTACTTCCCTAATTGGTCGGTACCGATCGAGGCGTCGCGAACCAAGACCGCATTCGGCTGCTCGGCATACGGCAGGGTGATGGTGACATATAAGCCACTCTTCAATACATGCTTCGGGTTATCCAGATTGGCACGTACGTTCAGGGTACCGGTCGATAGGTCGATATTTGGGGATAGATAATCCAGCCGGCCCGTATACGCATTGCCGCCATCCTTGCCTATGCTGACGAGGATCTCGGTCGGAAGCTTCACGGTGCTATCGTTGCGGGCGGCTTCCAGCATCATCTTCATGAACTGGTTATCCTCGATATTGAAATTGGCGAACATCAAGTCGTCCTTGTATAAGGTGGCCAAGGTAACCGGCTGGACGGCTCCGTTGATGTAATTACCTATATCGTAGCTGGCCCGGGTAACCGCACCGTCGAAAGGCGCACGGATATAGCAATAGCTCAAGTTGGTCCGTGCGGTATTCAACTCCGCCTCGGCATTCTTCACGGCAGCCTCAGACTCCGATACGGTAGCCTCCGCTTGGATCACTTGTATCTGGCTTACGGCGCCGCTCTTAGCCGCCTCCTTCATACGCTCGTAGTTACTGCGTGCATATTCCAGCTGGGCTTTGGAGGTCTTTACGGAAGCCTCGGCTTGGGTGACGTTATCTTGATAGGTGTCCGGTTCGATCACGAAGATAAGATCGCCCTTCTTCACCCGGCTTCCGGCCTTGAGGTAAGAGGTACGCAAGTATCCGTTGACACGGGCTACCAAGTCTACTTTCAGTTGTGAACTAAGGTATCCGGGGTATTCTTTCGTCAAGGTAATGTCCCTCACGATCGGAGTGGATACGCTTATGGAGGGCACGGGCGTTTCCATCGGCTTGCTTTTCCCCTTGCAAGACGCCAGTAATAAGGCGGAGGCTCCGATAATCCCTATGTAAACAAATGTCTTCATATCTTTTGTCTTTAATGATTATTTATATTAATTGTTTGAGTGGGCTTTTGTTCGATCGGATCGAACGGCCTACATAGGATTCCATCCTCCGCCCAATGACTGATAAAGCTGTATCAAGTTCAGTAGTGAGCTACCTTGAGCCTGTGTCAATTGGTTCTGGTAGGTGAGGAGGGAGCGTTGCGCGTCCAGTACGTTTTGGAAAGGCGTAAGGCCCTGCTTATAGAGGTCAAGGGAAAGATCCAAGGTCTGTTTTCCTTGGTTTACCACTTCCCGGAGGGCTACGATCTGCTTGATCGAGTTCTTGTACGAGCTCATGGCGTTATCCACTTCCTGTACGGAGGTAAGCACGGTCTGGTTGAATTGCCGGATCGACTCGTCCAACTGGGCTTTCGCCAACCGGGTAGCCTGTATCTTCTGGGTGCCTTGGAAGAAGTTCCACGTAAGGGTAGGGGCGATCTCATAGGTCAAGCTATTATGATTCGCCAGCTTGTCGAAGTCGTGGGAGGCGAAACCGATCGAACCTTTCACGAATACTTTCGGCCACCAATCGGACTTAGAGGCCCCGAGCGAGGCGGCAAGCGCATTGACCTGCCGTTCTGCCGCACGTACATCCGGACGGCGTAGCAACAGGTTTGCCGGTAGCCCTACACCGACCGGCTCGATATATTCCGGCAAGGAGGCCTCTGTCTCCATGATCTTTTGCAGATCGGAAGGGTACAGGCCTAGCAAGATCGCCAAGGAGTTCGCATATTGGATGATACCGGCCTCCAGCATCGGTAGGGAGGCTTTCGTGCTGTAGTATACGGATTGCGCCTGCGCTACATCCAGTTTGGAGACTAGCCCGGTCTCATACCGTTTCTGGGTGATCTGTACGACGGTCTGTTGGGAGCGGCAGTTCTGTTGCGCTACCTTTACCTCTTGTTGCAGTTCCCTCATATTGATATAGGAGGAGGCTACTTGAGCGCAAAGGGAGACCATGGCGGCGTTGTATTCCTCTTTCGAGGCGGCGAAATTCTCTTTCTCCGCTTTCACCCGGTTCCGGATACTCCCGAATACGTCCACCTCCCAGTTCATATCTACGGTAGCGCTGGAATATTGGGTGATCGCCTTGGGTACCTGATTGATATTGCCGCTACTTTGTTGCCGTGTCCATCCAGCGGAAAGCCCTAGGGTGGGCGAGTAGCTTCCTTGTGCCGACCGCAGGTTGGCTTTCGCCATGGCGATCCTGTCCATCGCCATTCGCACGGAATAGTTTTGTTTCACGGCTACTTCTATCAGCGAGTCCAGTAACGGGTCCTTAAAATTTCTCCACCAATTATCTTCTACGGGAAGTGTCTGCTGGAAATCACTCCCTTCCTCAGACCATGACCCGGGTAGGGCACGGTCTAAATACGTATGCTCTGTCTGCGCCATTACCCCGATCGGTACCAGCAAGCACAACAAAGCATAACATGTCAGGCGTAAATGTTTGTGCATAAATATATATGTTTAGATTTAGCTTTTAGCAAAACAGTTAAGGGTGGGAAATGTTTGTATCTTTGTCTATTTATATATCCTAAAAACTGAAATGTATGGATATCTTATTGGTTATACTAGGCGTTATCTGTTTGTTGGTGGGATTGGCGGGGGGTTTTTTGCCGGTCTTGCCGGGGCCGCCGGTGGCGTATTTGGCTTTGTGGCTGCTGCATTTTACAGGCTATGCGGAATTCACGGTTACGGAGTTGGTCGTGTGGGGATTGCTGGTCGTGTTGGCACAGGCGATGGACTATGTTACGCCCATGCTGGGGACTAAGTATAGCGGAGGGTCCAAGTGGGGAAATTGGGGATGTGCCGTGGGAACCGTGGCCGGCATATTCGTGTTTCCGCCTTGGGGGATCTTGCTGGGTCCTTTCGTGGGGGCTTTCGTGGGGGAACTTTTGGGAGGCAAGGCGTCTGGGGATGCGTTGAAGGCTGGTTTTGGGGCGTTCGCGGGTTTTTTATTGAGTGTCGTGCTGAAGGTTACCCTTTGCGGCTATTTTATTTATAGCTTTGTGAGAGGGATAATTAATTGAAGATGGTAATTAATAATGTGAGATATGTTTGAGAAAATAGTAGTGGTAGATTCTACCGGGTTGAATACATGGGGAGTGGAACGTTTGAAGGAGCTTGGAAAAGAGGTTGTTTTTTATACCGGCATTCCGGAAACGGATGAGGAGACCGTGAACCGGATCGGGGACGCAGATTGTGTGCTCGTCTCTTATAATACACAGATCCGGAGGAACGTGATCGAGGCTTGCCCGAATATCAAATACATCGGGATGTGCTGTACCCTCTATAGCGAGTCTAGTGCGAATGTGGATATCGCCGCCGCACGTGAGCGGGGGATAACGGTCTTGGGCATCCGCGACTATGGCGATGAGGGAGTCGTGGAGTATGTCATTAGCGAGCTGGTCCGTTTGTTGCATGGTTTTGGCGGGAAACAGTGGAAACATAAGGCGTATGAGCTGGGCGGGCAAAAAGTAGGCATCGTGGGATTGGGTCGCACCGGGAGAATGATCGCTGACGCTCTTCGTTTCTTGGGGGCTGAGGTTTATTATTTCAGCCGTACCCGTAAGCCGGATGCCGAGGCCGCCGGTATCGCTTACCTGCCTTTGCGGGAGTTGCTGCCGGAGGTGGATATTTTATGTACTTGCTTACCTCGTAATACGATTCTTCTGGGGGCGGGTGAGTTTCGTTTGTTCGGTAATCTGAAGATATTGATCAATACGTCGGTAGGGCCTACTTTCCGTGTCCCGGATTTACAACGTTGGCTTAGCGCCCATAAGCGGAATTTCTTCTTATGCGATGAGGTGGGTATCGGGAACTACGCGGATACCTTGACGCAATTCGATAATGTCATATATACCCCGAAAGTCTCCGGCCACTCGGAGCAATGTATGGAGCGATTGTCGCAAAAGGTAATAGCGAATATCGAAAGCTATCTAAATTGACATGACCCTGTGTCAAAACTCTTGGTGGTCTATCTTTTAGACGCAGATGACGCAGATGACACGGATTTATTTTATTCTTATCCGTGTTATCCGTGTCATCTGCGTCAAAACTTATCTATTTTCTTTCTCGATCTGCTCCTGAACGATAGCGTCTACGACAGCTACGGTAGTCAGGTTCACGATATCACGGGTAGAGCTTTCTACGTCGGTGAAGTGGATCGGTTTGTTCAATCCCATCTGGATCGGGCCGATCGTCTCGGTGATACCCAGCGTATCCAATAGCTTATATGCGCTGTTGGCGGAGCTTAGGTTCGGGAAGATCAAGGTATTCACGTCTTGTCCTTTCAGCTTGTTGAACGGGTACATATCGTCGCGCAGCTTCTTGTCGAGGGCGAAGTTTACTTGCATCTCTCCGTCTACTACCATGTCTGGGTATGTCTTATGCAAGAAGTCGATCGCCTCGTGTACTTTCAGCGGACTGCCCTGCTTGTCGGAACCGAAGTTCGAGTAAGACAACATCGCCATAACCGGCTCGTGAGCGAAGAACTTCACGGCGTCGTGCGTCAGGCGGGCGATATCGATCAATACCTCGGCCGACGGATGACGGTTGATCAACGTATCGGCCATAAAGAACGTACCCTTCTTGCACGTCAGGATGTTCAAGGCACCGAAATGCTTGTAACTCGGGCGGATGCCGATGATCTGCTCCGCCATCTTGGTAACCTCCGAGTAGCGGCTGTATACACCCGTCACGAAAGCGTCAGCGTCGCCGGTAGCCACCATCATCATACCAAAGGCGTTACGGTCTACCATTTTCTCGCAAGCCTCCGAGTAGGTCACGCCCTCGCGCGCCTTCTTGTCGGTAAGGATACGGGCGTAGCGGTGGCGGCGTTCCGTCTCACGGTCGTGGCGGAGGTTGACGATCTCGATACCGTCCAGACTGATATTCTCCTCGGCGGCGATCTTGGCCAGACGCTCCTCGTTACCCAGCAAGATCGGGAAACAGATACCTTCCGCTTTCGCCTCGGCGGCGGCTTTCAGCATATTCACGTGGTTCGCCTCCGCGAATACCACCCGTTTCGGGTTCGCTTTCGCCATATCGGTGAACGAGCGCAAGAGTTTATTATCGTACCCCATCATCTCACGCAAATGGTTGGCGTAGCCCTCCCAGTCGGTGATCGTCTTGCGAGACACGCCCGAGTCGATAGCGGCTTTCGCCACGGCGCAAGATACACGGGTCAGCAAGCGGGGATCGAGCGCTTTCGGAAGGATATAGTCGCGTCCGAAAGTGGTTCGTTTCAGCTTATAGGCGGCGTTCACCACGTCGGGAACCGGCTCCTTGGCAAGGTCGGCGATGGCGTAGACGGCGGCCCGCTTCATCTCCTCGTTGATCGCCTTGGCGTGCGTATCCAAGGCGCCGCGGAAGATATAAGGGAATCCCAGCACGTTGTTGATCTGGTTCGGATAGTCGGAACGTCCGGTAGCGAAGATGATATCGTCCCGCGAGGCCATCGCATCGGCGTAGGAGATCTCCGGGTTCGGGTTCGCCAAGGCGAATACGATCGGGTCGGCGTTCATGCTACGTACCATCTCCTTGGTCAATACGTTCGCCACGGAGAGGCCCAAGAATACGTCGGCTCCCACCACGGCCTCCTGCAAGGTCTTGATCGGACGGTCGGTAGCGAACTCCCGCTTGGCGGCGTTCAAGTCCGGGCGGCTGGTAGAGATGACGCCCTTGCTGTCGCACATGACGATATTCTCCTTGCGCGCTCCCAGCATCACGTACAGTTTCGTACATGAGATGGAGGCGGCTCCGGCGCCGTTCACCACGATCTTCACGTCCTCGATCTTCTTGCCGGCGATCTCCAAGGCGTTGATCAGCCCGGCGCCGGAGATGATTGCCGTACCATGCTGGTCGTCGTGCATGACGGGGATATCCAGCTCGTTCTTCAGGCGAGTCTCGATCTCGAAACACTCCGGTGCCTTGATATCCTCCAAGTTGATTCCTCCGAACGTGGGCGAGATCGCCTTCACGGTCTGGATAAACTTCTCCGGATCTTTCTCGTTCACCTCGATATCGAATACGTCGATGCCTGCGAATATCTTGAATAGCAATCCCTTGCCTTCCATCACCGGCTTACCGGCCAAGGGACCGATATCGCCCAGCCCGAGTACGGCGGTACCGTTGGAGATTACGGCTACCAAATTACCTTTCGCCGTATATTCGTACGCGTCCAGCGGATTCTTCTCGATCTCCAGACACGGCTCGGCTACGCCCGGCGAATAAGCCAGGGATAAATCCGTTTGCGTGCTATGAGGCTTTGTCGGGATAACCTCGATCTTACCCGGTTTGCCCTCGGCATGGTACCGAAGGGCCTCCTCTTTTGTAATCTTTGCCATAGGTATGTTTATTAATTATGTTGTTCCTATTTAAAACCACCGCAAAAGTAACAAATTATTATGAGTTGGCTAGGTTTTGCTTACAAATAGTTTTTTCAAGAAAGTGCGAATAGTAATCCGGTTTTAACTTGTGAGAGTGGAACTCTATTGTTATCTTTGAAGATTTAATAATCAGGGCCTCCATCCAAGAGAGACCTATAAATCTATTTATCATGGCAATACTAGTAAAACCCGTGCAACGAATAAACCCTTTGGACAAGGAAGCGCCTAAGAAATGGTATGTAACTCAAGTAACTACCGCCCAAGCGGACGAGACCGAGGTAGCGATGGAACTCGCCGACGAGACTACGTTGAATCCTTCCGAGGCGATGATGGCCATCCGCCAGCTTCGTAAGATCTTGCTTCGCAGGCTGCTGGGAGGAGAGAGCGTGAAACTGGGTAACTGGGGTAGTTTCAGCGTTACGCTTTCCAGTTTGGGGGTACCTACCAAGGAGGAGGTCAACGCCAAGAATATCAAAAGTGTGAACCTTAACTTCCAGCCTGACGAGGCTTTCAAGACGGATCTTCAGAAGGCTACTTTCGCTTGGGTGGACAAGCTGGCGGAAGGACGACCGGGTGGCTCGGGCGGCTCCGACTCGGAATCTCCGGACGAGATATAGGCTAGGATGATAGCTGCGGGCCGGTATCCGGGCAGGTACTTACATGTACCCGCCCAGATACCGGCTTTTTGTTGCCCGGATACAAGCGGGTACCCGTACGGTTACGTTCTTGCACTTACGTATCTGCGTCCTTGTATCTACGTATCTGCATCTTCGTATCCGTACGGATACACGGATGCAGATACGTAGATACAAGAATGTAGCCGTACGGATACGAGTAAGGAAGATGCCGGGTAGATAAATAATCGTGGAAGAGGTGTAGGCGTTGTCCCTGCGGGACTCTGGTTGATTATGAGATCAAAGATAATAATATTTATTAAATAGCTGGTGAAAATCAATAATAGTCTTAAGAAAAAAACAATAGTGTTAATGAGCGGAGTGAAATAAAACCATTTACCACCAGAGTCCCGCAGGTACTCGTAAACTTAAAGAACCATGAAACACCTACTTTATATATTTTTAGTTTTAGCAACCTTGCTTACGGGGTTGTACTTGCTACCTAAGCATACTCCCTTATTTGAGTATTATAGGCTGAGGCCTGTTTTTGAGGTAGCTACTATCGTATTTTTAATCGGTGTCTTATGCTTGTATGGGCGGGAGAAGAGGCAAGTCAAGATGATCTTCTCCCGTCTGTCTCAAAAGAATTTCTTCTTGGATTTGGCCATACAGTGTGGAGGCATATACATCTGGGAGTTTAAGGACGAGGAGTTCTTTTTCGAGTATCCTGTCGGTGACCAGTCATCACGGATCGAGTTGGAAGAGATGTGGAGGCTGATACATCCCGATGATCTCACTGCTTTCAAATTACTTTGGCAATCCTTATGGAAGGCGGACAAGGAGGTATTCCAATGCCGTGCCCGCTTCGCCGGATCTGATTATGAATGGTGGGAATTCCGCTTTAGCGCCATGCCTGCGTTAGATAATGCGGAGGGAGGCAAAGACGTGAGTGGTATACTTATCAATATCAATGACATGAAGAAACGGGAAAAAGAGCTTATCCTCATGAGGGGATATGAGCAAAAGTTCTTGGCGAACATGAGCCATGAGATACGTACGCCGCTGAACTCTATCGTAGGCTTCTCGAACCTGCTGGCCTCGGAGAAGGACTTAGACGAGGCCGACAAGCAGCTGTTTGCCAAGACGATCAATCAGAGCTGCGATCTGCTGTTGGTGCTCATCAATGATATTCTGGAGGTTTCGAGACTTCAATCGGGACAAATGAAATTCGAGAAAGAGAGCTGCTCCGTCAAGGAGTTGGTAGACGATCTTTACCTCGCCCATCAGTTATTGGTCCCCGCCCACCTACGATTCTCGAAAGAGGCGGAGGGGGATTTGTTTATCTATACGGATAAAAAGAGACTTTCGCAAGTTATAACCAATTTCTTGACAAACGCTTGTAAATTCACGAATAGCGGATATATAAAGTTGGGATTTAAGCATCTGAGGGGGACGGATGAGGCGGCGATTTTTGTCGAGGATTCCGGGATCGGTCTATCGGAGGAGGAACAAGAGAAGGTATTCAGCCGTTTTTTCAAGCAAGATGAATTCAGCCAAGGGGCCGGTCTAGGGTTGTCTATCTGCCAAGGAATCGTACAAAACTTGGGGGGACGGATAGCGCTGAGTTCTAAGCAGGGAGAAGGAAGCCGCTTCTCGGTCGTGCTGCCGGTATATAAGGGGGGATACGCTTGATCATTCGTCTTTTTCATTCTACCAAAATCTGATATCTGAAGGGAAAGAAGTACATTTGCCGGATCAAAATAGAAGAAGATAAATGGCATTGAAACTTATCCATACGGCCGACTGGCATCTGGGCCAGACCTTTTTCGGCTACGACCGGGAGGCGGAGCACGAGGCTTTCCTCGGTTTTCTGACAAATCTTTTGGTGGAGCGGCAGACGGATGTCCTGTTGATCGCCGGCGACGTGTTCGACGTGACGAACCCTTCTGCGGGGGCGCAACGCCGTTTCTATCGTTTCCTGCGGGAGGCGAATCGCCTGAATCCGGGCTTGCAGATCGTGATCATCGCCGGCAACCACGACTCCGCGATCCGTCTGGAAGCCCCGAATCCCTTGCTGGAGGAATTGAATACCTCGATTGTAGGTATCGTGGGGAGGACGGATTCCGGGGAGATCGATCTCGGATCGCTCGTTGTCCCCTTGAGGAACCGGGCGGGAGAACGGGAGGCGCTTTGCCTGGCGGTGCCTTTCCTCCGCCAAGGGGATTACCCGGCGGTGCCCGAGGGAGAGCTTGATTCGTATGTGGCGGGTATCGGTCGGATGTACCGGCGGCTCTACGCCTATGCCGATGCCCAGAGGAATCCCGGCGAGGCGATCGTAGCCTTGGGACACCTCCACGCTACCGGAGCCGAGTTGTCGGACGACGACCGGAGCGAGCGCGCCATCATGGGAGGTCTGGAGTCCGTATCCGCGGATACCTTCGACGCCGGGATCGCTTATACGGCGCTGGGGCATATCCATAAAGCGCAACGGATCGGCGGGCGCGAGGCGGTACGTTACGCCGGAAGCCCGCTTCCCATGTCGTTCTCGGAGAAGAATTACCGGCATCAAGTGATAGCCGTAGCGGTCGAGGAGGGGAAGGTCGCTGGTATCGAGGCGATCGAGATCCCAAGAGTTGCGGACTTGATGCGTATACCGGACAGCCCGTTACCTCCGGAGGAGGTCTTGCGATGCCTCGCCGGGCTTCCGGAGCCGGAGGAGGGCAGGGAGGACGAGAGCCGCTGGCCTTACGTGGAGATACGGGTCCTGCTGACGGAGCCGGACCCTACGTTCCGCCATCGGGTAGAGGAGGCGTTGGTCGGGAAGGCGGTCCGCCTCACCTCCATCGTTCCTTCGTATCCCCGGCGGGAAGGGGAGGCGGAGGAGAGGGCCTTATCGTATAACGATTTGCAAAAGATAGCCCCGCTGGATATGCTGAGGCATACGTTTGCCGCGAGATACGGAGGCGAGTTGCCCGAGGAGATAGAGACATTGTTTAATGAGGTGATGAGGGAGGTTTCTTTATGAGAGTGCTGGCGATCAGAGGACGCAATCTGGCGTCGCTGGAAGGAGAGTTTTCCATTGATTTTACGGAAGAGCCTTTGGCTTCGGCGGGTATCTTCGCTATATCCGGGCCTACCGGGGCGGGAAAATCCACGTTGCTGGATGCCATGTGCCTCGCCCTTTTCTCCCGTACGCCGCGAACGGAGCTGGCGAAGGAGAATAACGTGCGGCTGAGGGACGTGCAAGAGGATGTGTTGCCGCAAAGCGACCCCCGCTTCCTCTTGCGCCGCGGGACGGCCTCGGGTTACGCCGAGGTGGATTTCGTGGCGCTGAACGGGTGCCGGTATCGCGCCCGCTGGTCCGTATCCCGGGCCCGGGAGAAGGAGAGCGGACGTTTGCAGGCTGCCCGCCTTACATTATATAATATAGATGCCGGGAAAGAGGAGCCGGGAACCAACAAGGACCTGCAAGCCCGTATCATCGAGCTGATCGGCCTGACTTTCGATCAGTTCACCCGCTCGGTACTCTTGGCCCAGAACGATTTCTCTACCTTCCTAAAAGCGGAGCAGGGCGAGAAGGCCTCCTTGCTGGAGAAACTGACCGGTACGGAGCAATACTCGGAGATCTCCCGCCGGATCTTCGCCAAGAACGCCGAGGCGAAGGAGGCCTACGAGCGGCTATGCGCCCGCGTACAAGGCATAGAGCTTCTATCGGAGGAGGAGGTGGAAGCCTCCCAAACCCGCCTTTCGGTCTTGGAGGGGGAGATGGCCCGTTTGGAGAAGGCGAAGGCCGAGCGGCAAAGCTTACGGGAGGCCGTGAAAGCGGCCGAGGTCCAGATCGCCTCGAAGGAAAAACAGCGGGAGGAGAACGCTCGTTTCTTGGAACGGGCGTTGGCATCGCTGGAAACCGCGAGGAAGGAGTATGAGCAAGGAGAGGTGCGATTGGCGAGGACGGATGAGGAATCTAAGCGTCTGCGACTGGAATTGCAACAGGCCCGGAAACTGGACGTGCAACTGGAATCGGCCTTGAAAGCCCGCTCCGAGGCCGATGAACGGATGAAAGACTTCTCCCGGCGGAAGCAGGAGGCGGAAGAGAAACTCCGGAAGGTGGAGGAGCGGCAGAAGAAAGCCTCGGAGGAATGGGACAAGCTGACGGCGTGGCGTGAACGCTACCGGAGCAAGGAGGGGATCGCCGAGCAACTGTCGGCCTTGCTGATCCATCTGGATACCTGCCTCACGGCTCGCCGGGCAGCCGAGCGGTCGGACAAGGCCTTGCTAGCTATCCGACAGAAAATCCAGCGGTTGGAGGTGCGAGGACAGTCCTTGCGGCGGGAGGCGGAGACGCACGCCAAGGAACAGGTAAAGATCGAGGAAGAGCGGAAGTCCGTAGCGCTAGCCCTCAAGGAATTGGAACCGGAGGCTTTGGATCGATCGATCGAGACCTGCCGTACGGAACGGGAGCGTTTATTGCTGGAGCAAGCCCAGTTCGTGACGACTGGCGATATCAAAAGCCTGCGGGACAAGCTGACCGCCGGAACGCCTTGCCCGGTCTGCGGAAGCCTTGAGCATCCTTTCGCCTCTCACGAGGCGCATGAGCGTCTGTTGGCCTTGGCGGATCGCATCTCGGAAGCTACCCTGCGCCTCAAGCGGTTTCTCGACCGGAAAGAACGGCAGGAGGCCTGCGGGAAACAACTCGCCGCCCTGCAACAGAAAGAACTGGAGCTGCATAAACAACTCGCCGCGGACGAGAACGCACGGACGGAATTAAGGAATCAGCTACAATCCCTGTCCGAGCAAATCGACCGGGAAGAATTGGATAAGCGGGAGCAACAGGAGAAGCTGTCCCAATCCCTATCAGCCGCCAACGTCTTGTTTGGGAATGACGCATGGCAGACGGGCTGGAACAAGGACCCGGAAAGCTTCCGGGAGACCTTGACGGATTTCGCCCGGCAGTGGCAAGCCAACGGGGAACGCTTGCGGGAACTGGAACGGGAGCGGAGCGCCTATCAAGCGGAACGGGAGTCGTACGAGGCTTTCCTCCCTCCCTTGCGTAAGCAGTACGAGGACGCCGCGAAAGCCTACGACGAGAAGAATCAATCCTATACCCGTTTGCGTTCGGAGCGGAATCTCCTGCTGGGAGGCCAGCCCGCCGACCAGGTGGAACGTACCTTCCACGAACGAGTGGAAACCTTGAAGAGCCATTTGAAGCAGTTGCAAGAGAGCACGACGAGGCACGCCGGCGAGGTGGAGCAATACCGGGGGATTACGGAACAGATCAAGAAGGATCTGGCGGAGACTTCCGGTCTCCTTTCCGCACGCCGGCAGGAGCTGGATAACTGGATGGTCGCCTATCAAGAGAACTCCGAGGGGAAGACGCTGGAGGAATCTCTGTCGGAAATGACGGCCCAAAAGTCTGAATGTAGTTTCCGTCTGCGTACGCACGAGGAGAATAAGCGGAAGATAGCCGGCTTCCAGCAAGAGCTCTCGGAGCGGAGGGCGATGAGCGAGCGTTGGGCGAAGCTGAATGAATTGGCAGGCTCGGCGGATGGCGCCAAGTTCCGTAGGATCGCCCAAGGCTACACCTTGGATGTCTTGTTGAGTTACGCAAATGTGCAATTGCGGCAACTATCTCGGCGTTACCGATTGGAGCGTGTGCCGGATACCTTGGCCTTGCAGGTGATCGACCAGGATATGTGCGATGAGATCCGTACCGTGCATAGCCTTTCCGGAGGGGAGTCTTTCTTGGTCTCGCTGGCCTTGGCGCTAGGCTTGTCCTCGCTCTCCTCGAACCGGATGAAGGTTGAGAGCTTGTTTATCGATGAGGGCTTCGGCTCTTTGGATGCGGAGACATTGCGGGTCGCTATGGATGCCTTGGAGAGCCTGCGTACGCAAGGGCGCAAGATCGGCGTTATCTCGCACGTACAGGAAATGACGGAACGTATTCCCGTGCAGATTCGGGTGAACCGGGCGGGAAACGGACGGAGTTATCTGGAAGTCATATAGCTTTACCAGCCATTGTGATGGATCTGTTGGACGTTGTATTTGTTTTTGGGAGTCTCTTTCTGCATGGGGTATCCAACAGGTATGACGTTCAACGGCATGATATGATCCGGTAGCCGAAGCTCTTTCCGAACGATCTCAATCCGGTCCGGATAGGGGTAAACAGCCGTCCATACGGCTCCCAATCCCATGGATTCGGCGGCAAGTAGCAGGTTTTGCGAGGCGGCGGAACAATCCAGAAACCAAGCGTTGGAGGATTTGATCGTATCGCCGCAAACGACGATCGCTTGCCTTGTCTCTTTCAGCATCCGGGCGAAGGGAAGGCCTTCGGCCATCGTATCCAAGGCTTTCCAGTCGGTTACGATAATGAATTCCCAAGGTCGCCTGTCACGGGAGGAAGGGGCGGCCATTCCGGCTCGTATCAGTTTGTCTATCTTTTCCTTTTCTACCGGGCGATCTTTGTACTTACGTACGCTTTTGCGGTTGAGTATCGTTTCCAAGGTCTGGTTTTCCGGTTCCTGCCGTTGGCTTTCCGTAGAGGAGCAGCCCATGAGGAAAACGGTGATCAAGAAGAAAAGACAGATTCTCATAAAGACGGGTTTATATGGATTTATAACGGATTATTTGCTTAATATCAACGTAGAAGGCATCTTCTGCAAGGCTTCTTTCCGGTGCTCGGAGACATCGTTCCATGTCTTATAACTGATCAGCATGAAGTTGAAGCCGTTGAAAGACTGGGGTGTAAGGTCTTTCTCTCGTAGAAGCGTGGTCTGCTTCACGTCTTCCGTGAATCGCAGGATTCCTTCCTTGATCACCTCGTTCCCCGGGGTCGTACTGCTGGATTTATCAAGTACGCTGGCCGAGCCGTGTGTAGACTTCAATAAGGTCTGGGCGTATCCCAACAGGAATAAATCCTCCTCGGAGTCGATGACCACGATCACGTTCGATGCCTTGACGAAATTCCGGTTCACGAATACACCTACCGGGCAATTGCTTTGCTCGATAAACATCTTCGTCTTGTCTTTCAATAAGGCACCCGGATAAAACCAGGATTCCGGAGCCTTGAAGCGTTTGAAATAACGGTTGTAGAACGAGGCCCGATAATGGCTTGCCGCTATATCGTCCGGCGTGTTGCTCATCGATATCCCGGAACCGACCAGAAGGAAATCGTACCCCTCATTGTTTACGATGCTACAAATATCCACTCCGGCGTTGTTCGATACCTCGTAGCGGGTCTGTATCTGAATGCCCAGCTTCTTGGCCCCGTAAAGGATCGGGCCGAAGCTGACTTCCTCGAAATTATCCGTGTGTAGCGGGTTTACGTCCGAGCCAACCGTTAAGTGCAGTGCCGTCAGCTCCAGCTTGTTTTTGCCTTGGGCGAACATCTGGTAGGCTACGTCCAGCATGATCTGTCCATTTCCGGCTCGTCCGAAGGACAACAGTACCTTGAATATCCCCTCCAATGGCATTCTCTCTTTTTGCTCCATCAGCTTGTCATGCGCCCGGTAACAGAATTTGATGAATGAGACCAACGGTGTTGTCATAAAGGTGGTGACCAGCGTCATTAGCACTAAGATCACGAATACGGAAGGTGTCAATATCCCCATCTCGTACCCGATCGTCAATACGACCAGCTCCATCAACCCGCGGGTGTTCATGAGCGCCCCTATGTATAGGCTATCCTTCCAGCTCTCACCCACGAATCGGGCGGAGAACATCGCTCCCCCAAACTTTCCCGCGATGGCCACGACTATGAAGATAAGGCATAGCCACCATAACTCAGGCTTGTTTAGAAGACCTATTTCCGTACGTAATCCGGTGGATACGAAGAATAAGGGAAGAAATAGCGCAAGGGATACATCCTCTACTTTCTCGGTCATGATCTTGCGGAATTTGACATTTCCCGGCATCACCACCCCTGCGATAAAAGCGCCGAACAAGGCATGCAATCCCAATATCTCAGTCAGATAAGCCGAGGTGATCAATAGCAAGAAGATGAAAGCGACCAGCCCCTTGTCGATTACCTCCTTGTTGTGGTAAATATGTCCGATCATCCGCAGGAATGGCCGCACCGCCAAAAACATAAACATTATGTAAAGGACCGAGAATAAGATGTTGTAAACGGCACTTAGCATCGAACCCGCTTGTGCGATCGCTATGACAACCGCTAGCAAGCACCATGCGGTGATATCCCCATTCGCCGCGCTTGCCAACGAGATGGTACCCAAATGTGTCTTGGTAAGTCCTTTCTCTTGGATAATACGTGCCAATACGGGAAAGGCGGTAATACTCATGGCGATACCTATAAACAAGGCGAAAGAGAGGAAAGGCGTACTCTTATCCGCATATTTGTCGTACACGAAATAGGCGGTCAGCATACCGAAAAAGAAGGGGACGATCGTACTGGTATGACTGATTAAGATCGTCTCTTTCAGCTTTTTCCTTACCTCGGAGATATTAAGTTCCATCCCGATAGCGAACATAAAGAGTATAAGTCCGAATTGACTCAGCATATTTATATTCACCAACGATTCCACAGGGAAAAGGAAGGCGGAAGCCTCCGGGAATAAATTGCCTAATACGGACGGCCCTAGCACGATTCCGGCAACGATCTCGCCGATGACGGTGGGTTGCCCGATCTTCTGGAATAACCAACCGAACAAACGGCACGTAAGCAATATCGTGATGATTTGTAAAAGCAGAATTCCTATGGAAGACTCGATATTATGTACTAATAATTGAGTAAATATGGTAAATCCCTCTTCTAAATTACTAGGTGCGTTTTGGATGGACGCAATCGAATTTTCCAGTTGCTGACTTTCCCCTTCTTTGGCGATAAAGTACATCAGCGAACCGAAAATGAGGATCATCATTAGGTAAAAGGCTATACTTTTTGTTCCTTTGCTCATCTTTGTACGGTTTACCGCGAATATAAGAAATATCCTAATATTATCAATGGGTATGTTTTTTTCTTTTATCTTTGCCGAGAACCAAATTATAATAAATCATGGAGTCTCTAAATCTGATAAAAAATGACCCGTGGCTGGCCCCTTATGAGGCGGCTATAGAAGGCCGGTATCAATACGTGATTGATAAAGAAAAGAGCCTGACGAATAATGGTAAACTAACCTTATCCGAGATGGCTTCCGGATATCTTTATTTTGGGTTACACAAAACCACGAAAGGGTGGGTGTTCCGTGAATGGGCACCGAATGCTACCGCTATTTATTTGATTGGAACATTCAACGGATGGCAGAAAGATAATAAATACAAGCTTAAACGTAAGGCGAATGGCGTATGGGAGATCGCTTTGACCGATGCGCAGATGTATCATGAGGACTTGTTTAAGTTGCTGGTCGAGTGGGACGGCGGTAGCGGAGAACGTATTCCCGCATGGACTCGCCGGGTGGTGCAAGATGAGCAATCTAAGATATTCAGCGCTCAAGTATGGAACCCGGAGAAACCTTATAAATTCAAGAATAAACGATTCAAACCTAAGAAGTCTCCCCTTTTGATCTACGAGTGCCATATCGGTATGAGCACCAACGAGGAGAAGGTGGGGACGTATAATGAATTCCGTCAAAATATATTGCCTCGTGTAGCGAAGGATGGTTATAACGCCATTCAGATCATGGCTATACAAGAACATCCTTATTATGGATCGTTCGGCTATCACGTAAGTAGCTTCTTCGCCGCCTCTTCCCGTTTCGGTACGCCGGACGAGTTGAAACAACTGATTGACGAGGCGCACGGGATGGGGCTCGCCGTGATCATGGACATCGTACATAGCCACGCCGTAAAGAACGAGGTGGAGGGATTAGGCCGCTTTGACGGTTCGTATGACCAATATTTCCTGAGTGGCGAACGCCGTGAGCATCCGGCATGGGATTCCCTGTGCTTCGATTATGGAAAGAACGAGGTGCTTCATTTCTTATTGTCGAATTGTAAGTTCTGGCTGGAGGAGTATAAGTTCGATGGTTTCCGTTTCGATGGCGTGACCTCCATGCTTTATTACAGCCATGGCTTGGGCGAGGCTTTCTGTAATTACGGCGATTATTTTAATGGCCACCAAGATGGCGACGCTATCGCTTATCTAACCTTGGCCAATAAATTGATCCATGAGGTGAACCCGGGTGCTATAACGATCGCCGAGGAGGTGAGTGGCATGCCAGGCTTGGCAGCTAAGATAGAGGATGGTGGTTATGGCTTTGATTATCGCATGGCTATGAACATCCCGGATTATTGGATCAAGACGATCAAGGAAAAGAAGGATGAGGATTGGCATCCGTCTTCGATCTGGTGGGAGACGACGAACCGTCGTGCCGATGAGAAGACGATCAGTTATGCCGAGAGCCACGATCAAGCCTTGGTGGGTGATAAGACGATCATCTTCCGCTTGATCGACGCCGATATGTATTGGCATATGCAAAAAGATGACCATAATTTCATGGTAGATAGAGGTATCGCCTTGCATAAGATGATCCGTTTGGTTACGGCTTCTACTATTAATGGCGGTTATCTGAACTTTATGGGAAATGAGTTCGGGCATCCGGAATGGATCGACTTCCCGAGGGAGGGCAATGGATGGTCTTATAAATACGCTCGCCGCCAATGGGATTTGGTGGACAACTTGGATTTGAAGTACCATTTCTTGGGCGATTTCGACCGTGAGATGTTGGAATTGATCGGGGATGTGAAGAATTTCCAAGATACCCCTATCCAGAAGGTTTGGGATAATGATGGCGATCAGATATTGGCTTATATGCGTAAAGACTTGGTTTTTGTGTTCAACTTTAGCCCGACGAAATCGTTCACGGATTACGGTTTCTTAGTTCCGAAGGGAGAATATGAGGTCGTATTGAACACCGACGCTACCCGTTTCGGGGGGTTTGGCTTGGCTGATGATACCATAAGGCATTTCACGCAATTTGATCCGTTATATAAGAAAGAAAAGAAAGAATGGCTGAAACTTTATATCCCGGCACGTAGCGCCGTCGTATTAAGGAAAGTGAAGGTCAAAAAGTAAAACTCTATACACAAAACACGTTATGTTATATCCATTTACATTTAAGCCGATCCTCAAGAAGGTGATTTGGGGCGGTTCAGATATCTGCCCGTTTAAGGGTATTACTCCGGTTGAGAATGGTGTAGGCGAGAGCTGGGAGCTTTCTCATGTTGAGGGAAATTATTCAATCGTCGATAATGGCGAGTTGGAAGGTAAGTCTTTGGATGAGTTGATCCGCTCTTATGGCAAGGAATTGCTGGGAGAGAAGGTGATGGAGAGATTCGGGACGACTTTCCCCTTGCTTATCAAGTTTATCGATGCCCGTGATAATTTATCCATTCAAGTTCACCCGGACGATGAGCTGGCGAAAAAACGCCACAACTCTTTCGGTAAGACGGAGATGTGGTATGTGATCAAGGCAGAGAAAGGCGCTGGCCTGTATTCCGGTTTCTCTGAGCAAATCGACGCTGAGGAATATGTGAAACGTGTGGAGAACAATACGATCATGGATGTGCTTCAACGTTACGACGTAAATGAAGGCGATGTATTCTTCTTGCCGGCGGGACGTGTGCATGCGATCGGAGCGGGTTGTTTTATCGCCGAGATCCAGCAGACCAGTAATATCACGTATCGTATTTACGATTACAACCGTAAAGATGTGAACGGTAATGGCCGTGAGCTGCATACGGAATTGGCGAAAGACGCTATCGATTATACGTTGTATCCGGATTACCGTACTCACTACAAAGGTCATACGAATGCCACGGTAGAGTTGGCGGACTGTAAATATTTCACGACAAACCTTTTGGATCTGGATACGATTATGGTTCGTAATTTCTCGGAACTGGATTCTTTTGTCGTTTACATCTGTATGGCAGGCAAGGCTTCCATCCGTGATAATAAAGGAAACGAGATCTTTGTTCACCAAGGTCAAACTGTCTTGATCCCTGCGGATACGGAGGTAATAACCATCTCTCCGGCTCCGGGCGCTAAGTTCATGGAGACTTATATCGGTCAATAAGATCACTCACTAAAATAATAATGAAGGCGGGAACATGCTGTTTCCGCCTTTTTTATTATCTTTTTCGGCAAACGCAGTCCATCAGATGATCGTTGATAAATCCCGAAGCCTGTAGGTGGGCGTAACAAATTGTGGCTCCGAAGAATTTGAATCCTCGTTTCTTCATATCTTTGCTCATGGCTTCGGATTCGGGAGATGATACCGGAATCTCACTCAATGACTGAAAGGTGTTGATAATTGGTTTTTGGTTAGGAAAGAATGATAGGGTGTAATTATAAAAGCTACCGAACTCTTTCTGTATGGAGAGAAACTGCCTTGCGTTTGTGATTGTCGATTTAATTTTCTGACGGTTTTTCACAATTCCCTCAAACTGCATCAACCGTTCAACATCTTCATCGGTCATTTGCGCCACTCTTTCGATATCAAAATCACAAAATGCCTTGCGATATCCCTCACGCTTCCTAAGGATAGTTATCCAACTTAACCCGGCTTGAGAACTTTCCAGCACAAGAAACTCGAACAGTGTTTTATCGTCAGTCACCAACTTTCCCCACTCTTGATCATGGTATCTCATATACAACTCGTCAGTTCCGCACCAACCACAACGCCCGTTTATTAGATCTTGCATAATTATGATATTTCTGTTTTCTTCGGATAGGGATAAAAAGACAATCCATTATACATAAATCGATAAGTAGGGACATCAACGCCGAGCTTCTCCGCTTGACGAATTACATATCCTGTCAATGTTTCCAACTCTGTTTTTTTCCCGGCGAGAAAATCACTATGCATGGAAGTCGTGGAGCCGGCCGGCATCATCTTTTGCGTCTCGATGGAAGTATAGACGATGTCATCGGGTAAACGGACTCCCATAGCCTCTGCTACGCTTTTTAATTCCGTACCCAAAGCGATGAACAGGTCGATATGTTGGGCTAGTACTTCATCAATGGGCTGGTTGAAGAAACTCGTAGCCGTAGCCGCCGTAGAGATCATGAAGAATTTCTTCCAGATGCGTAGGTCTATATCCGCTGGATTAAAAGCGTTTAACCGGGCATACATAAGTAATTTAAGCAACTCGGTTTGCTTATCTTTGTTTGCATCTTTGTTGCCGAAGAAAATACGTTCTTTCAAGGAGAATTTCTCGACAACACCCGGCTCTGTCAAGCGAGAACCGATGTAAACACATCCTTTCCAGACCTCTTGTTCGGGTAGTATATTATGGATTCGTTCTTCGATATCCAATCCGTTTAGCAAGGGGATGATAACGGTCTCAGGTCCGATAACAGGCTTTAGCTGCTGGATGTTTTCTTCTAGATCGTAACTTTTTGTACAACAGAAAAGGTAGTCTACCGGCCCTATCTCGGCGGGATTATCGGTGGCTAGTGCCGGAGCCGT
The DNA here is from genome assembly GCF_003635485.1 of Parabacteroides sp. AF19-14. Lineage (NCBI taxonomy): Bacteria > Pseudomonadati > Bacteroidota > Bacteroidia > Bacteroidales > Tannerellaceae > Parabacteroides > Parabacteroides sp. AF19-14. The sequence goes on along the minus strand of NZ_QTMJ01000027.1, from coordinate 16,953 downwards.
ATGGATTGTCCGGATGCCTAGTTGCATTTGTAAACCGTTTTCACGGATAGCCTTTAGATTTTCTCCACGGGCGATAAAAAAGATATCTGCTTTTATTGTTCCTTGATAGCGGGCGGCGACCATACCTCCGTAATAACCACCCACCGCACCGATACCAGAAAACGCTATTCTTAATTTAGCCATACTATTATATTCCTTTTATTTGCAAATATGAGAAAAAAAAGGCTCTCATTTATATCAGTTTCAGTTCTTTTAGTAAATCCGGAATGGATTGTTCGAAGTTCACGCCAAAGCGATAATCCGTTTGCGCCTTGAATGTTCGAAGAATACTTTCTGTCGTGAAGCGAACGGCTATTTCCGCAGATCTCTCCAAGTTGAAATTATTTAACAAACCGGACAGTAAAGCACTTGCGAAAACATCTCCCGTACCATGATAATAACCGGGTATTTTCTCTGTTAAAACATACTCTGTCGCATTTCGTTCCATATCGAAAGTGGCGGCTCCCAGTTCTTTCTCGTCGAAATAGACACCGGTCAAGACAACTTGCTTAGGGCCTAGCTGACTTAGTTTATGTAAAATACCATCGATATAAGCTTTGGTATAGGGACCTGCTTGGTAGGGTTCGCCCAACAATAATGCGGCCTCCGTCAGGTTCGGTACGATAATGTCCGCTTTTTCACAAAGGGATCTCATTCCTTTGGCGAATTTAGGGGTGAATATCTTGTATAGTTCTCCGTTATCGCCCATGACAGGATCGACTAGAATCAGGTTATCTTCCCGCTTGAAAAGGGAGAAGAACTCTTTTACGATATCTAATTGCTCGAAAGATCCAAGAAAGCCGCTGTAGACGGCGTCGAAACGGATATCCAATTCTTTCCAATGCTTCATGAACGGACGCATATCTTCCGTCAAGTCTCTATAAGTATAGCCGAGAATACCTCCTGTGTGTGTAGAAAGTATGGCCGTAGGTAAGGCGCTTGTCTCTATTCCTGCCGCCGAGAGGATCGGGAGGGCAACTGTCAATGAACATTTGCCAAATCCCGATAGGTCATGAATGGCGGCTACTCTTTTTTGTTGTTCCTTATTCATCTTGAATCGATTAAAATGTGATAGGAAAACAAGAGCGGATCGGGAAAGGTTTATTTTACTTTCCTAGAAATAGTTCCATGTCTTCGTCCACGCTACCTATTCCGGCGATCCCGAAATTATCGACCAATACTTTGGCTACATTCGGCGACAAGAACGCTGGCAATGTCGGTCCTAAGTGAATGTTTTTTACGCCTAGGTAGAGTAGGGCGAGTAATACGATTACCGCTTTTTGCTCGTACCATGCGATATTGTATGCGATAGGTAATTCATTGACATCATCCAGCCCGAAGATCTCTTTTAACTTGAGGGCGATCATCACCAATGAGTAACTGTCATTACATTGTCCGGCATCTAATACCCGTGGAATACCTCTGATCTCCCCCAAAGGCAGTTTGTTGTAACGATATTTGGCACAACCGGCGGTTAATATGACGGTATCTTTCGGTAATTTCTCGGCGAATTCGGTATAGTAGCTACGGCTCTTCATTCTTCCGTCGCAACCTGCCATGACAAAGAATTTACGTATCGCTCCTGATTTTACGGCATCGATAACCTTGTCGGCTAATTGGAATACCTGCTCATGAGCGAATCCACCGATGATTTCTCCGTGTTCGATTTCCGTTGGAGGGGCGCATTTCTTTGCGTGTTCGATTAACGCAGAGAAATCCTTAGAGCCTCCGGGCTTACGATCGGCGATATGTGGGAATCCTTCGAACCCGGTAGAGCCGGTCGTATAGACCCGATCGGCATAAGTGGCGGAAGAACGGGGAGGGACAAGGCAGTTGGTCGTAAACAGGATAACTCCGTTGAATGTCTCGAAATCAGATGTTTGTTTCCACCAGGCGCTACCGTAGTTTCCTACAAAATGCTTATACTTCTTGAAAGCCGGGTAATAATGTGCAGGAAGCATCTCGCTATGTGTATAGACATCTATGCCTGTACCTTCGGTTTGTTCCAGCAAGTCTTGAATGTCTCTCAAGTCGTGCCCACTGATAAGTATACCCGGGTTCTTTCCTACGCCGATATTCACTTTCGTAATTTCCGGGTTGCCATAGGTGGAAGTATTCGCTTTATCTAATAAGGCCATGGCTTTTACTCCGTATTCGCCGCAGGTGAGTACCCATCGGGTTAAATCGGCGACGGTCAGGTCCGATTGAGTCGTTGCGACCAAGGCGTCTTGGATAAAGGCATAGAGGCTGGTATCCTCGAAGCCTAGATTGTAAGCGTGTTCCACGTAGGCAGCCATACCTTTTACCCCATAAGTGAGTAATTCTCGTAGAGAGCGGATATCCTTGTTTTCTGTGGCGAGAATACCTACTTCTTTCGATTTGACCTCCATTTCCTCTACTTTGTCCGATTTCCAAGTCAGACAATCGCAGGTTAAGGATGGATGGATTCCCTGTCGATGTAGCTCGTCGAGAAGGTTCTCCCGTAGCTGATAGGCTTCTTTGATCTTTGATACGAATCTGGATGAATCGAAATTGGCGTTTGTGATGGTCATGAAAAGTCCGTCGACGATAAACTTATTGGCCGTGGATGATTCCACGCCTCGCTTGCGTAAAGTCGTTGTTAGTTTGGAGATTCCCTTCATTAAGTACATCAGTAAATCTTGTAATCCGGCCACTTCGGCGGTCTTACCACATACACCTTTTAATATACAGCCCTTTCCTTGGGCGGTTTCTTGACATTGATAACAGAACATAGCTTTTATTTTATAAGTTTATCGCGAATGTAGGGGATAGAAGATCGTTTAACCTGTAACAGTTGTTACACTCTTTGATTATTTTCTTTATCTTTATCCGCAAAAGGAAGTTTTATGAATCTGAGTTTGTGTCCTATTTGCGGAAAATTGTCTGAGGAAGAGCAAACCGCTCTTTTCAGTTCGTTGGATTATTCGACAAGGTCGTTTAAGAAAGGTGACTGGGTGGCTCGTCAGGGAGATGCCTTATCTTCGCTTTATCTATTGAGTAAAGGACGGGTAAAGACTGAGATGATCACCGAAAGCGGGACAATTCTGGAAGTGGAGACTTTATCGGCGCCTACTCCTTTGGCCTCCGCATTTTTGTTTGCGGAAAATAATCGCTTCCCGGTAGATGTTATCGCCTTGGAGGAATGCGAGATCATTTTAATACCTAAGAATGCGGTGATGCGTTTGCTGGCGACAAACGAGCATTTTCTTCAAAGCTATATGGCTTTTAACGCCAACCGGACACAATTTCTTTCTGAACGTCTTCAATTATTATCGATTAAGACCATTAAAGGTAAACTGGCTTACTATATACTTAAACGTATTCAAGGAGATCATTATAAGCAGGATCGTAATCAAACAGAGCTTTCGGAATATTTTGGAGTGGCCCGTCCTTCATTGGCCCGTAGTTTCTCGGAAATGATAGAGGAAGGGGCTATTTCCCGGGAAGGGAAAATAGTTGATATGAATAAGCTGAAAAGCTACGTGCTTTGAAAATCCATCTACGAATGTACTTGTTCTCGAAACAACTTCCTCTCTATATATGTTACTAGAGTAGATGATTTTTCATTCGACATGGTTATGATGATAAATGAATTAAATACAGGCTTGATTGAAGCTTTAAAAGAAAAACTTCCCCCTAAGACAAATTTGGCGAATCTGTTGATGGATACCCTTTATATTGGCAGAGAAGCCATTTATAGGCGCTTACGTGGCGAGGTTCCTTTCACCTTGGAAGAGGCAGCTCTTATCTCAAGGAAATTGGGTGTGTCATTGGATAAAATAGTAGGGGTTAGTTTTAGTGCCAATGCCGTGTTCGACTTGAATGTGGTAGATCACGATGATCCTTTTAATGCTTATTTTACGATCTTGTCTAGATATGTGAAGATCTTTAGGGCCTTTCAGGATGATCCTACTACGGCTTTGGGTACCTCTTCCAATACTATTCCTCAGACCCTTTATTTGAAGCATGACCTTTTGTCAAAGTTTCGTTTATTTAAGTGGATGTATCAGAATAAGCATATCCAATGCAATCATTTTGAGAATCTGAAGATACCGGAAAAACTGGTTGATACCCAAAGAGAATTTGTATCGTTGACACAGTATATCCATTCTACGGATTATATTTGGGATAATATGATCTTCCATCATTTGGTCAATGACATTAAATATTTCTCCGATATCCATCTTATTTCCTGTGAGGATATACAACGTATCAAAGAGGAGTTATTAGTGTTGGTGGATGAATTGGAAGAACTTGCTATGAGAGGAAAGACCGAGGCTGGCAATAGTGTACGAATTTATGTATCGCATATTAACTTTGAGGCTACGTATAGTTATCTGGAAACAAGTTCTTTGCAGTTAAGTATGATACGGGTTTACTCGATAAATTCTATTACGACACAGGATTCTGAGATGTTTAATAGCTTGAAAGACTGGATTCAATCTTTAAAAAAGTTCTCTACCATGATCTCCGAGAGTGGAGAGATGCAACGTATCCAGTTTTTCAATAGACAAAGGGAGATTATAAATACGCTTTAGAGTTTGAACTTGTTTCGATAAATGAAACAACCTAGATCTTCCGATTGCGCGATTCGAAATTTATAGGTGCTTTTTTAGTTTAATTTCGTTTTCTATCTTTTTCTGTCTGTATTTGCTTTAATTAGAAAAGGAACAATTCTCATAGGCTTGCTTTATCGTACAAAACTATCGTTTACATGTTTTACATTTGCCTAATGTATCAAGGAATATTAATAGTTGGAAATAAGGTATAAGGCAATGAAAGATAGTATTGTAAATGAATTGATAACCGCAATGAAAGATAGGCTTCCTCCCGGACAAAATCTTGCTAATTTCTTGACGGATACTTTATGTATCGGGAGAGAGGCGGTGTACCGCAGGCTTCGGGGAGAGGTCGCTTTTACGATTGATGAGGTTGCGCAAATTTCCTATAAGTTGGGGATCTCCATAGATCAGATCATAGGAAATCACTTGCATAATAGAGTGACTTTCGATATGAACTTGCTCCGGTCTGCCAATGCGATAGAAAGTTATTATGAGATTATTGATCGTTACTTACGGATATTTGACTATGTGAAAGGAGATAAGAGTACGGAGGTTTGTACGGCATCGAATGTTTTGCCTTTTACGCTTTATTCCTCTTTTGAATATCTGTCTAAGTTCCGTCTTTGCCGCTGGTTATATCATCATGGACAGATAAAGACTCCAAATTCTCTATATGGGATGGCGGTGGAAGAACGAATTATAAATGTACATAAAAAATTAAGTTATAGCGTAAAGAATTGTCCGAAAACCAGTTTTATCTGGGATATGAATATTTTTGTTTCTTTCGTGAAAGAGGTCCAATACTTTGCTTGCCTGAATTTGATATCGAAAGAGGATGTTCTGTGCTTGAAAGAGGAACTTTATCAATTACTTACTCATATGGAGGCTTTATCTATCACAGGAGAGTTCAGTGAGGGCCATAAGGTGTTTTTCTACTTATCAAGCATTGATTTTGAGGCAACCTATACTTATATAGAGAAGCTGGATTTCCAAATTAGTATGCTACGAGTTTATTCAATCAATTCTATGGACTCCCAAAGTCCGCAGATTTGTAAAATGCAACGAGATTGGATTCAGGCATTGAAACGCCATTCTATCCTAATATCCGAAAGTGGAGAGGCACAACGTATCGATTTTATAAAAAGACAGAGATCGGTTATTGATATATTATAATTATAGATAAGACGAAATATAACGGACCTAATTTCTACATAAATGAATATTATAAGGGATGTTTATTGAGCCTTTAAGCGATCTTTCGTTTAAGGGCTTTTTCGTGGATTCTTATTAATGTGATTTGTTTCGATAATCGGAACTGTTTGATAAGAGTCTTGCGTATAATAGAAAAATAGAGCCTTTTGATCTTGTTTTTCTGGAAACTGTAACGGTCTGAAAAATAATTGCATAATTAGATGTAAACTGTGATTCATATTGTCATTATTGGGTGCATATTTAGTTTATTGTGACTTTTTATATCGTGATATTTGCATTATAACATTAGAGCAATTTTTATGATAGTGGAAGAGTGTAAAATATATAAAGGTTTCGTGGCAGTCTTGTTATTGATAATCCTTTTCTCATGTACGGATGAGACAATGATTAGCGGTAATGTGGAAGGAGCCTATATTTCTATTAGGAATATAGATTCTCAAAATACGACTCATTCGGGTAGCGAAGAGGACTACGACGTGAATACGCTTCGTGTTTTGGCTTTCAATAAGACAACGGGAGCGTGCATATCTAATATTCACTATAGTAAGAATCAATGGATAGAAAATATCATCCGGCATCCAATCGTAGCTGGGAATTATGATTTCGTATTTTTGGCGAATGAACCGACGGATAACGTTATAGCCAATAAACTGAACACTCTTTCACGTTATGACGATTTGAATCTTATCGCTTATCCCGCAAGCTCTTTTTCTTCGGAGAAATCGATCCCAATGATGCAGGAAATAAATAACGTAGAGGTTTTACCAAAAGGTAAAGGGGCTAAATTGAGTGATGGGACAACGGTTTCTTTATTACAACTGGCCCTTAATCGTCTGGGAGTTCGAGTAGATGTTGTTTTGGAGGCGGCAGATAATTTCGATGATATTTTTAATGGAGTTATATTTAGTGGTATCCCTAATTTGATCCCATTGACAGCTCAATATAGTGGCTCTACTATTGAGAGGAATGTAACACGTAATTTTACATTGAGAGAAGATGGTGATTATTTCTCCTCTGTTACTCCAAATATTCCCGGAATGAATTGGGCTCGGAAGATCACTCGTATTATTTTGCCCTCTAATGAGTTGGAGAGAAAGAACGATCCGGCAAATGCGGTGGTTTTTACGGTAGATATGGAGGATAGCTATAATCCCTCCTGTGAGTTGAAAATAAACTCAGAGCCGGTTGATTATAACTTGCCTAAAAATACGAAGCTAGATCTTACCGGGATCATTAAACAACCCTTGGAGATGAATATACAGGCATCGGATTGGGATTCAATAGCAAATGATTGGAATATATCTGGTAATAGAGTGCTAAATGTGTCACATACGGAGGTCGATATTACCGATTTTAACGGGGCACGAATCTCTTTCTCGTCCAATATGCCGGTTGTGAGGGTTTTTGATAAAGTAAAAGTGCTAAGTACAAACACTTATAAGGAAACGAATGAGGTGTTTAACGCTTTGTCGAGTCAAGAGTGGCAGCCGAACGCTGATGAGAGGATTTCGTATGATCCGAGTACTGGAGCGGGCTATATGGATATCTTACTTGATTTGCCAAACTATATTATAGGTAAGGAAACCTATGAGATTACATTGATGGCTGCGGAAGACTTCTCGGGGAAGAACGCTATTCGGAGAACGATAACCGTAAAGGTCAGTCAATATGGAAATCGTTATCCGTTTGATATTAATTCAACGAATCATCTATGGTCTAACCCTTATGTAGGGGCTTTCTATAAGGATGATGAAAGTGGAGAAAGGATAATTAGTGGGAACAAGTGGAGTTATTGGTATCAGTGGCGTGTGGAAGTTCCAACCGAATATCAGGATTTTATAGTGATAAGCTCGACACCTAGCTTTGATCCTAACGTTGGAACAGGTTCTCCGGGAGATCCGGAAGACTATCCGGTTATTCCTAATTCACAGAAAGGTGAGACAGGCAGTTTTGTACAAGGAAGAGGACGTGTTTACTTCCGGATAGGATTGAAGAGCAAGAATCCTAGAAAAGGAGTGCCTAGATATGGTGTCGTAAAGCTTTCTTATACGGAAAATGGGACGACTTACGAAACTGATTTATATGTCCGCCAAGGAGAGGCGCCTGATTATATAATGCGGAGGGGTACAAACGAGGGGCCGGATTTAGGTGTAAAATTTAGTGCGTACAATTTGACAGCTCGGTCATTCTTAAATGATGTTGATACAAAGGATGAATGGAAGCAGATAGATAAAAGCACTGATCAAGTTGATTTTGTTAAGTATCCGACTCAAGCCGGCGCTCATTTTCAATGGGGATTACCGGTAGCATATGCTTCTTTAGCACTTCGTGCGTATCACCCTACCAACGTGAATAATAAGAGTGCTACGTGGGAGTTATCGGAATGGCCGATAAGACGTATTGAGACTCCCACTTTTTGGGATGCTACGAGCGGGGATAAACTGAAAGATTATTACGAGATCTGTCCCCCGGGTTATCATCGTCCAAGCGACGGTCCCTTGGATAGGATTGTGTTGAATAGTTATACCTATAATGATGTATATAAATCCGAGATAAGAATGTCGTTATTCCGTAATCCAATGAAAGGGGATGGAAATTGGGTGACGGCTGAAAAACCGATTGATCCACAGAATAAACCGGAGAAATATATCCCTAAGATTCTGGAAGAGATCAAGTACGGATTCTATGCGGATGGTTTTTTCGACAGGCGTCCTATCGTGGAAAGAGATATGATCGATGGCATAGAAAGAGGTTCGGGGAAAGTCAGTAAGTATAAAGGAGTGTCTTTAGATACGACGGAAGCGGCTTATGGGGGTGTCTTGATATTTAATCCGGACAATAACGCCTCTATTTTCTTTCCGGCCGCAGGCCGAAGATGGCATACGGATGGTAGTTTGGAATATGCGAGTGAGACAGGGTATTATTGGTCTTCTTCGGCGGCTCCGGGGTGGACTGATACGTCAAGTGGAGAAGAGAAAGGTTCTGCTCACGGTAATATTTGGGGGATAGAGTATAATTATTTAGCGACAACTCCCAAGTCTTCGAGTCATCAATTTGGTTTTACAATTCGTTGCGTGAAAGAATGAGAATAATTAGTATGCATATGATCGGTTTTTGGGCTCTGTTATCCCTATTAATGCTATCTGGCTGTGAGCATGAATTTGCTTTGTCTGAACAGGTAGGAGAGGAAGAAGTCTTTTCTGAAAAAGTACAGCTGGAGATTTTCGCCCGTGCTAATTCGTACCATCTCCCGTCAACAAAAGGACTTATGGATGAGGGTACGGTGGGTAAGAACCCATGGATGTTTGTTTTCAAAGGAGAAGGGCCTAACGCTACTTTTGTGGAAGCCGTGCAAGCCTTTGAATTAGCGGGAAAAAGATATGTGATATTGACTAAACAATCGAATGACAGTAAATATCAGTTATTGATATTGGCTAATTCACCCGATAGATTTTATTATGGGGATGCGGTTACGGAATATGGATTCGATGAAACTGGATTTTCTGCCCAATTGATGCAAGGTTTGACGACATTGGCTGATTTCTGTACGAATATGCTGACGGCTCCATTGGCGGTACCTTCGGTTTCTGTCATTCCTTATAGTGGTAACGGGCAAGTGATCCCGATGAGTTATTTACTGGAAGTAGATAAGATAGATCATACAACAAAGATCGAGAATACGGACGGAACGCCCTTGATGCTTACCCGGGCGATCGCTAAAATGGTAATTGTCAATAAGGCGACGAACTTTGAGCTAAAGGGAGTTGTGGCGGTTATGAATGTACCTAGGCAAGGACCGTTTCATACGCTGGATGGTCTCATTAGGGATAATACCTCTAATTTGACTGAATACAGGAATGATGCTGCTTATTCATCCTTATTGGTTCAGGCAGATTTCATAGATGGGGGGGAGAGTACTGAGAATGATCCAGTCTATTTATATGAGTCTGATATGCGGAATAATACACACTTGATTATTCAAGGTGCGTATGGGGGACGGGATTATTTCTATAAAATGGCGATCGTCAATAAGGATGTCCAGTTAATGGATTTACAACGTAATCATTCTTATCAATTCACTATTGTTACGGCAAAAGGTCCCGGCTATGATACGGTAGAAGATGCAAAAGCCTCTAAACCTTCCAACACAGCTCTGGATTATGAGATCTCAGTTGATAATAGAGACTCATACGAAGTTGTAGCGAACAACGATTTCTTTCTGGGAGTCAGTAATTCGGTATTTATCGCCTATACGAGTGAGGGTGCCAATTTTGAGGTTTTTAAATTGATTACGGATTGCCGGACTCGTTTTCCGAATGCCTGCCGGATTAGTGATAATGGAAACGAGGTCGGCATTGGGGTACCCTTGCTGGTAAACCCATCTAATGGAGCGAGAATACCGATCGTGGATGATACGACATCAGATCCGAATATCACGGCTGTGGAAGCTCAAATATCGAATGGCTTGTTAGATCATGCGTATATCACGCTGAAATTGGGGACTCTCGAAAAGACGGTGCGTATTAGGCAAAGATATGCTATACCGGCGGCTGGAGTGACAATTAAATATATGCCGGCTGCGGATAGCAGCGATAGTTTCGATATGAACTACTATTGTCTTTCCGCATATGTGGAAGATGGGGCGGATGATCCTAAGAGCTGGATAAAGCTGCGTCCTTCCGTCGGCGCTGTACGGGAGGACACGGATAAGATCACGGTTGATGATGGGACAATTTATATTGAAGTCTTGGGGAATACAATGTCCAAACAGAGAAGTGGCATTATATACCTGACTACTATAAAAGATCCCGGTGTATCCTCGAATACTAATTCTGTACAACGTATAAAGTTAAATATTAGTCAATTATCCCAAACGGTCGTGACGGATTAAAAGATGACTAAGAGATAAAAAGTGATAAGTGTTTAGTTAGAAACAGTTTAATTGTTGTAAAATGAAAAAGAAAAGACTTTTTATGTTTGCGCTTGCGACGCTAGTGTTTGCTGCGTGTAGTGATGACCATGCTATTTCGGATGGGAATAGCGATGTAGTAACCGATCCTTCGGGCGATGCGTGGGTGGCTTTGAATATTAAGACTCCCGCCGCCGTTACCCGTGGATTGAATATCCCTAATCAAGAGAATGCGATAACAGGCGAATATGAGATTGAGGATGTTAAAGCGATTTTCTTCGATGGCGATCAAGATGCGAGTCTAGTTACAAAAGTGATAGACCTAAGTACCGGCTCCGGTGATTTGACATCTTCCGGCGCAAGCAGTAGCAGTAAGGCTTTTCAGATTCCGGCTACTTCTAAGACAATACTGATTATCGCGAATCCGGGTGCCGGTTTCTCCAGCGTCGGGGAAGGCTCTAGTTTCGTGGATGTGAACAAGGCGGTGAAGGATGAGTCGATAACAACGAGTGTCGCGAAAACAGGAACATTTTTGATGACAAACTCAAAAGGTCATCTGGAACCTTCGGATAACTCGGGAAATACGATAAACTTAACTCTTTATAAGAGCCAAGATGTCGCGGTAAAGAATCCGCTAGCGATTTATATAGATCGTGTTGTCGCTAAAGTACGTGTATATACCAGCGATGGCACTATGGATAATAGCACGGCATCGATCTATAGCCCGAAATGGATTCTGAACGTTACTAATAAATGGTATTATCCTGTATCGAGGAGGATTAAGACTTGGAATGAAGATCCTGCCAATACTCCGGATGCTCGCGGTACTTGTGTCACTCCATTCGATAGGTATGAGATCGGTTCATACCGGGTAGACCCGAATTACAACAATACGAATATCGGTGAGTGGAACGAGGCGAATCAAGTGGCGTATACGAATAATTACAATTTTGTGTCTGCTTCGACGAACGCATCTGCTATATCTTGGAATGAGATAAGTTCAGCATCTAATCCCGTTACTGAATATTGTCTGGAGAATACACAAGAAAAAGAGTATAACAACCATGCTTATACGACCCAAGTCCTTTTACAAGCGAACTTCGCGCCGAAGAAACTGAAAAAATTAGATGGCGGTACGGTTGATGTGGGAGAGGGTGAGTCTTGGATGATCGTAAATGGCGTAAGCTATACATATGATACCTTGATGGACTGGATAGAAAATGAGTTGACAAAGAAATATAAGGATGGGAACCCTGACGGTTATCCAACCTCTATATCAACAGCCTTCAACCGGTATGTAAAATACGTGGATTCCTCCAAGGAGGTTACTATTCCAACCGGAGATGAATTTAAGCAATCCGGTCAAAGCGCAGAAACGCAGGCTGCGGCACTTAAACAAAAATTTGTAGACGCAAGGCTTGCCGTAGAGAATAAAGGGGCGGGTAGTTATGGTACGGTCTTTTATTATGATGGTGGTGTAAGTTATTACAAGATCATGATTAAACATGATGACTCGGATAAGGCGATGAATGAGTTTGGAGAGTTTGGGGTTGTGCGTAATTCCGTTTATGATATTAATATCAAGGGATTTAATAATCCGGGTTATCCTACTATTCCGGATCCGGACCCAGATACGCCAGATGAGAATGATGAGACATGGTTGTCTATCCAGATTAACGTGAACCCGTGGACTTGGTATAGCCAAGAGGAGATCTTATGATTTTAGGTTATTAGTTAGGTATCGCAGGTTAGAGAAGGGGAGTTTCCAAACAGTGTTTTTCCTTCTGGGAACTCCCTTTAATTAGAGTAAGGATTAATTAGAAAAATAGAAAAATATGAAACAGAACCGTCTTATACGTTATACAATTTGGGGAATCCTTATTATCTGTCCGTGGATATTGACCTCTTGCGATATGTTTCATGAGGATCTTCCCGAATGTCGTTTATTTGTCAAGTTTAAGTACGACTATAATATGCTTTTCACGGATGCGTTCCATACGCAGGTGGATAAAGTGGAGCTTTATGTATTTGACAAAGACGGAAAGTTTCTGTTCAGTCAAGTAGAGGAAGGTGAAGCGTTGGCGACAGGCAATTACCAAATGGAGGTAAAGCTTCCGATAGGAGAATACCAATTTTTGGCTTGGGCCGGCGCACGTGACTCCTACGATATTTATACGCCTAGGGGAGAGAATACGATTACTGATATGAGGTTAAGGCTGAAACGTGAGGAGTCTCTTATCATCAGTAAAGAACTGGAGCCTCTTTGGTATGGTTATATCAGTGACGTTGATTTTACAGGGACCAGCCATCAGACTGAGACGATTGATCTGATAAAAGATACGAATAAGATACGGTTTGTTTTTCAAGGCTATTCCGATAGTTATATCCGGGCTACCTCCGGAGATAATTGGAATGTGAACATGAATGATTATGAATATGAGATCATCGAGTCGAATGGCCATCTGGCCTATGACAACTCGTTATTGGAGGATGATGTGTTAAGTTTCCGACCTTATTATATGGAACAAAAGTCATCATCGGCGGCAGCTGTCGAGTTGAACACGATGCGGCTGATGGAAGATCGGCCGACACGTTTTGTCGTAACGGAGAAGTCTACCGGCAAAAAGGTATTCAATATTAATTTGACAGATTTTTTAGCCTTGACTAGTATGGAGGGAAATAATATGGATGTACAAGAATATCTGGATCGCCAAGATAGATATAAGATTATCTTTTTCTTTGCTGATAATACATGGAATGCCGTACAGGTAAATATAAATGGCTGGACATGGTATCTCCAGTCCGAGGGGATATGAAGGGGCTTTACACGATAAAGGTTAAGGAACTAGCTAACTTTGCCCGGATTCTACTTAAGGATTGAGCCGTGACACCTAGATAAGAAGCTATATATTTTAGGGGGACGGATTGGATGATTTCGGGCTGCTTGTCCAATAGAATGGCGTAACGTTCAATGGCGGTTCGTTTGTAAGAACTTAACCATGAAGTCTCGATCTCAAGCATAAAATTCTCTAGAATCCTTCTTCCGATATTTGCTAATTGCACGGAGGATTGAAATAGGATTTCTAGTTTCTGTTTGGATAGGCAATACGCCTCGCTTTCCGTAACGGCTTCTATGGTATAAAGAGAAGGAGAGCCGGAAGTATATCCCCATACCGGGAGTGCGATCTCGCTCTCCACGGCGAACCAAAAGGTATCTTCCGTCCCATCTTTAAATGTATAAGCCCGCCAGATTCCCTTGGATAAGATATACATATTCGTGTTTATCTCACCTTCATGTACGATTATATCTTTGGGGACAAACGACATCATCTCTGCGCTTTCCAGCAATAACTGCATGGCCTGCTCAGAGATTGAAAACCGTTCCATCACTTTCTGGCGAACTTCCTCTTTCATGCTCTTCTACGTTTCAATAGATAGTATACCACTATGATTACAAAAGTAATTAATTCCGACAAAGGTACGGCCAGCCAAATACCTTTAATTCCGCAGACAACAGGTAGGTACATGAAACTTAGGGTGATAATCACGATTCCTCGTAGAATAGTGAATAGCGTAGCGGGTTTGAAACGTTCTATGCTCTGGTAGTACCCGATACAAACGATATTGAGAGCGAAAAAGACATATCCCAAAGAAAAATAGGGAATGCCGGAGACCGCTATCTCGTAAGCGTTGCCATGATTACCGAGAAATAAGGAGGAGACTTCCGGGCAGAATAAAATAGTACCCACGCAGGCGAGTCCTCCGCACACGACAGCGCATAGCAGGGCTAACTTAAACGCCTGCCGTACTCTTTTCCACTGCTGTATGCCATAGTTGTAGCTTATGATCGGCTGGGTAGACTGGGCGATCGCATTGTTCACCATGAATACGATAGGAAAGCAATAACAGGCTACACTATAGGCGGCAACCCCGTCTTCCCCAAGGTATCTCATGAATATATAATTACCCACCAGCATCATACAAGCGATAGCTGCCTCAGTTAAGAACGCGGAAGAACCAAGCTTTACCATGTATCCGATATTGCGGATTGTCAATAAGATACTTTTAAGCGAGAATTTAGGGCGGTAAAGATGTAATACTTTAGAAAAACCTACGATATAAACCACGATCATAATACTTCCTACGATTACGGAAATAGCGGAAGCTAAAGCGGCTCCCATTAATCCCCAATGCAATGGGAAAACGAAAATATAGTCTAATGTTAGGTTTATCAGGGCCGGGATAGCGCTGCATAACATGGCGTATGTAGGTGATCCGTCTAACCGGATAATGAATAACCCGATATTCAATAACATGTAAAAGGCAAGGAACGGGGCGATCCAGTTCATATATTCCAATACGGAGGGCAATAATTGTTCGGAACTACCCAATAAAAGAGCGACCTCAGCACGGAATGTCATCACTAACAAGGAAAGCGATAACATAATACATAATGAGACCGAAAGCGCTTGCGTGATATTAATATTCGCTACCTTGACTTTCTGGTGTGAAAGGTGGATCGAGGCGACGATAGATGCGCCTACTCCGAACATAAGCCCGATTCCGGTTGCTAACATGAAAAAAGGAGCCACGATATTTACCGCAGCCAAGGCGTCACTTCCTACGCCTCTTCCTACGAATATTCCATCGGCGATATTAATAGTGGCGGAAAGGATCATACCTAATAAGGTAGGGATAAACATCATACGGAACAACTTCGGAATGTTCATTGTTCCAAAATCAATACTGTCTTGCATCGTCAGTTTCTTTTCTTTTTATTTTTGCGGCACAAAAGTAGGCTTCTCCATTTAGAAAAAAGTTACCATTAGGGTAAAAAACGGAGTATTTATCAAGTTTGAATTCGATAGCTTATATTTCCTTTGTACATTTGTCCATAATTAAATATTATAGTGACATAATGAAAGACGCATTTATAAAACTGCATATATCTATTATTTTGGCAGGTGCGACGGGCATATTTGGAAAATTGATTAGCTTGAATGAAGCCCTATTGGTCTGGTATCGTATGATGCTTGCGTCTTTGTTGTTTTTACTCGTTTTATCCGTCGGCAAAAGATTGAATCGAATTTCTTTCGGGGATGCCTTGAGGATAGGGGGAGTAGGGTTATTGCTGGGATTGCATTGGGTTTTCTTTTATGGAAGTATAAAGGCTTCGAATGTGTCTATTGGAGTGGTTTGTTTTTCTCTGGTAGGTTTCTTTACGGCTTTTCTAGAACCATTGATTAATTGTCATAGAGTGTCTTTCAAGGAGGTTGCTTTTAGTTTGTTGACTTTATTCGGGGTGGTGCTGATTTTCCATTTCGATACTCGCTATCGTTTAGGAATAGGTTTGGGTATTATATCATCCGCTTTAGCGGCTTTGTTCACGATCACGAATAAGAAGATCGGAAATAATTATTCAACAAGTACCATGCTCTTGTATGAAATGGTAGGTGGCTTTATCGGGCTTTCCTGTATTTTACCGTTCTATTTGCGATATTTTCCTGTATCGACGATTGTTCCCGGGCTATTAGATTTTACTTATTTATTGCTTTTAGCTTCTGTTTGTACGATTGGTTTGTATTTACTTCAGATACAAGTCCTGAAAAAGATCTCTGCGTTCACGGTAAACTTGAGTTATAATCTGGAACCTATTTATAGCATTATCTTGGCTATGCTTCTTTTTAGTGAGGCTAAAGAGTTGAACGCCGCTTTTTATATAGGGCTAGGGGTAATAATATTGTCTGTCATCTTACAAACACTAAGTGTTATTCGATCAAACAAGAAGATTTAGTGTAGGTAACAAAAAATTTAAAAAGTCCCACAAATCGTTGGATTTATGGGACTTAACTGTTTATTGTCTGGTTAGTTCTGCGGAGAGAGCGGGATTCGAACCCGCGAAACCCTTTAGGGGTTTACACGCTTTCCAGGCGTGCCTCTTCAACCACTCGAGCATCTCTCCAAGGTCTTGTTGAAACCGGGTGCAAAGGTATTGATTTTTTTTGATTATGCAAGAGTTTCGCTTGCGAATTTACATAGAGATGCAATGTCTGGATGCGATTACTTGGCTCACCCGATATTTATTGGGAACAGAGTTAATTCAAAGGGATAAAACAAGAATCGCGGATGTCAGCTTAATGCGATGAATAGTATCTTTTTGATTGAAATGCCTTCTTTTTCACGACACGGCTCTCTGGCTATAAAAGCCAA
>NZ_QTMJ01000026.1:0-78261 GCF_003635485.1 Parabacteroides sp. AF19-14 | reverse complement strand
GATTATGTATTCCGCAACTGGCACCCCCAAGTGGTGTTCCATGCGGCGGCCTACAAGCATGTCCCTTTAATGGAGGAGAACCCCTGCGAGGCGATCCGAACAAACGTGTTCGGTACTCGTGTGATGGCGGATGCCGCTGTGAGCTACGGTGTGGAGAAATTTGTGATGATCAGTACGGATAAGGCGGTGAACCCCACGAACATCATGGGATGTAGCAAGCGCTTGGCCGAAATCTACGTACAGAGCCTGAGTCTTGCGATCGAGCGAGGAGAGGTGAAAGGCGATACGCGTTTCATTACGACCCGCTTTGGCAATGTTCTAGGTAGCAACGGTTCGGTTATCCCCCGTTTCCGGGAACAAATCGCTCAAGGAGGTCCCGTGACGGTCACCCATCCCGATATTATCCGTTACTTTATGACTATCCCGGAGGCTTGCCGTCTGGTATTAGAGGCCGGTACAATGGGCAAGGGCGGTGAGATCTTTATCTTCGACATGGGAGAGCCGGTGAAGATAGCGGATTTGGCGAAGCGCATGATTGAACTGTCCGGATTGCAGGTAAACAAGGACATCGAGATCAAGTACACGGGTCTTCGTCCTGGCGAGAAATTGTATGAAGAGCTACTGAACAACAAGGAGAACACGAAAGAGACCCCTCACGAGAAGATTCGGGTGGCGGCTGTACGTGAGTATATATATAAAGATGTAGTAGAACATATCAATGTATTAACTGAATTGTCCCTTCGTGTCCAGATCCTCTCGATGGTAAAGGAGATGAAAGCCTTCGTGCCTGAGTTCAAGAGCCAAAACTCGAGGTTTGAGGAGTTGGATTGAGGTGGGAATATTTTCGGGAGAAATGCTATTGAACATTTAATATGGATGTTTTGATGATATAAAGTAAAAACACTAACTTTATAAAAAACATGGATATATGAAAACAACAGCGATCATACCTGAATCCAATTCATATTGGAATGTACTGAAGGATCTTAGTGATGAGGTGAAATTGGATTTAATATCTCGTCTAAGCCAATCGCTGCTTCGTTCTAAGACTGAGAAAAAAACAATCTCCGCTAGTTCTTTTTATGGTGTATGGGAAGACTCTTCTCAGAAATAACAGTGGCTGAGCTGAAATATGGGGCGGAATTAGGACGTAGGAAAGGTTTACGGCATCGAACACAGAATTTGGATGAGTTCGTAAGTGCTATAAAGGTGTTGCCTATTGTGGATGTATTCGATATGTTTGCTTCGGAAAAGGCTCGTCTACGTTTAGTGGGAACTCCTATGGAAGATAATTTTGATCTATTGATTGGTTGCACCTCCGTGATTCACCGGATGGTAATGATAACTGAAAATTTGAAGGATTTCAAGAATATATCGAATATCCGTTTGGAGAATTGGATCCGGAGATAAAAGTTGTTATATACAGAAGCCCTTAATTACCTGAACTGATTCTGGAAAGAGATATTCACATTCTTGGATGATGGGGTACTACCTATAGATAAACAGCCTCGCTGGTTAGCGTCCAAAAATGACGTCTTTAAATTGTAAAAACAAAATCCGACCTTCGTTGCTGTAATAAAAAAACGAAAAAGATGTATAGCGGCAGTGATTTCGAGCGGTTGTTTATCCGCTATAAGGTGGAAGCTCTACTAAGTGGTGAATCCATATTATCATTCTGTAATAGAAATAAGGTATGTCAAATTTGGGCACTAACCCAAATAAAGAGGTACGTATAGGATTGATGAAGAGTTTGTTGCCCAATTATTTGCGTCAATACACAGCGGATGGACTGTCCACCATCCCCCAATGTGACAATACGGATTACGAGGGGCATTACCAATCGCTGCTTTACACCATCTTCAGCCTGTTAGGCATGTATGTGGACGTGGAAGTCCATACCCCAAAAGGCCGTGTGGATATAGCGATGTGCGCACCAACAACACTCTATGTCGTGGAATTGAAGTTAAACAAGACCGCAGATATAGCCCTAGAGCAAATCCATTAGTGCGATTACCCGGAGCGTTTCGCTCTCAGTGGCTTGCTGATCGTAAAGGTATGTATTAACTTCGATAGTGAGCGGCATACGTTGGCAGATTGGATGGTCAGTCTCATTCGTGAGCTGATGAGGGGCAATAAAGACTACGAAGGTCTCCTCCAAGGTGCCCACATCTAGGCTATAAGAAGAATAATCAATTTTAAATGAACTATTTTAATCTGTTATCTTGCTAAATAAAGGTGGTGGAAGCAATTGGGCGCTTGCGAATTATGTTGTTAAAGAGGTATGTGTCAATAAATTGCTTGATATTTGCAATTGTAAATTGATGATATTTTGAGTATAAATACTATATATTAAATAGATGTAAATCACTAGTTTCAAAATAAAGATTAATTTCATTAATAATATGGATAAAAGTGATTTTGTAGAACTTCAGTCTAAAACTATTAATTTCCTAAGATTCCCTATGGCTATAGCGGTGGTCTTCATCCATACACATGCTGATGTTGGTAATTTAGTGGATGCTGATTTTAAATTTTTCTCATGGCAAGGAATTTATAACGTTGTAGGTGTTCTCTTTTCCCATGTATTAAGTCATATAGCTGTTCCTTTGTTCTTTTTTATATCGGGACTACTATTCTTTATCAATTTTCGGGAATGGAGCTGGTTAAGGTATCGTAAGAAAATAAAGAGTCGAATTTACACATTGATAATACCTTATATTTTGTGGAACTTGATTCCTTTCTTGTTGTTTCTATTAGGATATATGGTTATTGGTGTTAAAAATCATTCTTTAGAAGAAATAAAAAATTTTCTTTATTCAACAAATATAAATTTATTTTATGATTATCATAGTTGGGAAACTGTTACTAACTGGTTTGGAAAAAAGGTTGTTATGTCTGGCCCTTTTAATTTCCCTTTATGGTTTTTAAGAGACTTGATTTTTGTTTCTGTCCTTACACCGTTGATCTACTATTTGATAAATAAACTAAAGGTAATATTCATTATATTACTGTTGTTTGCCTATCTTTCTAATGTGTGGATATCAATTCCTGGGTTAAGTGTTTTGGCCTGTTTCTTTTATAGCTTAGGAGCTTATATATCTATAAATTTAATAAATGTATTTGCGATACTGAAAAAATATAGAAAAATTGTACTAACTACTTCGTTAATATTGCTATTTGTGTCTGTTGTTTATGATGGTATGAATACAATAATTGGAAGTTTTTTTTATCCATTCTTTATTATTTTTATGAGCTCTTGTGTGTTTTATTTTGCGTTTTTGTTTGTAGATAAGTCTCATTTAATGGTTGGTAATACTTTGATATCTTCTTGTTTTTTTATTTATGTTTTTCATTGTATGCCCTTACCGTTATTTGGTAATCTGAATCATTTAATAAGGGTGTTTTTGCTCAAGATAATGCCAGGACAGTCTCCTGTAGATATGGTTATTGTGTATTTTGCAAATCCCTTATTTACAGTTGCTATATGTGTTTTTTTGTTTAGAATTTTAACGATGTTTCTCCCTAGAGTTAGTGGCGTTTTTATGGGAAATAGATGAATTTTGAAATATGATTCAAATAAAAGATAAAAAAGATTGTTGTGGATGTAATGCCTGTGGGGATATTTGTCCGAAAAAGGCTATTTCTTTTAAAGTAGACCATGAGGGATTTGGGTATCCGGAAGTTGATAAACGAACTTGTATTGATTGCGGACTTTGTGAGAAAGTATGTCCTGAAATGCATTCAGAGGAGTTGAAAAAGAATGATTTTGAAATACCTAAATGTTATGCAGCTCAATGTAAAAATCTAGAGTCCTTGTTTAATAGTACTTCTGGTAGTGCTTTTGCTACATTTGCAGAGAGAATTTATAAAATAGGAGGTTATGTCGGTGGTGCTGTATTTAATGAAGATTATTCAGTGACTCAATTCATTTCTAGTAATAAATCCGATTTGGAAAGATTACGTAATTCGAAGTATGTACAAAGTAATTCAGAAGGTTTTTTTCTTGCTGTTCGTGATTTATTGAATGGAGGGAATAATGTCTTGGTATGTGGTATCCCTTGTCAGATGGCTGCTTTGCGAAGTTTTTTGGGGAAAGAGTATGATAATCTTCTTATTGTTGATTTGATATGTTTAGGTATTAATTCTCCTAAAATTTTGAGAAAATATTTAGATTCACTAGAAAAAAAACATCGTAGTAAGATAGTCTATTATAAAGCTAAGAATAAAGAACTAGGTTGGAGAAAATTAACTACTAAGGTCGTGTTTGAAAATGGTGAAGTGGAATATGATAAAAGAGAAACTAATCCGTTTACATATGGTTTTATAGCAACTCACGCTTTTTCTAGGCCATCGTGTTATAGTTGTAAGTTCAAAGGTACTCCTCGTATAGCGGATATTTCTATTGGTGATTTATGGGGTGCAGAAAATATAGTAGGAACAGAATATGACCGTGATTTAGGTACTTCTGTTATTTTGATCAATTCGCATAAAGGCCAAAAGTTTTATCAAAGTGTAAAATCAGGTTTTAAAGAGAAGGAAATTACCTATGAGGAAGTCTTGAAGGGAAATCCAGCTTTGACTAACGCTATTACTATGCCAGTGTTTGATCGTAAAGTTTTTTATGAGGATTTAGAGAAGTTACCTTTCGAAGTATTTGTGCATAAATATATCCACTTGCCCATAAATAAATCACTTTCTTTCAAACAAAAGATTAAGAATATAGTAAGGTTTATTTTTCTTTTAATGCGAACATGTTGCTTTAGTTTACCTACTTGGTGGAAAAACATTAAGTATAACTTGCTACAGAAAAATATAAGAACTTCTATTATGAAAGGACAATTTTTGCTTATTCACAAGCATTGTGTGATAGACATATCGAAACAAGCCGATGTAATTATAGAGGGTATTCTTCAATTTGGCTATAAACGGGTATCTGGTTCTAGGTTAGAGTCTAGACTGTTGATTGAGCGTGATGCTACTTTTTTTAGTAAGGGTGGATTGATTTTTTATGGTGCTGATATTGAGGTGTTTAAAAAATCGACATTGTCATTGGGAAAAGATATTGTTTTTAATATGCAATCCACCATTATTTGTGGTTGTAATATACAGATAGCTGATAATGTATGTTTTGGTAGAAATGTTACTGTGCGTGATAATAATGGAGGACATTATATATCTCGAAAAATTTATAAAGATAAACGCCCTGTTTGCATAGGACAACACTCATGGATTTGTGAACAGGCTATTGTGATGCCAGGTTCAAAACTAGGTGTTGGGGTAATTGTCGGAGCACGTTCTATGGTAAGTGGCAAATTGCCAAATTTCACATTGGCTTCAGGAACTCCTGCTGAAGTTGTAGATGAAGAGATTTATTGGAAAGCATAAACATGTGAATCAAAATGATAGATTTTAAGACTCTTAAGCGTAACCTTAAAAAAGATTTTTCTAATTTACCCTCTGTCAAAGTATCGCTTTTAGGTGATTCTGCGACTCAATTTCTTGCTACTTCCATCAAGGGATTTGGTGTAGAACTTGGGTATAATATTGATTTGTTTGAGGCTGAATATAATCAAGTGGAGCGTCAGTTGCTTGATTCCACTAGTGATTTTTACCGTTACGATGCAAAATATACGATAATATTTCAATCTACTCATAAGTTGTTGGAAAAGTATGCTAAGATGACTTTTGAAGAACAGTCGGGCATGGCGAATGACCGCTTGGATTTTATTCGTAGTATCTGTTCTCTGGTGTCAAGTAAGATTATTTATTATAATTATCCAGAGATAGACGATAGCGTATTCGGCTCTTATTCTAATAAGGTGGTTGCCTCATTTACTTATCAGTTGCGCAAGTTGAATTACGAATTGATGAATTTGTCTCAGGAATTTCCAAACTTCTTCATCTGCGATCTTTCAGCTCTGCAGAATAAACTTGGTCGGGATAAAATGTTTGATGCCAATGTCTATGTCGGCACAGATATGCTTCTATCTATTGATGCTTTGCCCTACGTTGCCGCTCGCACCATGGATATAATAGCTTCTATTGAAGGAAAATTCAAGAAATGTTTGATTTTAGATCTTGATAACACGATTTGGGGTGGTGTTGTTGGTGATGAAGGATGGGAAAATATTCAGGTGGGACATGGTTTAGGTATAGGTAAGGCTTATACAGAACTTCAAGAATGGGTGAAAAAATTAAAGAATCGGGGTATAATTATAGCAGTCTGTTCTAAGAATGATGAAGAAAAAGCCAAAGAACCCTTTGAGAAAAATCCAGAGATGGTACTAAAATTGGATGATATATCTGTTTTTATTGCAAATTGGGAAAATAAAGCTGACAATATTCGTACCATTCAAAGAGTCTTGAATATAGGCTTTGACTCTATGGTTTTTTTGGATGATAATCCTTTTGAGCGTAATATGGTACGTGAACATATACCAATGGTGACTGTGCCTGAGTTGCCGGAGGATCCGAGTGATTATCTGGAATTCTTGTATGCTCAGAATCTTTTTGAAACGTCTTCTTACGGTAATGCAGATAAGAATCGTACCAAACAATATCAGATAGAGACTCAACGAATTGCTGCAGCCAAAACTTTTACAAATGAAGTTGAATTTTTGAAATCGCTGGATATGCTTTCAGAAGTAAAAGGTTTTGATACATTCAATATTCCCCGGGTAGCTCAATTGAGCCAACGGAGTAACCAGTTCAATCTACGTACTATTCGTTATACAGAAGAGCAAGTAACAGCCATGGAGCAAAATGACAAATTTGTCACTTTTTCCTTTACGTTGGAAGATAAATTCGGCGATAATGGACTAATAGCAGTAGTCATTATGGAAAAAAAAGATGCGGAAACGCTTTTTATTGATACATGGTTTATGAGCTGCCGGGTCTTGAAACGAGGCATGGAAAATTTTACATTAAACACGTTAGTGGATTTTGCCCGTCAAAATGGTTTTAGAAAGATTATAGGCGAGTATCTACCAACCGCTAAAAATGGTATGGTAAAAGATCTTTATCCTAATCTAGGCTTTATTCCTGTTAAGGATACAACGGAAAATCAATGGGTATTGGAAGTAAGTATATATAAAGAAAGAGAATCATATATTTTAACAAAATGTAATATCTATATAAACAATGGAACAAGCAGAGATTTTAAATAAACTTCAGAGCATATTTTGCGATGTGTTTGATAATGAAGATTTAGTAATTACGGTAGATACAGTGGCTGAAGATATTGAGGAATGGGATAGCCTGTCACATATTCAATTGACGAAAGATATTGAAAAACAATTTGGTATTAAACTTACTGCAAGAGAGATTATGTCATGGGATAATGTGGGGGAAATGGTAGAGGCAATTCAATGTAAATTGTAGTCTTTATGCATACATCTAATAAGACGATTGCGAAAAATACACTTTTCCTCTATGCCCGCATGCTAATTGTCATGGCGGTTACGCTTTATACCTCTAGGATGATTTTGGAGATATTAGGGGTATCTGACTATGGTTTGTATAATGTTGTGGGTGGAATAGTGACCATGCTTTCTTTTGTAAACGGTGCATTGAGCGTCTCTACCAGCCGTTTTTTGACTTATGAACTAGGTAAAAGGAATAAGGAAAAGTTAAACCAGACATTTTCTGCATCGCTCAGTTTACATTTTCTTTTGGCATTGTTGGTTTTATTTTTAGGAGAAACTGTAGGCTTATGGTTTTTCTATGAAAAATTGGTGATTCCTGCTGATCGTTTGCAAGCTGCGTTTTGGGTATATCAGTTTTCGATACTGACTACTATGGTCAGTTTTACTCAAGTGCCCTATAATGCATCTTTGATAGCTCATGAGAATATGTCTATTTATGCATATGTAGGATTATATGAGGCATTTTCCAGATTATTAATTGTATTTCTTCTTCAAATCTCACCGATAGATCAGTTGGTTTGTTATTCTTTCTTGTTGATGCTGAATAATATAGGTATTCAGTTTTTTTACCGTTTTTATACTTCTAACAAATATGCTGAATGCAGGTTTAGAATTATTCGTGATAAGAAGCTGTATAATAGTCTATTGAGGTATTCTGTTTGGGATTTGTTTGGTAATATAGCAGCAGTGTGTCAAGGGCAAGGTATCAATATTCTACTGAATATGTTCTTTGGTCCGGTGGTTAATGCTGCAAGAGCGATTACTTTTCAAATTCAAAATGCTTTAGGTCTGTTTATCAGTAGTTTTTTAACAGCGGTGCGTCCTCAGGTAGTAAAGAGCTTTGCTAATGGGAATAGTGCTGAAATGTATCGATTGACTTTTAATGCGGCTAAGTATTCTTATTTGCTGATGTTTACTCTGATGTTTCCATTATGTTTGGAATTGGATTATGTATTACATTTATGGTTAGGAAATAATGTACCCGCTGACACTTATAGATTTACCATTATAGTCTTGGTCACTTATTTGATGCAGACTTTCCATAGTGCCTACCTAATGTCCTATCATGCTATTGGAAGAATAAAGACGGGTAACATTGTGGGAGGTCTACTAATGATAAGTGCTCTTCCTATCAGTTATGTTTGCCTAAAGTGCAGGTTCCCTGCTTATTCAGTATTTATTGTGATTTTTATTGTTAATTTTATTCAAATGTTTTTTGGTTGGTGGCTTATCCGAGGCTATGTGCGATTTAGGTGGATGGATTTGATTCATATAACTTATTGTCCTTGTGTGTTCATTACATTGCTGGCTGTATTTTTTCCCGTATGGATACACCAAGTAATGCCTGTGGGCTTTGTTAGACTTGTTGCGATTTCGGTAACTAATTTTCTCATAGTTTCTGTTTTGACTTATTTTATAGCACTGGATAGTAGTGATAGGCAAAAAGTAAGTCTCTTTATAAAAAATAAGATAGAAAGAAAATGAAAGAACTATTAACTGCTTCAGGATGTGTTGTTAAGCCTATAGGTTTGGGTACGTTTTCACTAGAAGGGCATGCCATGGAGGAAATGGTTTTGAAAGCTTTTCAAATAGGATATTGCTTGATTGATACGGCTGACGATTACCGGGGGGAGACGGGAATCGGTTTGGCTGTATCTAGGTTAGAGGAAATAGGATTGAACAGAGAAGACGTGTTTTTGCAGACTAAAATTTCGGATAATGCAGCACATGATGATGAACCGTTGCAAGGAGTCTATTTCAACCGTTATTCAGATTTTATGAGACGGCATTCTGTTGAAGATCTTGTACGTGAAAAAGTCAATATTTCCCTAAGAGAATTAAATACTGATTATTTGGACTCTTTACTTATGCACTGGCCTTATGAATACTATTTACTGGATATATGGGAAGCGATGATAAAATTACAGGAAGAGGGTAAGATTCGCTATATAGGTGTTTCTAACTTTCATGAAAGACATATAGAAGAATTGCGTAAGACGGGAGTTATGCCTGCTATCAATGAAATCTATATCAGTCCGATTGGTACAAAACAGTCTGATTTTGATTTTTCCAATGCAAATGATATTATTCTTATGACATATAGTCCCTTGATGGATTTAGTTTGTCATCGTTTGCCATTGAATGAAATTAATCAGATAGCGGCAAAATACCACAAGTCTGCTGCACAAGTAATTCTTAGATGGAATATAGAAAGGGGCTGTTATCCGTTACCAAGAACGAAAAAAATTAAACGGTTACAAGAAAATTTTGAAGTTTTTGATTTTCAACTCGCACCGGAAGAGGTTGCTGTGATTTCATCTTTGAATAGAGATTATCAATTTTTACCAGAATCTAAAATTTGTCCAGGAATATGAGTATGACAAACTTTATAAAAATCAAGCTTAATGGTTTGATTAGGCGTAGTTATTGGTACAATAACATTTTATTTCCAGATTGTAAGAAATTTTGGTCTCATAATACGTTTAATTTGGATGTTGTTAATTTAGGTAGTAATTCAGGAAAATATGCTTTCGAATATTCAGAGGAACATGTGAAAGCCGCTAATTGGGCGATGGGACCACAAACTTTACTTGCGGATTTTGAGATATTGAAAAATTACTGTAGCTATCTTAAAAATGATGCAGTAGTGATAATTCCTCTATGTCCGTTTACTTGTCTAGGGGGGAGTAGCAAATATATGCCTGATAAATATTATACGGTATTAAAAATGATGTCTATACCTTGTTTTGATTATAGAAAAAAAAAGGTAGTCATGGATATGAAAAAATCACCTCTAAAATATTATCCATTGATTGAGTTTGGTAGAGATTTAGTGATAGCCTTCAAACGAATTTTTCACATATCTACCCAAAAGCAAACTTTAACTACTATTGAATTGGAAAATAGTGCCAAGAGCTTTATGAAAGGATGGATGTTTGAATTTAGTATAATGGATTTTCAAAATGATCTTATTATGAAAAATATGGATGCTTATCAAGACTCGCTTTGTATTTTGACTGATATGATTAATTTTTGTTTGGAAAGAGGATTTAAACCTGTTTTGACTATACCTCCTATTTCAAAACAATTACTTATTTATATAACACCAGCTATGAGACAGTTTTTTATTTATGATTTTGTGGAAAAAGCAAATGTGAAAAAAGTTCCATTCTTAGATTATATGAATGATCATGAGTTTGCTGAAAACTCGAGGTTGTTTATGAACTCTTTGTTCTTGAATAGAGATGGAGCAGTGCTGTTTACAAAGAAAATATTACGAGATATTAAAAAGGTTAGATAGCGTTTTAGATGTTTTGTTCAGTTTAATTTGATCTCTTATCTCGGTACTATGTTTGTTGTTTTGTGATGTATATATTTATGTGCTAATATGAAAAAGAAAATAGGAATTATAACTTTGCCATTGAATACAAATTATGGAGGTATAATACAGGCTTATGCTTTACAGACTATTATTGAAAAAATGGGTTTTGATGTATATGTCTTGGATACTCCAAGATATAAGTTTCCAATAGATAATAAGTTGCTATATTTAAAGAGATTTGTTAAAAAAATAGTTCGAAAATATAATCAAGCTGTTTTTTTAGAAAAAGAGTATTATGAGTCGTATCCAGTAGTGGCTCAAAATACAGAGATCTTTATTCAAAGATATATACATAGGGTGAAAATCAAGGATTTCTCATGTGTAAAAGTTACAGACTTTTATGGCTTTGTTGTAGGTAGTGATCAGGTTTGGAGACCATCTTATTTTCGTTATATAAAAGATGCTTATTTAAATTTTACAGGAAATGCAAACGTTAGAAGAATCGCTTATGCACCGTCAATTGGTATTGATTATTGGGAATATTCAGAAGAGTTGACAGAAATGTGTAGCCTCCTTTTGAAAAAGTTTGATGCAGTTTCATTAAGGGAAGATTCTGCTGTTGCTTTGTTTGCAAAGTATATGTGTTGTAATTCTGAGCATGTATTAGATCCTACATTGTTATTGAATAGAGAAGATTATGTTAAATTGTGTCGAAATAAAATAGGCTTAGAATCTCATAAAAGTTGTCTATTAACTTATCTATTAGACCCTATTGATGAGAGCAGAAATGTGCTTGATAAAGTTAAACAAATTCTAGGAGGAGAAGTTTATAGGCTTAATAAACAAACAGAAGATTGCAAAATCAAGCCATTAGATAGAATCGCATTACCTGTTGAAGCATGGTTCAAAGCTTTTGATGATGCGAAATTTGTTATCACAGACTCATTTCATGCATGTGTTTTTTCTATCATTTTTCACAAGCCTTTTATTGTATTGCTTAATAAACATAGGGGATTTTCTAGAATAAAATCTTTATTACGAATATTCAAATTGGAAAATAGAATTGTGTTTAATAGTTCTGATATATTAAATATTGATTATAATGGATTCGATTGGGATGAAATAGATAAGATAATGAAAAAATGGCAGGATAAATCGCTTTCTTTCTTATCGAATGCTTTAAATCTTTAGGCTTATGATATATATATCAGTAATATTATCTCTGTTGCTCCTTATTTATATTTTTGATTATAAGAAGGTTCGTAAAAACAAGCAACTTTGGTATTATTTAATGTTGGCTGTTTTTGTTGCAATAGCTGGCTTTCGATATAGATTGGGAATGGATACAGTTACCTATGAATATGAATTTTATAGGAATACGATATGCTTTTCTGAATGGAATTGGAATAGTGTTTTTGTTGAGACTGATAGGGATTCTGGCTATTTAATATTAACTTCGGTTATTAAAAGTGTTTTTGGAGTATGGGAAGTGGCTCAGTTTATAATTGCTTTAATTGTGAATGTGGTAATATTTAGATTCTTTTATAAGAATACTATATGTCCATTTGTTGCAATATTATTGTATTTTTGTTCGTTGTATTATGATTTGAATTTTGAGACGCTAAGACAAGCTCTTTCTTTATCTTTATTTTTGTTGGGATATGAATATTTAATGCGTAAAAAGTTTTTTCAATATTTTCTGTTTGTTTTGTTAGCGATAGCGTTTCATCGAATAGCTATTTTAGCTCTATTCTTGCCTGTGTTTAAGTTTGTGAAAATGAATACATATTCTATTGCAATATTGATTTTTTTATTTTTTGTTGTTGAGATAGTTAATGTGTATTTTTTTGATGTTTCTATGATGCTTTCATTGCTGGGTGCAGAAACAAATTCGGTAGGAGATAAACTTGTGAGTTATGCTGCTTCTCAACGATATGGAAGATTAGATGATCATTCAATTGTAAACTTTATAAATATTTTTGTGGCTACTGTATTCCCTGGAATTGTTTGTGCTTTTATAGATAAACGATCTAATTCTCATATTTTAAAGAATAATGAATTCTTGTTGTTCTTCTATTTGTTATCTGTTGTAATGACTGTTGCAGTTCCTATTTTTTATAGAGTCTCTCAGTTTTTTCTTCCATTTTATATTGTTTATATGGCTAATGCTTTTGTTTTTATTTTTGTAAAAAGAAAATATTTCAGTAAGACTTTAGTGTTATTTATTGTCTTTTGTTTTTTTTATACTTACTTTTTGAGATTCTTTAGGCGTTCAGAAGAAACAGGGAATCGATTCTTGGTTAGAGTTTATCCTTATTATACGGTTTTTACAAAAGAAAAAGATCCGGAAAGAGAGAAAGTATATAATTATTATTGGTTTTGATATAATTAATTCTAAGTATTATGAAAATTGTTTATTTTGCACCAACATCAACATTATATGGTGATAATATTGCTTTACTTAATATATTGAAAGTTTTATCATTAAAGGATTTATCATTCTTGATTATCACATCTAGAGAAGGTGATTTTACTTCTAAGTTAAGAGAACTTGGTTTTAATTATTGTTTGTGCCGTTTTGATGATGCGTTTTGGCCTTCAATTTCTTCTATTAGAGATTTTATTTTCTTTATTCCTAGAATATTTGTTTTTAAATTGTATAGGCTTTCATGTTTTTATACAAATAATATTAAATCGGTTATTAGAGAGTTTAATCCGGATATTATACATAGTAATAATAGTTGTTTTAAATTAGGTGTTAAAATAGCAAATGAATTAAATATTCCACATGTGCAACATATTCGTGAATATGGTAAGTTGGATATTGGTAAGTCTTATTTTCCTTCTATTAGTCATTATGTTTATTCCGTTTCAAAACCTAATGATCTTGTACTTTGTATAACAAAGGATGTGAAAAGGTGTTTTCTAAAAGATAGAAACTTGCAAAATTGGCATGTTGTCTACGATGGAGTTATAGATAATGAGTATTTTTTTATTCCAGATAAAGAACCTTATTTTCTATATGTTGGTAGGCTGTTTCCTGGCAAAGGCGTGCTTGAGTTAATAAATAAATATGCTCTATTTATTCATGACTCGAATAGTAATATTCGCTTGAAAATTGTAGGTGATGGATCGCCTAGTTATAAGTGTAAGCTAAAACAAAGTGTTGTTGATAATAAAATAGAAAATATGGTTGATTTTCTGGGCTATTGTTCTGATGTTTACTCTCTTATGAGTAAAGCTTTAGCTTTATTTGTACCCTCTTTTTTTGAGGGGTTTGGTTTTATAACTGTAGAAGCGATGTCTTGTGGATGTTTGGTTGTTGGACGTAATACTGGTGGGACAAAAGAGCAATTTGATTACGGCCTGCTTTTAGAAAAAAATGAGATTGGTCTCCGTTTTGATGCAGATGATGAACTTGTGCCCATTATGGAAGATTTATCTCTTAATGGAATTAATCAATATTACTCTATAATAAAAAGAGCTCAAGAGGTTGTTCGAAAGTCTTATACAATTGAGCTGTGTGCTAGTAGGATTTATAAATATTACAATGAAATATTAAAATCTAGTCGTAATTGCTAGTGATAATTATATTGACAATGTTTAATATGTTCAAGTTTGAGATTGAAAGCTTGTTTTTTTAATAGTATGCCCTAATTAGAGCGTTTAAAGTGTAAATTTATGGAATATCAAAAAAGAAAAGCTCGTGTTATAGCATTCTATCTTCCTCAGTTTCATCCTATACCTGAAAATGATAAATGGTGGGGTAAAGGATTCACGGAGTGGACGAATGTTGGAAAAGCGAAACCTTTATTTAAAGGACATTATCAACCACGTGTTCCTGCTGATCTAGGATATTATGACTTGCGTATGCCTGAAGTTAGGGAAGCACAGGCTAAAATGGCTCGTGATGCAGGTATTGAGGGATTTTGCTATTGGCATTATTGGTTTGGTAATGGGAAAAAGCTATTGGAGCGTCCATTCCAAGAAGTTTTATCTAGCGGTAAACCTGATTTCCCTTTTTGTCTTGGCTGGGCGAACCATAGTTGGACTAATAAGTCTTGGGAGGCGGGAACAAAGCGTATCAAAGAGTCTACTTTGGTTGAGATGGTTTATAATAAAGAAGAATATGTCAAGCATTTCTATGAGGTATTGCCAGCTTTTAAAGATATGCGTTATATTCAAGTAGAGGGTAAACCTTTATTCTTGGTTTTTAGACCGCTGGAAATTCCCAATCCTCATGAGTTTATAGATATTTGGCAGACATTGGCTCAAGAAAATGGCCTGAAAGGAATTTATTTTGTCGGTATTGCTTATAATATGCTTCCACAGGAACAGACTTTAGAAAATATTATATTGAAAAATATACAGGATAATTCGGCTTTGCATTATCAAGCAGTACTTGATGCTGGATTTGATGCTGTTAATTCAAGGGGGTATAATCGAGCTGATTATTATTCTAGAACGCTGATAGATGTTTTATGGCGCGGCATTTTTTTACGTTTATTTAAGCGTGCTCCGGTTTCTCGTTGCGATCAACGGGTAATAAATGAATATCTCTATGTCAAAGAGGATAGGTGGGAAAACGTATTCCCTACTTTAATGTCGAATTGGGATAGAACCCCACGAAGTGGTTCTAAAGCAAGAGTTTATACAGGAAGTACGCCAGAGGTATTTCGAGAGCAATTGCGAAAAGTCTTGGATTTATTATCGAAAAAAAATAGTGAGCATAAGATCGCTTTTTTAATGTCTTGGAATGAATGGGCAGAAGGTAATTATGTGGAACCAGACCTGAAATATGGACATGGTTATTTAGATGTGTTGCGAGAAATGATTGTAAAATGAGTGAATAAAATCATGAATCTAAAAAGATTGTGTGGACGATTTCGTGAAATGAGAACTGTTTATGTTGGAACAGATGTCTCTTTCTTTGGTAAGTTCTTTTATGTATTAGATTATATTGTGGCTTTTATAGTACATGGCGCCTCTATCAGTGATTATTTTGCTTATGGTTTTTATAAATTGCGTTATAATGGACGAAAAGAATATATAACTTATAGGCGTTATCATATAATTCAAGATAAATGTAATCTGTCGTCAGATAGGTGTTTGTGTCGTGATAAAAATAAATTTAATGAGCTATTTAAGGATTTTCTTGGGCGAGATTGGATTGATGTGAATAATACAACGGAAGAGCGGTTTATTTCATTCTGTAATCAGTATCCTGTTGTTTTCATCAAAGAAATTAACGGATATAGAGGAATAGGGACTCGTAAGATAGAAACTAAAAAGCAGGATGTAAGGAAAATATATATAAATTTGATTTCTGATAAAAGAGCTCATTATATTGTGGAAGAACAGATTTCTCAGATTCAAGATTTAGCAGAGTTTCATCCTTGGTCAATAAATACAATACGTATTGTTACCTTATATGATACTGTTAAAGATACGGTACACATAATGAGTGCTCGGTTAAGAATAGGAAATAAAAAAAATAGTGTGGATAATTTTCATTTTTATGGTATTGGAGCTAATATAAATATTGAAACAGGTTTAATAGATAGTGTGGGATATGATGCATATAATAAGACATACTTAGTTCATCCGATAACAAAAAAGCAAATAATAGGTTTCCAAATGCCATATTGGAACGAATGTAAAGATTTTGCTGTTAATGTGGCAAAAAGAATACCAACGGTACGTTATATAGGTTGGGATATTGTGATGCAGGAAAATGGACATTTTGTATTAATAGAAGGTAATGATAATGCTGATCATGATTTTCAACAATTACATTACATGGGATTATGGAAACAATATAAGTCTGTTTTAAAATATATGTAAATTATGTATATACTGATGATATCTCGTGGGGTTCCCTCTGCTAAAGATCCACAGTGGGGATGTTTTGAACAAGATCAGGCAGAGGCATTGCAGAGGAATGGGCATAAAGTTGTCGTAGTAAGTGTGGATAGTCGTTTTCGTTGGCATTTGAGGAAGATAGGAATAACACATAGGCAAAAGAATGGAATAAATTACTATAATTCATTTTGGCTCCCGGGTAAAGTTGTATTTCGTTTGTGTGGAATGAAGATTGGCTTGTTGTTGCGTAAGATGCAATTAGATAGAATGTATAAAAGAATTGTTCGTAAATACGGAAAACCAGATGTTATATATGGGCAGTTCTTTTTTAATACATATTTAGGTGTGTTTTTAAAGAATAAGTATCAGATTCCATTGGTTGGTATAGAACATGCGGCTCGATTTAATCATGACAAATTGGATTCATATACTTGGACATTAGCTTCATATGCTTATAATTATGCAGATGCAGTGATAGCTGTGTCTGAAACATTAAAGGATAGGTTACAATATCATTTTAAGAGAAAAGCTTATGTGGTTCACAATTTGGTATCTTCTACTTTTGAGAATATTAACATGAAGACTGTTGATTATCAAAATTTTCAGTTTGTAGCTACGGGTAGTCTTATCTATCGTAAAGGATTTGATTTGTTGATTGACGCCTTTGCTGCATCAGGCTTAGCAGCAAAAAATATAAAAATTGTAATAATAGGCGATGGTGAGGAAAGGAATAATCTTCAAAATCAAATATCAAGTCTTCAATTGGATAATAATATTGTTTTAGTAGGTAAAAAAACAAAGCCGGAAATTGTTGAAATTTTATGTGAAAGTCATGCCTTTATATTACCATCGCGAGGAGAAAATTTCTCAGTAGCAGTTTTGGAAGCATTATCAATAGGCTTGCCTGTTATAGCTACACTATGTGGAGGTATTAGAGAATGTATTAATGAAAAGAATGGTATTTTAGTTCCAGTTGATGATTCTAGAGCCTTGTGTGATGCATTGAAAAAAATGTACTATAATTATTCTCAATATGAAACAGATTACATTGTGACAGATTATCAGACACGTTTCTCTTCATCTGCTATAGCCAAACAATTAACCGATATTTTTGAATCAGTCATATCTAAATGAAAAATCTTATAATCATTGCCGTCGGAGGCATGGGACGTACTTTATATGACATGTCTCGTGAGAGTATGGGATATGGTGATGAGTTTGTCATTAAGGGCTTTATCGATGACAACCTCCAAGCGTTGGACGGTTTTGCTAACTATCCTCCTGTTTTAGATAAAATAAGCACTTATATTCCACAGGAAAATGATGTATTTGTATGTTCCATAGGTGGAGCGGTTCGTAAGAAGTGTATGGAGGAGCTTATAAATAGGGGGGCTCAATTTATTAATCTAATTCATCGCACGGCACGTATTGGAACCAATGTACAACTAGGTGTAGGAAATATAGTTGGTGCGTACACCTGTATTGGTGCGGATGCTAAGATTGGTAGTTATAATCTGATACAATCCTATACGGTAATAGGGCATGATGTGCGGATGGGGGATTGGAATCGGATAGATACTCATGTTACCTGTGTGGGAGGAACTGTAATAGGGAATGAAGCGGATATTTATACTTCTTCCGTGTTAAATCATGGAGTTGTAGTAGAAGATAGAGCGCATGTGGGTGCGTGTAGCTTTGTTATAAGACGTGTAAAAGAAGGGACAACCGTAATAGGGAATCCTGCTAAGAAATTAATGTGAAAGTTAAATATATTAATTATGGAAATAAAAGATTTCATTAAGAATTTTGCGGAGCAGTTTGATGATATCGCAATTGAGAGTATTCATGTAGATACTAAATTCCGGGAATTGGAAGAATGGTCATCTTTAGTTGCGTTGTCTGTTATTGCGATGGTTGATGAAATTTATGGTGTCACAATCAATGGGGAGGACATGCGTAATGCACAAACTGTAGGTGATCTATTCGAAAGCGTACAAAACAAGAAATAATGTATAATCCTTTTTCTTTAGAAGGTAAGACGATACTTGTGACGGGTGCTTCTTCCGGTATTGGTAGGGCAACGGCTATAGAGTGTGCTCGATTGGGGGCCACTCTTATACTGACAGGTCGGAACGTGCAGAATTTGCATGAAACACTTCAGGTTCTGGAAGGAGGAAAGGGACATCGGGTCATTGCCGCTGATTTATCTAACGAGGACGAATGCGGTGAATTGGTTGCTTCATTGCCTATATTGGATGGCTTTGTCTGTAATGCCGGTATAGGGAAGATGATTCCTGTACAGTTCTATTCGTCTGATGTATTGGAGGAAGTGTTTGGAGTCAATGTATTTGCGCCCATGCTTCTCATAAAGTTATTGGTACGAAAGAAAAAGATGAAGAATCCATCTTCGGTAGTTTTTACGGCTTCTATTTCCGCTTATGGAAATGTGGCTCCTGCCAATGGGATTTATGGGGCTTCAAAGAGCGCATTGAGTACTTATATGAAGTATGCGGCTTTGGAATTGGCCGGTAAAGGTATTCGTTGCAATGCCGTGCATCCCGGAAGGATTCAGACGCCATTGATTGAAAATAGACTTTTGACAGCGGAAGATGTTGCGAAGGATGTCGATGCGTATCCGTTAAAGCGCTATGGAAAGCCGGAAGAGGTGGCGCATGCTATCATCTATTTATTGTCGGATGCTTCATCATGGATTACAGGTACCAATTTGGTGATTGATGGTGGTCGTAGTTTGAAATAATTGAGATGGAAAGATTTTTAGAAAATAAAGTATGTATCATTACCGGTGCTGCACAGGGCATCGGAAAATCGATAGCCGATCGTTTTGCCGGTGATGGTGCTATAGTATATGCTTGTGACCGACAGGAAGGGAGCATGGATGTATGGGCGGAGCAATGTGCGGCTGCGCAAGGAACTCGTGTGATTCCGTTGTATTTTGATGTGACGGATGCCGCTGCTGTCAAGTCTGCTTTTATGTCGATATTCAAACGAGAAGGTCGTATTGATGTACTGGTTAATAACGCTGGTGTGGTGTTTAATAAGAAAATCGGCATGATTGTTCGACCGGAAACAGAACTGATGTTCCGGGTAAATGTGATCGCGGTCATAGAAATGGTGCAGTTGGTATCTCGTTTGATGGCTCGCAACGGAGGTGGATCGATTGTGAATATCGCATCTGTTACGGCAGTATTGGGGTCTCCCGGTCAGTCTGCCTACTCGGCTACCAAAGGGGCTATTATGTCGTTTACCAAATCAGCCGCTAAGGAATTGGCTCCTCTTGGCATCAGAGTCAATGCTGTAGCACCGGGTATCGTGAAAACGGAACGATTCTCTGAATTGTATGAGGAGAGTGGAGAGAAAATAGATACACGTATTCAGAAAATAGCGTTAGGACGTTTGGGTACACCGGAAGATGTGGCGAACGCTTGTGCTTTTCTTGCCTCTGACAGGGCTTCCTATATTTCCGGTCAGATATTGGGCGTGGATGGTTGCGCTTCCATTTAGAATAAAATAATCAGATGATATTGGGTTTGAATGAGCGACCGCAGGATGCGGTTGCCGCAATAGATGCTTCGGGGGCTGTCTTGAGGTATGGGGAATTGTTATCCTTTTCAGAGAGGATCGGCTCTTTGCTTCCGGCACGTTCCTTATTGTTTTTGTTGGCAGAGAATAATGTGGGGGGAATCGCATGGAGTATAGGGTGTATCCATTCGGGTAATGTGCCTTTGATATTGAACGCTCATATCGAGGAGGGGCTTTATCGTAATTTATTTGAAATATATCGTCCCTCTTATGTGTGTCTGCCTACAAGTATGGCGGTCGCATCGCAGTATGAGAAGGTGTGTGAGTACTATGGCTATACATTGTTGTATACAGGTATGGAGCCTTGTGTACTACATGCTGATTTGTCTCACATGTTGCCTACCTCCGGCTCTACGGGAAGTCCTAAGTTAGTACGCCATAAGTATGAGAATATAGAGGCGGCGGCTTTGAATATATCGACTTTCTTTGGACTTACCTCTAATGACAGACCCTTGCTGGTGTTGCCCCTATATTATACGATGGGATTGTCTGTCGTGTTCAGTCACTTGTATGTGGGTGCCACTGTATTGATAACCAATCAGAGCATGACAGACAAGGCTTTTTGGAACTTTATGAAGGAACAACGGGCTACCAGTTTTACAGGGGTGCCTTATAGTTTTGAGATATTGAACTTAATGCGTTTTTTCCGGATGGATTTGCCGGATCTGACCTTACTTACTCAAGGTGGTGGTAAAATGTCTCGTCAGTTGAATTTGAAGTTCGCTGAATATTGTCGTGACAATGGAAAACGTTGGATCGCGACTTATGGACAATCGGAGGGGACTGCTCGTATGGCTTATTTACCTGCGGAATGGGCCATTGAGAAAGTCGGTAGTATAGGCCGGGCTGTTCCTAATGCGGAGTTGTCGTTGATAGATCGTGAGGGAAATCGTATAGAGGGGGCCAATACCGAAGGTGAGATGTGTTATTGCGGTAAAAATGTGACGATGGGATATGCCCGTAGTCGGGAAGACCTGTCGCTGGGTGATGAACGCAATGGTTTTATGCGTACCGGTGATTTGGCTTATCGGGATGAGGATGGCTGTTACTACATAGTGGGGCGCATGGGGCGTTTCTTGAAACTGTTCGGTATGCGCATCGGATTGGATGAGTGCGAGCAGATAATCAAAGGAAAATATCCGATAGAATGTGCTTGCGTAGGTACGGACGAGAAGATGACCGTTTACTTGACTAATGAGCAATATGCGACGGCGGTAAAAGAGGTGTTGGTGGAAAAGACCAAATTGGTGGCCTCTGCCTTTGAGATCAAAGTGATTGATGAAATTCCCAAGAATGAGGCCGGAAAGATATTGTATAGTAAGTTAAATTCATAAAAGTAAATAGTAATGACAAATATAGAGAAGTATAATAATGCTTTTGTAGAAGTGTTTGGTGTAGAAATCACAGTGTTGAATGATGGCTTTTCAAAAGACAGCGTGGATGCGTGGGATTCTGTTCATCAATTGAATATAATCGCTTTATTGGAAGAGTCTTTGGATATTATGTTTGACCCGGAAGATATCATGGAATTTACCTCATACGGTAAAGGACGTGAGATCTTGAAGAAGTACGATGTTGAGCTTTAACGGTTGGACTTATGGCAAGGTGGGAAATTAAGAATGTTGGCATGAAAGGAGTGGCTATGGCTGTTCCTAAGAATGTGGTAACAACTTCCGAATTAGGACTTCTTTCTCAAGAGGAAGCGGATGTGTTCGACAATACGGTTGGTATAAAACGTAGGCATATAGCCCCGGATACCATGTGCGCTTCGGATATGTGTCAGGCTGCCGCTGAAAAACTACTTGTAGAGTTAGGATGGGAGAAAGATAGTATCGATGTATTGTTGTTCGAGTCTGTTACAGGCGATTATCGTACTCCCCCGACCTCTTGTGTGTTACAGGATAGGCTTGGCTTGTCGGAAAATTGTTTCTGTATGGACATACCCATGGGATGCTGTGGTTGTATGTATGCCATAACGGTTGCCGGTAATTTGTTGACGGCGGGTAATGTGAAGCGTGCGTTACTACTTATAGGGGATACGGCCTTGCGAATGGGTTCCATGAAAGACAAAAGCCGTGTACCTTTATTTGGAGATTGCGGTACGGCGATCGCATTGGAATATGATGAGACCGCTAATGATATTGTAGTAGACTTCCATACATACGGAAAGGGATATGAGGCTCTGATGACCCCTCATGGTGGTTTTCGCCATCCGGCTACTCCTGCCTCTTTTGAATATGAGGATTTTGGTAATGGCATTGTGCGTGCGCCTATTCATACGTTGATAAACGGTATGAATGTATTCTCGTTCGCCATATCCCGTCCTCCTAAATCCGTTGAGGCTTTCTTAGCGGATTATAATATCAATCGTGAAACAGATATAGATTATTTCTTGATTCATCAGGCGAACAAGATGATCGTGGATCGTATCGTGAAGAAATTGAAGTTACCTAAAGAGAAAGTGCCTTACAATTTGGAAGAGTATGGGAACTTAGGAGGTGCTTCGATACCGTCATTGATGGTAACAAGGATCGCAGATCAACTTAGGACCAAAGAAACGAGGCTGTTAATGTCTTCATTTGGACTGGGATTGAGTTGGGGGACCATGTGGATGAAGACAAAACCGATGTGTATTTTATTAATAACTATATTTTAAAGAAAAAGTGACTTATGGTAAAAGAAAGTAATCCTTTTCGTGTTTTTTTCTCTTCAGAAGATGATCCGAAAAGAACTTTAAAGCAAAAAATAAAAGTTTTTTTATTTCTGAGTGTGAATAAAATGAACGCATTTTATCTTCGAAAAATTAGAGGATGTGATGTTGGAATTATGTGTAACATAAATAGAAAAGCTAAGATAGATGGAGTTAATCCTAAAGGTGTTCATATTGGTGATTATGTTCGAATATCACAGAATGCTTTAATATTGGCTCACGATGGTTATAGAAATGGTGCGTATTTAGATACTTATATTGGAGATCATGTAAATATTGGATGGGGGGCTGTTATTAATCCAGGATTAAAGATTGGTAATCATGTCATTGTTGGGGCAAATGCAGTTGTTACAAAAGATGTTTCTGATGGATGTATCGTGGCTGGTAATCCAGCTAAGGTTATAAAAATCAACATAAAATTACATAATAAGGGGTATATGATTTGCCGGGGTGAAAGGCCTAATTCATAAATATAGCAGTTTATTTATTCTGTTGAAAATACGTTATTTGTGTAAGCACTCAATTTAGGGCTCTATGGTATATTTTGTAGATTCGCAGCGAACAATAAATTTATAGATTATGTATAGTAGCGAAGATTTAGAGAGGTTTTACTTCCAGTACTAGACAGAGTCACTACTGAGCGGAGAGTCTGT
Source organism: Parabacteroides sp. AF19-14 (assembly GCF_003635485.1). Taxonomy (NCBI): domain Bacteria; kingdom Pseudomonadati; phylum Bacteroidota; class Bacteroidia; order Bacteroidales; family Tannerellaceae; genus Parabacteroides; species Parabacteroides sp. AF19-14. The sequence goes on along the minus strand of NZ_QTMJ01000026.1, from coordinate 54,690 downwards.
TCAGTCCTTTTGTAAACGGAATAAGGTTCCATACAATATTTTTCAAAAGTGGTACAAGGATACACGTAATAAGATAGTGGAGGTTCATGTAGATGGCATTCCGGATGTTGCCCCATCTGGTAATACAGAGGTTTCCTCTAAAAGTTCCATAACAAATGAAGACAAGAAATGGTCGGATGTTCGTATATGGATTGAGGTTTGCATGAGTAACGGCCTGCATCTGTTTCAACACCGATATGCGCTGTAAACACAGTCGTGTGTTGTCAATCATACGTGAACAGTTCTTTGCTTACTTGGATGATGGTGAATTACCGATAGACAACAATCTGGCTGAGCGAACCATTCGAAAGCTGATTACTCAACGTAATAATTCACTTCACAATGGTAGTGATGTCAGTGTTGAGATGGCTGTAACTTATCACAGTGTGATTGGAACGGCAAAGCTTCATGGTAGTTCTATCTGGAACTTCATCGGAACTTTTTTCAAAAATATCTTTAATGGGTGCAGGGATTATGTTAATATGGTTCTTGACAAAATCACATTGACTACCAGCCAATGTTAAAATCAAAACTAATTTATTAACAATTTTAAAGGGGGATGCCCTAAATTGAGTGTTTACTGTCCTAAATCGTTATATTTTTTATATGTTATGTATTTGAAATTTAAGCGTTTATTTGACTTTTTAATTTCCTTTGCTATCTTGTTGCTTTTATTTCCTCTTTTTATCATAGTTGCTGTTTTGATAAAGTTGGATTCGAAAGGCCCTATTTTTTATTTGCAAAGTAGAGTTGGTGAAAATGGGCGTGTTTTTAGGATTTATAAATTGCGTACGATGACAAATAAGGAGAGAGATCCTAATGTGAAACAAACGTATTTGCAAGATCCGGATGTTACAAGAATAGGGGGACTCTTGAGGCGTTTTAAGATTGACGAGTTGCCTCAAATATGGAATGTGTTTATCGGTGATATGTCTTTAGTTGGCCCTCGCCCTGCGTTACCGAGTTTATATGAGAAATTTGGAGAAATTGCAAAGAAACGATGTGAAGTTAGGCCGGGAATGACAGGTTGGGCGCAAGTTAATGGTAATATCTATCTTCCTTGGGAAGAGCGTTTATGCTTGGATCGTGAGTATGTTGACCGTATGTCGTTTATGTTGGATTTGAGGATTCTTGTCAAGACCGTGGCGATTGTTTTGTTTGGAGAAGAAAAATATATTAAGAAATGAGGGTTGGATTGATTGGTAGTGTTGGCAGTAGTTTGCTGACGTTACAAAAGTTGGTGGAATATTCATTTAATGTTGTTGGAGTTTGGGGGTATGAACCTCACTCGACTTTAAATGTAAGTGGTTATTGTTCGATGCGTAGATTTGCGGAAGATAATCATCTTTCTTATTATCCTTTCATAAAAATAAATTCGAACGATATCAAGGAGCAAATTAGGAACGCTTCGGTTGATATTCTTTTTGTGGTTGGTGTCTCTCAGTTGGTTGATGAAGATATTATAAGATTACCTCGATTGGCTTGTGTAGGATTTCATCCAACGAAGTTGCCAAAAGGACGGGGTCGGGCTCCTATGGCTTGGCTGATATTGGACAAGGGAGAAGGTGCGGCAACTTTTTTTAAAATAGACACAAATGCTGATGAAGGGGATATTTTTGTGCAGGAACCTTTTTCTATAAGGGAAGATGATGATGTTACTTCTATTGGTGTTAAGTTGAAAGAGTCTATGGTTCGGGCTTTGGATCGTTGGCTTCCTTCTTTGTTTTCTGTCGGATTAAAAGGGATTCCTCAAGATGGGAAGGCGGCTACTTTCTATGCTAGGCGGGCTCCTTTGGATGGTTGTATAGATTGGTCGAATACGGCAAAAGATATTGATCGTTTGATAAAGGCTAGTACATCGCCTCATCCCGGGGCTTTCTCTTTTTATGGTAATAATAAGGTTCTGGTATGGAAATCTAATTATTATGCTTCTGGATATGCGAAAGGTGTTATTGGCCGTGTCGTAAATTTCAACAATGATAATCCTGTTGTTCAAACAGCTGATGGTTATGTTGAATTGGTGAAATATAACATGGTTGATTATTTGGATAGACCTGTCGATGAGCATTTGGTTGTAGGTTCTAGATTAGGCTATTATGATCAATATGAGATTTTCCGTTTGCGGAATGAGATAGAAATGATAAAGCAAGATTTAACGTTGTTGAAAAATGAAAAATAATGTTTTGTTTATCGCACCTCATGCGGATGATGAAATATTGGGCTGTGGGGCAACTATTTATAAGATGATACAAGAAGGTCATAATGTGTATGTGCTGATTATGACAAATGCCAGTAAATCTGATCCAAATATTTTTTCCGAAAAAGGTATTCAGCGTGTTAGAACAGAGGCACTGGAGGCTCATCGTTTACTAGGTGTAAAACAGACCTTTTTCTTTGATTTTCCGGCTCCTGCATTAGATCAATATCCAGGTTATATCATGTCTCGTGAAGTTTCAAAATGTATATCCGAAAATCAAATAGATACTGTGTTTATTCCCCATAGAGGAGATATTCATAAAGATCATCGGATGGTCTTTGACAGTGTATTAGTCGCTTGTCGTCCTGTTGGAGATTATACGGTTAAGCGAGTTTATACCTATGAAACGTTATCTGAAACTGAATGGGCTGCTCCTTATGCGGATGATGCTTTTATTCCCACGGTATTCATTCCTTGTAGTCAAGATGGAATGAAAATGAAATTGAGAGCGATGGAGTGTTATCAATCTCAACTAAGGCGGTTCCCTAGTTCTCGTTCTTTAGAGGCTTTGGAAGCTTTGGCGAAATATAGAGGTGCTACAATTAGCGTAGAAAGAGCTGAGGCTTTTATGCTGATCCGAAGTATTTTCTAAAATCACAATAATAATGAATAAACGAATTTATCTTTGCCTTGCTCACATGAGCGGCAAAGAACAAATGTATATCAAAGAAGCCTTTGATACGAACTGGGTCGTGCCTCTGGGTCCGAACGTGAATGGATTTGAGAAAGATCTGGAGGAATTCGTGGGTGAAGGTAAACATGTGGTAGCTCTGTCTGCCGGTACTGCCGCAGTGCATTTGGCGTTGCTTGCCTGTGGCGTGAAGCCGGCGGATGAGGTGCTGGTACAGAGCTTTACCTTCTGTGCTTCCTCGCATCCGATCACTTATTTGGGGGCTACGCCTGTATTCGTGGATTCGGAGGTGGATACTTGGAATATGGATCCTGTGTTGTTGGAAGAGGCGATTCAAGATCGTATCGGGAAGACGGGAAAAACACCGAAAGCGATTGTTCCGGTGGCCTTATATGGGATGCCTTATAAGGTGGATGAGATTATGGCTGTCGCTGATCGGTATGGGATTCCGGTCATTGAGGATGCGGCGGAGGGTTTTGGCTCTCGCTATGATGGACGTATGTTGGGTACGTTTGGAAAATATGGGGTGCTGTCGTTCAATGGGAATAAGATGATTACGACTAGTGGTGGTGGTGCGTTGATTTGTCCGGATGAAGAGGCTAAGCGGGAGATCATGTTCTACGCTACGCAGGCTCGGGAGGCTTATCCGTATTACCAGCATGAGCGGATCGGGTATAATTACCGGATATCGAATATTTGTGCGGGTATCGGGCGTGGTCAGATGACGGTGGCTGACGCTCATGTGGCTCATCATAAGCATACGTGTGATTTATACCGGGAACTGTTGAAGGATGTGAAAGGGATCACCTTGCATGAGAATCCTTCCGGTCGTTTTGATAGTAATTATTGGTTGAATACGATTGTCTTGGATCCTTTATTGAGGGTGAAAGGGCAGGAGAATGCTTATCAAGCAATGGTACAAGGTGCTGTTGGTGGTGCGGGCGGTGTGACTCATGCGGCGGTTAACGCACATACGGATTGCGAGCCGAATGCCAATGTCGAGGCGATGCGTGTGGGACTTGACGCGATGGGTATAGAATCTCGCCCTTTGTGGAAGCCGATGCATAAGCAACCTGTCTATAAGGATTGCCCGGCTTATGTGAATGGGGTGAGCGAATCTTTGTTTAAGGTTGGGTTGTGCTTGCCTTCCGGCCCCTATGTGACGGATGAGGATGTGGCTTATATTGTGGATTGTATAAAGAAGAATATTTGTTACAATTGAGAGCAAATGTACTCTAATATTTTTATCGGAAAAGTTAGTGTTAAGATGATAAATGATTATTTTTATTTTCAGTAAAATAATCATTATGGATATACCTCGTAACTATCATCTGGAAGACAAAGTTGAGTACATCATTGCTTTGGTAAATGAAGAGCGTATGATCCGTCTGAGCGGGGTGAAGGGAATCGAGATCGGGTTCACGGGATTGCGAGACGGAGAGAAATTGTATGAGGAGGTACTCAACGAGGAGGAGACCTTCAAGCCTACTTTTCATCCGAAGATCAAGATCGCCCAAGTCCGTGCGTATGATTATGCGGACGCCAATCTGCGGATTGATGCCTTGGTACATGCTTGTGCCGTGGAGGGGGATATGCAGATCGTGAAGCGGATGAAGGAGATTGTTCCCGAGTTCAAGAGCCAGCATTCTAAATACGAGGTCCTGGATGAATAGAGCGAAATAAAAAGTAAATTATTTGAAATGAATGGATGAGCCCGCCTTTCTTTCTTCCCAATGTAGGGAGGCAAGAGAGGCGGGTTTGCTTTTGAGGAGGTTGGGGTATTAATCAAGTTTTGGAAAGTCTATAATGATAGTTTGATTATTTTACATACATTTGTAAGACACAACGTAGATAATATTGCTATGAATATGGATTTATCACTGAGTAATTTTGAGCAGCAAATAGATGGAACGATCCTAAAACGAGGATTCGATTATTTCAAAAAAGGATATGTTACCGAAGTGGAAGACTTGGGCGGTGGAGATTATGAGGCTACCGTGGAAGGATCGGAAATCTATGCGGTTCATTTGCATATAAAGGGGGATAAGGTCATGGAATATGATTGTGACTGTCCGTACGATTGGGGAGTCGTATGTAAGCATGTAGTTGCCGTGTTATTTTATTTGCAAAAAGATTTATTGGATCTGGATAATCTGACAAAGGTAAAGGCCTCTCCCCGGAAAAAGAAAGAGTCGGAAACACTGCAGATGGAACAAATACTTAAGCAATTGACTCATGATGAATTAAGGGCATTCGTACGTGATATGTGTGCTACGGATAAAGGTTTCCGGCATTTGTTCGTGGCGAAGCATATGCCAAATTTGTATCCGGAATCGAAAGAGTTATACGTGAAACAATTGGAAAAACTGGTGAAAACGTATACCGGAAGGCATGGATTTGTTGAATATCGGGAAGCTGGGCAACTGGGTAGTGAAGTGTTAGGGATCATTGATGATGCGTTAGCCGGATTAGAGAAGGGGAAAAAGAGGAAAGCCCTTTATGTGGCGGAAGCTGTTACTGAGGTAATGAGGGAGGTTCTTGATTGTTCCGACGATAGTAACGGGACGATCGGCGGTTGTATCGCTGGTGGATTTGAATTACTGGAGACACTTGTGGAGTCTGATTTGGATGAAGCCTTGCATGATGAATTGTTTGATTGGCTGATGGTGGGGTTTGAGAAAGGATTTTTGAAAGGCTGGGATTGGCATTTCGATTTGATTGATATAGCTATCCGTATGATGAAAACCGAGCCTGAGATAGAACGTATCAAGATGAACCTCTCTCTAGTCAGGCCGACTGGGGATTCGTGGGATTGGGAGTACAGGCAATCCCAAAACTTGATGTTGGAGCTTATTAGAAAGACGGAAGATGAAAAGGCTTGTCTTGGTTTTATGGAAAGTCATCTGGAAAATTCCGATTTTAGAAAAGAGTTGATCGAAAAAGCATTGGCTGGAAAAGAGTACGAGAAGGCGGAAAAGCTGGCAGCTGAAGGTGTCCGGAAAGACGAGAAGGAACTTCCCGGCTTGGCAGATGACTGGCGTAACTATTTATTGAGTCTTTATATGGAAACCAATGACGTGGCACGTATGATCTCGCTTGCTCGGTATTTTTTTGTGACACGATCAGGACGTTACCATCCCCAGAAATATTATTATGATTTGCTGAAATCGCTTACACCTCAAGATCAGTGGCCGTCGTATGTAGATGGGCTTGTGAGCGAAATGAGCAATAAATCGAGATATGGCATCGATTATGCGGGAATTTCGCAGCTGTATGTGTGGGAATCTAGGTGGGCAGATTTCTTTAAATTGCTTCAAGAGAATGCCACGCTAGATCGTGTCGTCGAGGCTGAACAGTATTTGGCTGATTCTTATCCGATGGAGTTGGCCGCGATGTATAGGGATCTGATACTGGGTTATATGGAGCGACAGATGGGACGGGAGCATTATCAGTCGGCTTGCAGATATATACGCCGGATGATAAAATTAGGTGCCCGTCTGATGGCAGTGGGACTGATCGAGCGATTGAGAAAGCTTTATCCTGCCCGAAGGGCTATGCTTGAGGAATTGGCGAAGATATAAAAGGGTAATAAAATTCGAAGATGATGAAGTGGAAGAAAATATTATTGGTTGTTGTGTCTGTGTTGGTCGGGATCTTTTTCATACTTCCCTTGATCGGGGTTGGTATACTGAAATGGGCGGTCTTACCTCCGGAGAAGCTGACACCGCTGGTCGTAGAAAAAACAAACGAATTCATAGAGGCGCACTTGGAATGTGATCGGGTGGAGTTGACTTATTTCGAGACGTATCCTTATCTGGGAGTGAAGTTGACAAATGGGCGTTTGATCTCACATCAGGCTGAGGATTCTATAGAACATCAGGAGGATTTGATGATTCCTTCGGATTCCTTGTTGTCTTTCAAAAAAGCGATCGTCGTATTTAACCCTACGGATTATCTGTTTAGCGGGAAAGTGACGATTCCTCGGGTTATCATGGATAGTATCCGTTTTTATGGTTATGTGAATGAGGAGGGAAAGGCGAATTGGGAGATTTATCAAAGTGAGATGGATTCGGTAGATGAATCATCGTCATCTCCATTGCCTAAAATAGATTTGCAGCAAGTGCATATTACGAATGGGCATTTTGTCTATGATGACCGGCAGCAGGATTTATATACGGCGATCGATGGTTTCTTTTTACATATAGACGGCCTTTTGACCCAACGAGGAAATAAGTTGGATGTGGAGACCGGTTCTTCCTCGATCGTATTCCGTAGCCCGTCTTATTCTTTGGCGAATAAGTTAGCGTTACGCTTCAAGGGACGTTTGTTGTTGGCTGACGGACTTCGCCGGATTGGGTTGAGGGACGCGGAGTTGCTGGTGAATAACCTGCCTTTTACGGCGGATGGCTTTATGGTGCCGGCTACCGAGGATAATCCGTCACGGATCGATATGACTTTCGGGTTGAAGGTTTCCGATATGAATGATCTCTTACATTTTATTCCGGATGAATATTTTAAGGATCGGGATAAAACACTTGCTGAGGGACGTATTATTTTGGAAGGGGATATCCGTGGAGAATTAGGGGATAGTATCGTTCCGACCGTGAACTTATGCTGCAAGATAGAGGATGGTTCTTATCATGTAAAAGGTATTGAACAGGGGATCGATACCTTGCGCATGGACGTGGATTTACATTTGAATGGCGCTTACCCGGATTCTTCGTATGTCTCTTTGGAGGAGCTGACATTGATCGGGTTGAATACCTCGCTGACCATGAGTGGCGAGGTTAGGGATATCTGGAGGAATCCCGCGATTCGGGCGGAGATGAAAGGGCAGGTCGATTTTACCCGTTTGGCTAAAGAGTTCTTGAATCCCGACACACTGCTGCTGGAGGGTACCGTGATGGCTGATTTATCTACGGTGTTTAAGGTGGATGATATCGTGAATAGCCGCTTCGCCAAGGTCAAATCATCCGGCAATTTGACGGTTGATCGCTTCAAGGCGTTTAGTAAGCCGTTAGGCGTGGATATGTATATCGCTGGGGCGAATCTGTTTGTAGGATCTACGGAAAATGAAAGTAAATATCTGAATGCGAAAGGATTGTTGAGCGCTAATCTATCGGTGGATACCTTGAATATAAAGTATAAGGATGAGATCAGTACGAATATCGGTGGATTGAAGATGGTAGCCAATACGACGCCGGTTATTGATACAACGGCTGTTATCCCTATGACTGCAGGGTTGGAATTTGATCATTTGCGCACCAAGTTGCCGGATTCTACCTGGATGGTGGCCGGTAAGACCGTGTTGAAAGGGGGCATCAAGGCTTCTTCTACAGATAAGCGGATCCCTATGGCGGGAGCTACGATCTCGGTGGACACCTTAAAATATATTCTTATCCCTTTACGGACGGGTATGGTTCTGACGGAGAGCCAGTTCTCTTTGGAAGCATTACCTTATCGGCAAGCGATTCGTCAACAACGTGAACGCCGTATCGCCGCCGGTGATACCTTGCGCAGGCGCACGCAGACCACCCGAAGGGCGAATAGACAGCGGTCGCAAGTGGATTCGGTCGCTTCCTCAAACAGTGTCTTACGCCAATGGGAGGCTCGGGGACAAGTGAGGTTTAAGCAATTGAGGGGCTTTAGCCGCTTATTCCCCATTCCGATGTATATTGATGAGACAAGCGTGAAATTCAATACTAACAATATGACGTTGAGTGGTGCCCGCCTGCATTTAGGAAAGAGCGATCTTACTTTGAGCGGAGAGCTTAGCGGCATCCGGCGGGCCATGCTACGGGGAGGAAAGCTGAAAGCGAATTTCGAGTTGGAATCCGATCTGATCGATTGTAACCAGTTGATGCTAGCTATAGGTAAAGGTTTGCAGTTTTCTGATCAATTGGCATCCAACTCGGTTAGGGCCTTCTCGGAAGACAGTATCTCCGTACTGGAGACGGATCATCTATTAGCGAATACCGTGGATAGTGTCGCTACGGATTCGATCTCTCAACTATTTGTCGTTCCGAAATTCTTGGATCTGACGCTTCATACAAATGCTAAAAAAATAGATTTTAAGGATCTGAAGTTGGAGGATGTGAAAGGTGAGGTTGTAATCCGGGATCAAAGTATCAATCTGAGCGATTTATGTATGAGCTCGAATATCGGTTCCGGAGATCTGACGATGGTTTATACGACCAAAACAGATCAAGAGGCGACTATGGGATTTGAGTTGTCCTTAAATGATATTTTAGTGGAACGGTTAATCAGTTTATTCCCGGACATCGACACATTGGTCCCTATGCTTCGTTCGTTCGAAGGCATGGTAGATTGCCAGATGACGGCGACTTGCAAGGCGGATTCTACGATGTCTGTGTTGCTGCCGTCTGTAAATGCCTCTTGCTACCTGAGCGGAAAGAATATGGTGCTGCTGGATGGTGAGACATTTACCGAGATATCGAAGACGCTGATGTTCAAGAATAAAAAACGGAATATGATTGATAGTATAGCGGTAGATTTAGCGATCCATGATAACAAGATCGAGGTATTCCCATTCTTGGTGGAGATGGACCGGTATAAAGTAGCCGTAGGAGGAACGCATAATTTGGATATGACGTTCGATTACCACCTCTCGGTTTTAAAATCGCCGGTACCGTTTAAGCTGGGTATCGATATAAAAGGGAATTTGGATGATTTCAAGTTCAAGATAGTGAAATGTAAATATAAAGATTTCTTGAAACCTGCCAAGCAAGCGGAACTGGATAGTACCCGCAGGAATGTGCGTGAGGAGATACGCGAGACGATCCGGAAACAAATAAGAGAGGCCGCTCCCGAATTAGGAAACAGCCTCTCTGAGATTCATCCACATACACACGGTCACGTTGAGGAATCAACGTGATCCATACATTTGCTCGTAATATTTCATGTAATCTCCACCGGTGATATCCTCTACCCATTTTTGGTTCTCAAGATACCAACGGATGGTTTTTACGATACCGACCTCGAAGCAGGTCTCTGGTGTCCAGCCTAATTCGTTGGTGATCTTCGTCGGGTCGATGGCGTATCGTTGATCATGGCCCAGACGGTCTTTCACGAATGTAATCAAGCTGTCGTTGATCCAGTCGATAGAGATTTCTCCATCGGCACCGATCTCTTTTTTCTTTAATACTTGGCGATATTCCGGTTGTTCGGTCATTAGTTGATGGATCGTCCGGATCGTGAGTTTTACGATCTCGATGTTCTGCTTCTCGTTATGACCGCCTACGTTGTAAACCTCTCCCACACGTCCGTGGTGGATTACGGCGTCGATCGCCTTGCAGTGATCCTCTACATATAACCAGTCGCGTACGTTTGTGCCGTCACCATATACAGGTAGGGATTTACCTTCCAATATGTTCTTTATAATTAAAGGAATCAATTTTTCCGGGAAATGGTAAGGTCCGTAGTTGTTGGAACAACGGGTAATAGATACCGGCATCTTATACGTCTCGTGGTAAGCCTTTACGAATAAGTCCGCGCTTGTCTTGGAGGCGCTGTACGGGCTTCGGGGATCTAAAGGCGTGGTCTCGTGGAAATACCCTTCGGCACCTAGGCTTCCATAGACCTCATCGGTAGAGACTTGATGGAAACGTACACCTTCACGCCATACCGGATAACCTGTCTCGGCCTTACCGGTAACCCATGCTTTTCGTGCGGCGTCCAATAGGTTTTGTGTACCGAGGATGTTGGTTTGCAGGAATAGCTGGGGATTTTCGATGCTTCGGTCTACATGACTTTCAGCGGCGAAGTTCACGACATAATTGAAGTTGTATTTCTCGAATAGCTGGTCGGCCAAGGCACGATCGCAAATATCGCCTTTCACGAACTCGCAACGTACTCCATCGATATCCTCGGCGATGGTGCCTAAATTACCTGCGTAAGTCAGCAAGTCTAGGACAACGATCTTGATATCGTCATATTTCGCCAGCATGTGTTTGATGAAATTGGCACCGATAAAACCGGCGGCGCCGGTAACTAGGTAAGTTTTCATATCTGTACAGTGTTTAGTATTTGAAATTAAGCTCAGCGTCTTTCAGCGATGGAGCCTTGGTGTCTTTCTCGGATAGGTTGATCGATTCCGGATCTGTGATGCTCCAATCTACATGGACCGTGGGATCGTCATAGCGGATTCCCCGTTCATGCGTTGGAGTATATGGATTATCTACTTTATAGGTAAAGATAGCCTCGTCACTTAATACATGGAATCCGTGGGCGAATCCCTGTGGAATAAATAACTGGCGTTTATTCTCGTCCGATAACTCTACAGCTACATATTTGCCGAATGTGGGCGAGCCTTCACGTACATCTACGGCTACATCCAATACCCGTCCTTTGATCACCCTGACTAATTTAGATTGAGAATAGGGCGCTAGCTGATAGTGTAATCCTCGTAATACGCCTTTAGAGGAGCAAGATTCGTTGTCTTGCACGAACTGGATTTTTCCGATATGCTCCTCGAATTCCGCTTGCTTAAAAGCTTCCATAAAGTATCCGCGCGCATCTTTCAATACCTTTGGCTCAATGATCCATACGCCCGGTATTACAGTTTCTGTATAAGTCATTTTTTCGTTATTTATCTATTTGATAGGCAAAGGTAAGCTCATTTTCTCTACTTCTATAATATTCGGAGGGAAAAATAAAAAAGAAAGGAAAAGTTTGGTAATTCCAATATTATTATCTTTCTTTGCACTCGCAAAACGAAAGTAGTTGTTTTGTATTGAAATTATGGTTCCTTGGATGAGTGGCTTAGTCAGCGGTCTGCAAAACCGTGTACGGCGGTTCGAATCCGCCAGGAACCTCTTGGTAATTGAAAATTACTTTTATTTTTGATTGATTCGGTTCCTTGGATGAGTGGCTTAGTCAGTGGTCTGCAAAACCATGTACGGCGGTTCGAATCCGCCAGGAACCTCATAGGAAAGCCTCGAAGTTGTTTGTAATGAACGCTTCGAGGCTTTTTTTGTTTTGTCCGTCCGTAACTCTCGCCGGGTTATCGGGGGGTAGCCGTAAATTGTTCATTTGGAGAATTTCGTACCTAAGGCTTACCGAGTTGCATAAAATATTATGATAAGTTAGATTAAAGGGACAAACTCCTTTATATCTGAATCCGAGTGTTATTAATTACACCGATGTTATGGAAAATATTTGTGGACTTTATTATTCAAACAGCATAAATGGGTATTCTACCTATTATTACGGCATCCAAAAAATGGAAGTACAGGAAGAACTTCAAAAGCTCACAGCCTTTTGGGATAAGTATAATATTCCTATCCTTGATTTCTAAAGGGTAAGTATAAGAACCTGAAGCGATTTGTGTTAAATGCTTTAAAGAGTCTATGTTATATTTGCTTAATTGTATCTGATTAGTTACATTTGCATCATGAAAGCAACAGATAAAAAGGATAATGATATACGTGAACTGTATTTCTCAGATGAGTTTGCAGAGTTCTACGGTATGTTGCAAGATAAAGTAAAAGCTAAGTTTGAACATACTATGGATATTATCAAAACAGAGTATGTACTTAGTACGAAGTTCGTGAAACATTTGGAGCATACGGACTTGTATGAAATGAGGGTTTCTGTTAATACGAATGAATATAGAACGATTCTTTTTGCTGTTGATAATGAGAACATCATTCTTTCAAAGAAGATACTACTCTTGAATGGTTTTCTGAAGAAATCCACAAAAGACTATAGTAAGCAAATAAAGATCGCAGAACGGATATTAAAAGACTTTGAGTTATGAGAAAGTTAGATGAACATAAGTTAGCTAAGTTGCATACAGCGGGTGAGTTACTGGACAATAAATATGGAGAGGTGGGTACTGACTCTCGTACTGCTTTCCATGAGAAGTCAATAGCGTGGTATTATGGCGAGATATTGCGTGACCGCCGGAAAGAACTAAGGATAACCCAGCAAGAGTTAGCCGAAAAGGTTGGCACAGCAAGAAGTTATATTGCTCGTGTGGAAAAAGGAGAGACAGATATACAGATTTCGAGTTTCTTTCGTATTGCTCGTGCTTTGGGTATTGAGTTTACTCCTACATTTTTATGACTATTAATAAACGATTTAAACAGAATATTTGTTTTACAATTGTTTTATAGTAGCGGAATTGCAAGTGTTCTAATTGACTGGAAATAAAGAGATTAACTTGGTAGTTTAAAATCCGCCAGGAACCTCGGAGGAAAGCCTCGAAGTTGTTTGTAATGAACGCTTCGAGGCTTTTTTTGTTTTGTCCGTCCGGAACCCTCGTCGGGTTATCGGACGGTTCGCTGTTTTCTCGGCTTCCCTTGGCCGGATCCTTAGGGGGATTTGTGGTTTTCCTCTTGAGGTATTCATCTTCTAATAGCTGTTGCATGATCGTCCACCATCCGTTGCATGATCATGTAACAGTTGGTGGACGATCGTGCAACGGATGGTGGATAATGAATGTCTCAGGAGGAAAGGCGTAATAGGACAAGGGAAGATCTTTTAAAAGTATCGTGATAAGGAAGAATATTTGCCCAGTGTGTTTATGCTTCCCGAATTTATTACTACCTTTGCGCCACTCAATTAAATAATCATAATTGCATGCACGAGAAACTTATTATTCTTGATTTCGGCTCGCAAACAACCCAGCTTATCGGCCGTAGGGTCAGAGAGTTGAATATGTATTGTGAGATCGTTCCTTATAACAAATTCCCGCATGACGCTACCGACGTGAAAGGTGTGATCCTTTCCGGAAGTCCTTATTCCGTATACGATGAGAATGCCTTTAAGGCGGACTTGACCGAGATACGGGGAAAATATCCTGTCTTAGGTATTTGTTATGGAGCGCAGTTTCTAGCTTATACATCCGGAGGTAATGTGGAACCGGCTAATTCACGTGAGTATGGACGTGCTAATTTGTCGCACATTGATGGTGAGGATGAATTACTGAAAGGGATCCATGTGGGTTCACAGATATGGATGTCTCATGGGGATACGATTACCGTATTGCCGGATAAATTCAAGGTGATCGCCAGCACAGACGACGTGAGGGCTGCCGCTTACCATGTGGAAGGTGAGCAAACGTGGGGCGTTCAGTTTCATCCGGAAGTATTCCATTCGACAGACGGTACGAAGTTGCTGGATAACTTCTTGAATATTTGCGGATGCGCCAAGGATTGGACACCGGCTTCCTTTATCGAATCTACCGTAGCTGAGTTGAAGGAGCAATTGGGAGATGACAAGGTGATCTTGGCTCTTTCCGGCGGTGTGGATTCATCTGTTACGGCCGTATTGCTGAATAAGGCGATCGGTAAGAACTTGACTTGCATTTTCGTGGATCATGGTTTGCTGCGCAAGAATGAGTTCGAGAACGTAATGAGGGATTATGAGCATTTAGGATTGAACGTGATCGGCGTAAACGCGAAAGATAAGTTCTATAAAGAACTAGCGGGCGTTACGGAACCGGAGAAGAAACGTAAGATCATCGGCAAAGGATTTATCGATGTCTTCGATGAGGAGGCGCATAAGCTGAAAGATATCAAGTGGCTGGGGCAAGGTACGATTTATCCGGATGTGATCGAGTCGCTGTCTATCACAGGTACGGTTATCAAGAGCCATCATAATGTGGGCGGACTTCCGGATACGATGAACTTGAAACTCGTCGAGCCGCTTCGTCTTCTTTTCAAGGATGAGGTTCGCCGTGTCGGTATGGAGTTGGGTATGCAACCGCATTTGATCAAGCGCCATCCGTTCCCGGGACCGGGATTGGGTATCCGTATCTTGGGTGATATCACGCCGGAAAAGGTACGTATCCTGCAAGACGCTGACGATATCTATATGTCATTGATGCGTGAGTGGGGACTTTACGATAAGATTTGGCAAGCTGGGGTAATCTTACTTCCGATTCAATCCGTAGGTGTAATGGGCGATGAGCGTACCTATGAGAATACGGTAGCTTTACGTGCGGTCACTTCTACAGACGCTATGACCGCCGATTGGGCGCAGCTTCCGTACGAGTTCCTCGCCAAAGTTTCCAACGAGATTATCAATAAGGTGAAAGGCGTAAATAGAGTCGTGTACGACATCAGCTCGAAGCCGCCTGCAACCATCGAGTGGGAGTGACATTTGTCTTAGGTATAACAAAGTGTAAAATCAATAAAATTTAAAAGTCACATGAAGCAAGATATGATTGTTATCTTGGATTTAGGTAGTCATGAGAATACGGTGTTGGCTCGTGCTATTCGTGCGTTAGGCGTTTATAGTGAGATTTATCCGCATGACATCACGGTTGAGGAATTAAAAGCCTTGCCAAACGTGAAAGGTATCATTATCAATGGTGGCCCAAACAATGTTATCGACGGTGTAGCTATCGACGTGAATCCGGGTATTTACGAGATGGGCACTCCTGTAATGGCCGCAGGTCACGATAAGGCGTTGTGCGAGGTTAAATTGCCGGAGTTTACGGATGATGTCGAGGCGATCAAGGGCGCTGTCAAGTCTTTCGTGTTCGATACTTGCAAGGCTGAGGCAAACTGGAATATGACGAATTTTGTCAATGACCAGATTGAATTGGTAAAGCGTCAGGTAGGGGATAAGAAAGTTCTGCTGGCCTTGTCTGGAGGTGTCGATAGCTCTGTAGTAGCCGCTTTGCTTTTGAAAGCGATCGGCGATAAATTGGTTTGCGTGCATGTGAATCATGGTTTGATGCGTAAGGGCGAGTCCGAGGATGTCGTTGAGGTCTTCAAGAACCAGTTGAATGCCAATTTGGTGTATGTAGACGCTACAGATCGTTTCTTGAACAAGCTAGCTGACGTGGAAGATCCGGAGCAAAAGCGTAAGATTATCGGTGGTGAGTTTATCCGTGTATTTGAGGAAGAAGCTCGCAAATTAGATGGAATCGATTTCTTGGCTCAAGGAACGATCTATCCGGATATCGTGGAGAGTGGAACGAAGACGGCTAAGATGGTGAAATCCCATCATAACGTAGGCGGTCTGCCGGAAGATTTGCAATTTGAGTTGGTTGAGCCTTTGCGTCAATTATTCAAGGACGAGGTTCGTGCTTGTGGCGTAGAGTTAGGTTTGCCTTATGACATGGTTTATCGCCAGCCGTTCCCCGGACCGGGTTTGGGCGTACGTTGCTTGGGCGCTATCACTCGTGATAGACTGGAAGCGGTACGTGAGTCGGATGCGATCTTACGGGAGGAGTTCAAGAACGCCGGATTGGATAAAAAGGTATGGCAATACTTTACGGTAGTACCCGACTTTAAGTCGGTTGGCGTACGTGATAACGCCCGTTCTTTCGAATGGCCCGTGATTATCCGTGCCGTCAATACGGTAGATGCCATGACCGCTACGATCGAACCGGTTGACTGGCCTATCTTGATGAAGATTACGGATCGTATCTTGAAAGAGGTGAAGAACGTGAATCGTGTATGCTACGATATGTCTCCGAAACCGAATGCGACAATTGAGTGGGAGTAATTAGGCTTACTTATTAAACAGATATAAAAAGGCCCGGTGATTTATCTGAATCCCGGGCTTTTTATTTATATACGATAGATTCGAAGAACTATTTTAGTTCACGGATCTTGATATTACGGAACCATATAGGATAGCCATGATCTTGCAGACCTATATAACCTTCTTTAGAGATACCTTCGGTAAAACCCGGGAAGTTCTTGAATTTACTGTTAGCTACCAGATCATCCCACTCTTTGCTCCATAAAGTGTACTCAACTACTTTTTTGCCATTTTGAGTATGCGTTACTTTTCCATCTTTTACACGGATTACGATCGTATTCCACTCGCCGGCAGGATTAACTGTTTTCGGATCTGCGGGAAGCATGTCATATAGAGAACCTGCTAGGTGGTTCGCTAATTTGTTGTCGGTTGCGTCCACGTTATCTAGTACCTGTACTTCGGGAGCCGCATAATAAATAGGTTTGCCGGGTACTTCGCGTACATAATAGAAGATACCGGAGTTGCCCATCTTGCTGGCTTTCCAGTCTACCGAAAGCTCGAAGTTTTTGAACTTTTTGTTCTGGTAAAGGATATCGCCATTAGCGCCTTGTCCCGGTTTCTTGCCTTCGCCGGTAAATACTTTCATTGCATTGTCTTCTATAACCCAGTTCGCGGGCATAGCGGTTCCGTTACATTGACGCCATCCTGAGAAGTCTTTTCCGTTGAATAATAATTCCCAGCCAGCTTTTTTCTCCTTCTTAGTCAATGTATTCGGAGTTTGAGCGATACAGGGGATAGCCATAGCTATGGCTGAAAGAATCAAGAATGATTTGAACAAATTTTTCATGTTACTTAAATTGTTATTAGATTAGATTTGTTAATATCATTACAAATGTAGCAATTTGCTTAATAACCCTTATGAGGATTAACGTATTTTTAATGGAAATAGGATTATTCTATATTAGTGTCATCTTCAATACCCTTTAGAAAGTCGGATAAAGAGATATTTAATGCTCTGGTTATTTTAATTAAGGTTCCGATTTTGATATCTTGTTTGGCTTGTTCTAATATAAAAATATTGACGTCGGATCTGAACATCAGTTCACGTTGTGACATACTACGTTCCTTGCGTAAAGATTTTATCCTTTGCACAATACGTTGTATTATTATTTTGTCACTCTCGTTTATCATAAATAGAGTAACAAAGTATGTGAAGATTTTTATGTAAATAGCTATAGTATATTATAGCATAGGTCTGTTTTTTTCGTATATTTGCGGTGGCTATTGATCAAATATGCTGATCTGCGTTC
The DNA here is from genome assembly GCF_003635485.1 of Parabacteroides sp. AF19-14. Taxonomy (NCBI): domain Bacteria; kingdom Pseudomonadati; phylum Bacteroidota; class Bacteroidia; order Bacteroidales; family Tannerellaceae; genus Parabacteroides; species Parabacteroides sp. AF19-14. Next base: position 36,992 of record NZ_QTMJ01000026.1, on the reverse strand, counting down.
ATGTTTTTGTTGTATTCATTAAAATTGATAATTGCAATTGCAACGCATTTGCTTGTTTAGTTAAGGTGGTTTTCATTTGTGACAAGCAGTAAAGACATCCTGTCAGTGATTGATCGGATGTTTTTTTGACTGCTGGAGAGTGACGTTTTTATAAGCCATCCCGTACTTCTGTCTGTAAACAAGACAGAATATGGGGATAGATTGACAAACTGTTAAAACGAATCCGAATAACAGACAGGGCATCTGCGATCAATAATCAAGTTACGATTACCCTCCGGTAATGTGAGGCATCTTACCGGACTCTATTGATTTAACACATGAATCGTATGGCAAGCCACTAGCGCAGCCGTTTCCGTACGCAGCCGGCTCTCTCCTAAAGAGATCGGCTCGAAGCCCTTCTCTTGAGCCAGCTTGATTTCTTCCGGGCTAAAATCACCTTCCGGTCCGATGAGGATTAAGGCATTCTCTCCCGGCTGATACGTATGTTTTAATAGTGGCTTCTCGCCTTCCTCGCAATGGGCGATAAACTTACGCCCGTCAAAGGGAGTGGCGACAAACTTCTTGAAATCTGTCATTCCTTCTAACGCTGGCAAAGTCGCTTTCTGGGATTGCTTCATGGCACTGACCAATATCTTCTCCAATCGAATCGGCTTGATCTCTTTACGCTCTGAGAAACGACAATTCAAACAGGTGATCGCATTGATCCCTATTTCCGTCGCTTTCTCCACGAACCACTCCATCCGGTCCATGTTTTTGGTAGGAGCTATGGCTATATGGAGATTGAAGTTCCAGAGATCGGGTTGTTTCCAACTCTCTAAGAGGGTCACCTCACAATGTTTGGGATGCGCCCGGCTAATAGCCGCTTTATAAAAAGAGCCTTGCCCATCCGTCAATACTATCTCATCGCCTTCACCTAGACGAAGTACCCGTATACAATGTCCTGCTTCTTCTTCCGGTAATTCCGGCTTGATAGCTATATCTGGTGTATAAAAAATCTGCATGACCATCTAATTTTCAATTCTCAATTCTCAATTACCCAAGGATCATACCAATTATAGTAGCCGATAGCACAGAGACCAGGGCTCCGCCGATCATGGCCGGTACGCCGATACGTGAAATTAATCCTCGTTTTTCCGGGGCTAATACGCCCAATCCGCCTAATAAGATACCGATAGACGATATATTAGCGAATCCGCAAAGGATATAAGTAGACATCAAGATCGATTTCTCATACATGAATAATCCGGCATCTTTCCATTGCTGCAATTGGAAATAGGCGACAAATTCGTTCAATATGGTCTTTTGTCCCAATAAAGAACCAACTAACATGATGTCTTGGCTGGGAACCCCGATCAACCACATGAAAGGAGAGGTGATTACACCCAGTATAAACTGGAAGGTCAAGCCCTGCGCCTTACCGTCCGTAATCTTTACAATCCAGTCGTTCAGTCCGGTATAACGCCCTATCACACCTTCCGTAATATAATTCGCTAACGCTACAAGGGATATGAATACCAATAACATCGCGGCAATATTCGTCATCAACTTTACGCCGGTAACCGTACCCGATGAGATGGCATCTAGAATATTCGAGTTCTCTTTTTCCTTGCCGGAGATAGCTACATGGTCCGTGGCTTCTTCCGTCTGCGGACAAAGCATTTTCGCTAAAACGATTGAACCCGGTACTGCCATTACGGAAGCCGAGAGCAAGTGAGTGGCGAATAAAACCTTCGCCGCCGGGTCTGTTCCTCCCAACATACCTATGTAAGTACCCATTACGGAACCGGCGATCGTACCCATTCCGGATACCATGACCAAAAATATCTCCGAACGATTCATCGTCGGCAGGTAATTCTTGATCAACACAGGAGATTCTGTCATTCCCATAAAAATATTACCGGCGGCCACTAATCCCTCCGAGCCGGATATATTCATGAATTTACGCAATACCCACGCAAAGGCACCGACTACTTTCTGGATAATCCCCCAATAGTAAAACATGGAAACCAAGGCGGAGAAGAAAATAACAATCGGTAGCGAATGAAGCAAGAAACTGAATCCTGCCGCTTTAGAGGCATACGGGCCTAATAAGAAAGTAAGACCGGCATCCGTGAAGTCCATCAACTTAACAAATATCTTGCCACATCCTTCCAATAGGCTTCCGACGAACGGCACATATAAAACCGCCAAGGCGAATACGATCTGCATGAACAAACCTCCACCAACTAATTTCCAATCGATCCGTTTACGGTCATAACTCATCGCATAGGCGATACCTAAAATCGTAATGATCCCAAGCAGACCTCTTAAAAGTGAGACCAGTCCGAATCCTCCTTGTTCTCCAATCATTTGTTTGTGTCCTCCTCTTCTTCTCGACGGCGCAACTCGTCTTTATACATTTTTGCGTATTCGTAATTTTCGTCCGCTATAGCGTCTTCCAATCGCTCGTTTATTTCTTGGATATCCAATAGGCTTAACCATTTCTTTAACTGGGCTTCGTCCTTAATCTCATCCGGTTCTAATTCTAATAAATTGTCATCCTCCTCCGGTTCGTCAGCGGGGATGGACAGGGTGTCTTCCAGTACGACACCGCATTCCTTTACAATCTCCTCGGAAGTAAAGATGTCGCAATTTACGCGAAGCGCTATGGCAATCGCGTCGGAAGTACGAGAGTCCAGCTTTATCGAGCGCTCACCGTCGCTAAACTCTAATTCTGAGTAAAACACACCATCTTCGAATTTGTATATGTAGACTTCCTTAAGAATGACGTTGAAGGCTTGCGCAAAAGTGGCGAATAAGTCGTGTGTTAATGGACGAGGAGGTACGATATGCTCCAAAGCGATCGCTATAGACTGTGCTTCAGCGGTTCCTACGATGATTGGAATTCGCCGTGGACCATTTTCCTCTGCCAAAATTAACGCATAGGCCCCGGATTGAATTTGGCTGTTCGCTAATCCTTGAACCCTTAATTTTATTCTTGTACTCACAGATCTGAAATTTAAAATTGTATACAAAAGCAAAAGTAATATTATTTTCGGGATTATCGCGAATAAATGTGATTAATCACTTTCAGTGTGTTTGGGGTTAAGGGGAAGGATAATGGAAAAACGGCTTCCTTTTCCTATTTCGGACTCTACGGCGATATACCCATCGAAACGTTCGGCTATCACTTTGCAAATGGATAGTCCCAAGCCGGTACCTTTGGCGAATTCATCCAGTTTCGTGAAACGATTGAAAACGGCGTCTTGCTTTTCTTTCGGGATACCAATGCCGGTATCTTCTACGAAAATATGTACATGCCGCTCTTCCTCTCGGTATTCATAACCAATCAATATATATCCCTTTTGCGTGAATTTAATAGCGTTGCTAAGAAAGTTGGTAATCACTTGTGTCAACCTGCATACGAAGTTCTACGTTCTCCGGCATTAAAACTTGGAAAGTCTGGTAAATCGTGCTTATTAATTCATTTAGAGAATATTGCTGGAAAGAGAATGACATACGGCCCGATTCGATACGGGAAAGATCTAAGATATCATTGATAAGGTTCAATAACAGATCGCTGTTCGTATTGATTAACTCGGTAAAGTTTTCCCGTTCTGCCTTACTGAGCTCGATGTCTGTGTTCATAAGATTCGAGAATCCGACAATAGCGTTCAATGGAGTCCGGTTTATCGAATGTTCGTTTCAGCGTTTCATTAAAAATCGGGTAGGTATCTTTCTTTTGCTCAAAAGAATGGATAAGCACAACTTTCTTTTCTTCTTTTTCTTGGCAACCTAAGGCTAACAAAGAAACAAGAAATATGGGTATTGCGAGAACTAGATATTTATGTGTGTGTTTCATGACTCTCAATAGATAGATCTTTCGCAAAGGTAGAAGTTTTTTTGATTATCAAAGCAAAAAAATGGTCATCCGTCACGGACGACCAATCTTCATTGCTAACCTTAAAATCTAATACCATGAAAAACACGGTGCAAATATATAGTATTTTATGTTGTACAGCATGATTTCGTGGCGCAAATCCTTGATACGTTAGCTTTATTTTAATAATAGTCCGTCCTGCTAAAGGACCGTTAACAGTTATTGCTTGCTTTTCACGTACTCATCGGCCTTCTCTTTTACCCGATCGGCACGTTTTTGAGTCTCGGGATGGCTTGAGAACATCTGCATAAACTTGGACGATTTAGCTTCTGACTCACTTAGTTGTAACAATTTATTTAATGAGTTAGACATTCCGTACGGATCTCGCCCGTTATCTATACAAAACTGGAAACCGAATTCGTCCGCCTCATACTCTTGTTTCTGGGAATATTGAGCGCCGGCCAAGGCCTGTGCCATGTCTCCCAGTTGAGAGTCGGTCAGTTTGGATACGGTTCCACTTACGGCTCCGGCGGCGTTTTTAGCGGCGGAGGTCAAGTAAGCGTTTTTCATGGCGTCTTTAGAGTCGGAATGAACGACGTGCCCGATCTCATGACCGATAACGGCGAATACCTCGTCATCGTCCATGATTTTCATCAATCCGCCACATACGCGTACACTTCCGTCTCCACAGGCGAAAGCGTTTACATCTACTACATTATATACTTTAAAGTTTAAGTCTAGGCCGGAAACTTTCTTTACATTGGCGGTCAAGCGTTCCAAGCGTTGTCCCATTTCCGTATCCGGACCTGCTACCTCGTTATGAGTGTCCATCCATTGGATGTACTCTTTTGCCATTTTGGCTACATCCTCGTCGGATAGAGTAGCGGCATGCGCTACATCAGTCGCGGCATTAATCACTTTTTTCGTATTAATGGTCTTGCCGCCAATCTTGAATTGGGCGGAAACCGTTAGGCTCACTCCTGCTAAGAAAGCCAAGGACAATAAGATTTTTTTCATGTTTTAAATTAGTTAGTTGTTTGTGATAAATAATTTTCGATCTGTTGAAAAGTAGCGTCTTTCAACAATACTTTTTTCTCTTTGTTTAATAGATATAATGTGGGTATCGCTTTTAAGTCGTAGATCTCGTCGTTTTTAAGCGAAACACTTTTGTCGTATGAGTTGATCCAATCTTTAGGCATGACGGAAACATGCTCTTTCCATGCGTCCAGATCCTCGTCCGGATAAACGGCTAAGATCTTTAGTTTGTTGCTTTTTGAAAATTCATTGATCAAGAAGGACGATTCCATTTGTCTGGTTATTTCTTGACAAGCATGGCAGTCCGGATTATAGAAAAATAATAATAGATAATCCGCTTTTATATTGTATAATTTCCCGGTTTTTCCGTTCGCTAATGTGTACGTGAAATCGGTCGCAGGCGTCCCGATTCTGTTTTTTAATGCGAGCTCTAGCAAATGGGCGGGACGTATCTTTTCCACATCGCTTAATGACGAGGATTCGGTAAGATATTCCAATACTGCTATATACATTTCCTCATTCCTTAGGGGGGAATTCGGGTCGTATAGATATTTCTCCATCATCTCGGAAAAGTACTGAAACATGGCACTGTCTTGTTCTGTTTGTTTCATCATCGCTTTTACGGAAGAAGACATAGCTGCAGGCGAGACATAGTTCATCAAATCTATATAGTTGGATAATGCCTGCTCGGTCACTTGAGGTTCATGGATATAGGTCGTATCCTTGAAGTCGAATTTATCCCAATAATGTTTCACTAAATATTCGGCCCTTTCCACTGGGTCCGTGATTAAGGTGGGGACCGAGACCATTTCAAAGGTGGGTGGCGCTACATTGGATTCCTCCGTTTTTTGATTGCGTTGACCACTGCATGCGTTGACGGTCAACGTCAACAATAAAACATATAGATATTTCATATTCATTCATATATTTATGTTTCAATCCACAAATATATAGTATTTTTTTTATCTTTGTTAAATTAAAACAGCAAAAGGTAGAATATCATGGATTTTCGATTAAAAGTATTTCATAGCGTAGCTTGTAACTTAAGCTTCACGAAAGCGTCCCGGGAATTGTTCATTAGCCAACCCGCTATTAGCAAGCATATCCATGAGTTGGAGGTTCAGTATAAGACGCCTCTCTTTGAACGAACAGGTAGCCAGATCCGTTTAACTCGTGCGGGCGAGTTGTTGTTTTCGCATACCCATTCCTTATTGGCTTCGTATCGTCAATTGGATTTCGAGATGAATCTGTTGACAAATAATTTTCTGGGGGATTTACATTTAGGTGCCAGTACGACAATATCCCAATATGTTCTTCCGCCCGTGCTTGCTTTATTCATTAAGATGTTTCCGGATATACATGTATCTGTATTGAATGGGAATAGCCGGGATATAGAGTTGGCTTTGCGAGATGGAAAAATAACGTTAGGATTGGTGGAAGGGACTACCCGTCAAAATACGATGCATTATATACCTTTTATGAAGGATGAGTTAGTGGTTGTCACTCATGTAGGGTCTAAGTTGGCTGCTTATGACGAACTGACGTTGGAACAACTTTGTGCTTTGCCCGTAGTACTTCGTGAAAATGGCTCCGGTACGCTTGAGGTCTTGGAGGGGACCTTGGCAAAACACCAGATCAAACTGTCGCAATTGAACGTATTATTGCAGCTAGGTAGTACGGAGAGTATCAAATTATTCTTGGAAAATTCCGATGCTTTGGGAATTCTTTCTATTCGGGCGGTGACACGTGAGCTGATGGCTGGACGTTTGAAAGTGATAGATATTGAGGGTTTTAAGGCCGAACGGACTTTCTCCTTTGTGGAGCCGCAGGGACAGAACAGCGGTATGGAAGAAAGTTTCATGCGTTTTGCCAGTCAACATTGGCAATAACTTTAGGTTATTCGCTATAAAAACTTGTGAAGTAAGGGATCGGATGAAAATATGTACTTTCGCGAACGAAATCAAATAATGATATGTTGTACTAAATAAATCAATAATTATGTTTAGCGAAAAACGAGGTAACGTATTACATGGTGTCTTGCTGATAGCCCTTTTCTCTTGTTCCGCATTCTATATCGCGGAGTTCCAGTTTGTTAAACAAATGTCATTCAGTCCGCTGATTGTCGGCATTATTTTAGGTATGTTGTACGCCAACAGCCTGAGAAACCATTTGCCGGAGACGTGGGTTCCGGGTATCCTGTTTTGTACTAAGCAAGTGCTTCGTGCGGGTATCGTACTATATGGGTTTAAGCTGACCTTCCAGAGCGTGATTGCGATCGGCCTTCCGGCAATCCTGATCGATATGGTGATCGTGGTGCTTACCATCTTGATCGGTGTTTGGGTGGGGCGATTGATGAAAATGGATAAAGACCTTGCTTTACTGACCGCCACGGGTAGCGCTATTTGCGGGGCTGCCGCGGTATTGGGCGCTGAACCGGTCGTGAAGTGCGAGGCTCATAAGACGGCGGTTGCCGTATCGACAGTCGTGATTTTCGGTACGCTTTCTATGTTTATTTATCCGGTGATGTACCGTGCGGGTATTCTTGATTTAGACCCGGAGCAAATGGGACTTTATACGGGTGCGACCTTGCATGAGGTAGCTCATGTGGTAGGAGCCGGTAACGCTATGGGAAAGGAAATTTCGGATGCGGCTATTATCGTGAAAATGATTCGTGTGATGATGTTAGCTCCTGTGCTAGTAGTCATGAGTTTCATGTTGGCTCGAACCGCTGTGAAGTCCGTTGTTAACGGGGGGAGGAATGGCGGAGGCGTTGCCCCTTCTCGTGGTAAGATCACTATTCCTTGGTTTGCGTTTGGTTTCTTGGCCGTGATTGGTTTCAATTCGCTCGACTTGCTTCCTCATGCGGTTGTAGATGGGATCAATCAGGTAGATACATTCATGCTGACAATGGCCATGACTGCTCTTGGTACGGAGACTAGTATCGAGAAATTTAAGAAAGCTGGCGCTAAGCCCTTTGTTTTGGCCACTATTTTATATGTTTGGTTACTAGCTGGTGGTTATTTGTTGGCGAAATATGTGCCTCAACTTGCATAAGATCGTATTTTCCTCTATTTTTGTGATCTTAAATAGGTCGTTGTGGATAAGATGAGTCTTTTATCCATACCGTGAAATATAAAAAGATGGCATCAAAGATTACAAAAGGTATCCTTATTTCTTGTTGGATAGTATACCTCGCTATATTAGGGGCGGTGGTAATGGTGTTTATGGCGATAGCGAATGGTTCAATTGGTTATATGCCTCCGGTGGAACAATTGGAGAACCCGATTGATAAATATGCTTCCCAAGTTATCTCCTCGGACGGAAAGGCGTTGGGAGCCTATGCGCATAGCAAAGACAATCGTATTTACGTGAATTATGAGGATCTTTCGCCGGATTTGGTGAAAGCCTTGATCGCTACCGAGGATATCCGGTTCGCCGAACATAGCGGTATCGATGCGCAGGGTTTGTTTCGTGCCATCGTGAAGCGAGGTATCTTGATGCAAAAAAGCGGTGGTGGCGGTAGTACCATTACCCAGCAATTAGCGAAGCAATTATTCTCGCCGAGTGCCGATAATATGATGGAACGTCTTTTCCAGAAACCGATCGAATGGGTGATCGCGGTTCAATTGGAACGTTATTACACAAAGGAAGAGATTATAAATATGTATCTGAATAAGTTTGACTTCTTGTACAATGCCGTGGGAATCCAATCCGCGTCTCGTGTGTATTTCGGGAAGACCCCTAAAACCTTGAAGATCGAGGAAGCCGCCACGTTGGTAGGCATGTGCAAGAACCCTTCTTATTTCAATCCGGTTCGCCATAACAAGCGTACCATCGGCCGTCGTAATACGGTTTTGGAGCAGATGGAAAAGGCCGGGTACATAACCAAGGCGGAATGTGATTCGTTGAAGGCTTTACCCTTGGTCGTACATTTTACCCGTATGGACCATAAAGACGGTTTGGCTCCTTACTTCCGTGAATACCTTCGTCTGACAATGACCGCGAAGAAACCGGAGCGTAAGGATTACGCCTCTTGGCAATCTCAGAAATTCAGTGAGGACTCATTATCTTGGGCGACGAATCCATTATATGGATGGTGTAACAAAAATAAAAAAGCCGACGGAGAATACTATAATCTTTATACGGATGGCTTGAAAATCTATACGAGCATCGATTCCCGTATGCAGAAATATGCGGAAGACGCTGTCCGCGAGCATATGAGTAAAGATCTTCAACCGGCTTTCTTCCGGGAAAAGAAGGGACGTAGCTATGCTCCGTTCTCAAGAGACGTAAGTGTCGGTCAAGTAGACACGATGTTGATGCGTGCGATGCACCAGACAGATCGCTATCGGGCGATGAAAAAGAGTGGAATGGCTGAGGCCGATATGCGCGAGGAGTTTGAGAAGCCTGTCGATATGCGTGTGTTTAGTTGGGATGGTCCGATCGATACGATCATGTCTCCCTTGGATTCGATTCGTTATCATAAGAGTTTCTTGCGTACGGCGTTTATGTCGATGGACCCTCGCACCGGGCAGGTCAAGGCTTATGTAGGTGGTATTGACTATAATGACTTCCAATATGATATGGTGAATGGCGGTCGCCGTCAGATCGGTTCTACCATGAAACCGTTCCTTTATTCGTTGGCGATGATCGAGGGGATCAGTCCTTGCGACCAGATGCTACATGTGCAGCAGCAGTTGATGGACGAGAACGGTCGTTTGTGGGTTCCCCGTAACGCCAGCGCGAAGCGAATCGGCGAGATGGTTACGATCAAGTGGGGATTACAGAACTCGGATAACTGGGTAACCGCTTATCTGATGAGCCAGCTCTCACCTTATACGTTTGTTCGTTTGCTTCATTCTTTCGGTTTGAAGAATCATATCGATCCGGTTATCTCGGTCTGTCTGGGTACTCCGGATGTATCGGTGGGTGAGATGGTCGGGGCCTATACGGTATTTGCCAACAAGGGCATCCGGGTAGAACCTTTATTCGTGACCCGTATAGAAGATTCATATGGAAATACAATCGCGAACTTTACCCCACAGATGAGTGAGGTGCTGACGGAAGATGCTTCCTATAAGATGCTACATATGTTGAAAAGCGTAATCGACGGTGGTACCGGAGGACGTGTACGTTTCCGCTACGGTATCAAGGCGGAGATGGGTGGTAAGACCGGAACGACCCAGAATAACTCCGACGGTTGGTTCATGGGATTTACGCCTAGCTTGGTTTCCGGCTGCTGGGTAGGCGGCGAGGACCGTTCCATCCATTTCGACCGCTTGGCGGAAGGGCAGGGAGCGAGTATGGCGTTACCGATTTACGCCCTTTATATGCAAAAGGTTTATAAAGATAAAACGTTAGGCTACTCGGAAGACGAGACTTTCGAGATCCCCGAGAAATACGCGAACCCATGTAGCGAAGGAGGGGAGGAAGATAGCCCCACGACCCCACCGGATACGGGAGGTATCGATAAGATGTTTGAGTGATAATAATCAGACTATTACAGTTTTTTTAAATTCCCCGTAAGGAAAACTTTTGTTTCCCTATAGCAAAACAAAAGTTTCTTCAGCAGGAAACTTTTGTTTCTTCCAATAGAAACTGCAGTTATCTTTATGGAAAACAGAAAGCGCTACTGATCCTTTTTCCCAAATCCTTTGTTATACTAAGAATTAATGGTTAGATTTGTAACTGTTAATCTTAAGAAAGGAGGAGCTATATGGACCGTAGTAAAATGATTTCTCAGTTGGAAGACCCGTCTGAAGTCTTTGATTTTCTTGTGATCGGAGGAGGGGCTACCGGCATAGGTATCGCTCTGGATGCTTCGACAAGAGGATATAGAGTCGCCTTATTCGAACAATCGGACTTTACGAAAGGAACTTCCAGCCGTAGTACGAAGTTGGTCCATGGCGGTGTCCGTTATTTGGCGCAAGGAGATATCTCCTTGGTTCTGGAAGCCTTGCGCGAACGAGGCCTGCTACGCCAGAACGCTCCCCATTTGGTAAAAGATCAAACCTTCTTAATCCCTTGTTATCGTTGGTGGGAAGGCCCGTTTTATACGATAGGCCTGATCCTATATGATGTGATGGCCGGAAAATTAGGTCTGGGACGTTCGGTTTGTATCGGTCCGAAACGGGCGCTCCGTACCATTCCGATGCTTCGTTCGAAAGGGATGACCGCCGGGGTGCTTTATCATGACGGCCAGTTCGATGATTCCCGTCTTGCGATTAATATGGTCCGCAGCTCTATCGACGCTGGCGCTTGTATCTTGAACTACGCGAAAGTCATAGGGCTTCTGAAGGACGACGACCGCAAAGTATCCGGCGTTACGGTTCGAGATGAGGAGACCGGTACGGTTTATCAAGTAAGATCCCGTTGCGTGATCAACGCTACCGGTGTCTTCGCCGATGAGATCTTGCAAATGGACGAGCCGGGTAAACGCCCGACCGTTCGCCCCAGCCAAGGAGTCCATTTGGTATTGGATTCCTCTTTCTTGCAAAGTGATTGCGCCATTATGATTCCTAAGACATCGGATGGACGTGTGTTGTTCGCCGTACCTTGGCATGATAAAGTCGTGGTAGGGACAACGGATACCTTGATGGAATCGCCGGAAAAAGAGCCGGTAGCCTTAGAGAAAGAAATCCAATTTATACTCGATACGGCCGCTAATTATTTGACCCGGCCACCCAAGCGAAGCGATGTCTTATCCGTGTTCGCGGGGCTTCGTCCGCTCGCCGCTCCCAGTAGCGAAGGTAAAAAGACAAAAGAGATATCACGTAGCCATAAATTGATCCGGGAGAAATCCGGCTTGATCACCATTATCGGAGGCAAATGGACAACCTACCGGAAAATGGCTCAAGATACCCTAGACCTAGCGATACGTTACATGCATATTCCTACAAAAGACTGTATTACCGAGCGTTACCAAATCCATGGTAGCCGGAAGAATCCGGATTTCTCCGATCCTTTATACGTATATGGTACGGATGCCGACGAAATCCGTAACTTAGTGGCCTCTTCCCCCGCCATGGCGGAGAAGTTGCATCCGGACTATGCCTATACGGTAGGAGAGGTAACTTGGCTGGTCCGTAATGAGATGCCTCGTACTTTGGAGGATGTATTGGCACGCCGTTTGCGTATCTTATTCTTAGACGCACGGGCAGCGATGGCGATGGCTCCTAAAGTAGCGGGGATTCTGGCTACGGAATGGGGGAAGGACGAGACTTGGACCTCTGCTCAGGTAAAGGCGTTTAATGAGGTTGCCTCGAATTATATACTGAATTGACAAATTGATAAACGATACTAATATAGAAGGATATGAATTTTCGAAATAAATATGTGTTGGCGATCGATCAGGGAACCACTAGCTCCCGGGCTATCCTGTTTAATCATCAAGGAACTATTATTACGTTGGCTCAGAAGCCATTCCAACAGTATTTCCCGAAACCGGGCTGGGTAGAGCACGACCCGAATGAGATTTGGTACACCCAATCGTCTGTCATCAAGGAGGCGATGGCAAAAGCGGATGTCACGGATAGCCATATCGCCTGTATCGGAATCGCTAACCAACGGGAGACTACCATCATCTGGGACCGGGAGACTGGCTTTCCCGTATACAATGCGATCGTATGGCAGGATCGCCGTACGGCGGATTATTGCGAGGAACTTAAATCGCAAGGTTGGGCGGAACGTATTCAGCAGAAGACCGGATTGGTGATCGACGCTTATTTCTCCGCCACGAAGATAAAATGGATATTGGATAACGTAAAGGGTATCCGGGAGCGTGCGGAGCGGGGAGAGCTATGCTTCGGTACGGTAGATACTTGGCTGGTTTGGAAACTTACCCGGGGCGCTCAATTCATTACGGATGTGACGAACGCTTCCCGTACCATGCTTTTCAATATCCGTACTTTGCAATGGGATCAAGAGTTATTGGACTTGTTTACGATACCTGCCTCGATGTTACCGCAAGTGAAAGCCTGTAGCGAGGTTTACTGCGAGACATCAACTCCTATTTTTAAGAAAGGCATCCCGGTATCCGGTATGGCTGGCGACCAACAGGCGGCTCTGTTCGGCCAGCTCTGCGTAGAGGATGGTATGATCAAGACAACCTACGGAACCGGCTGCTTTATGATCCTGAATACCGGCAAGGAACCCGTTCTTTCCCAGAATAACCTATTGACAACGATCGCATGGAAATTAGGGGATCAGACGACCTATGCGCTGGAAGGTAGTGTCTTTGTGGGAGGTGCCGTCGTTCAATGGTTGAGGGATGGGATCGGCTTGATTCCGAATGCCTCGATTACGGAGCAAATGGCGAAATCCGTCAGTGATAATGGGGGTGTTTATTTTGTGCCGGCGTTAACGGGTTTGGGTGCGCCGTATTGGGATCAATACGCACGTGGCGCTATTATCGGGATTACCCGCGGAACTACGGCGGCCCACTTGACCCGTGCGGCTTTGGAGGGCATCTGCTATCAAGTATATGATGTATTGATGGCCATGGAAAACGATATTCACGCCAAGCCGAAAGAGATTCGGGTAGATGGCGGTGCTATCGCTAATAACTTCTTGATGCAATTCCAGTCCGATATCTGCCGCTGTCCGGTCGTACGTCCGAATGTATTGGAGACGACTGCTTTGGGAGCCGCTTATTTGGCGGGCTTGGCGATCGGCTATTGGAAGGATATCGATGAACTGAAAGAACAATGGTGCTTGGATAAGGTCTTTAACCCACAAATGAAAGAGGATACTGCCCGTAAATTATTGAACGAATGGCATAAGGCGGTGGGGCGTTCTCAGAATTGGGCTGAATAATGAAAATCATCTTATAGGCAGATTAACAAGTTAACAAATTCTTAAATTATTATCTTATGTCTCCATTTTTAGCGGAATTATTAGGGACTATGCTCTTGATCCTGATGGGAGGAGGAGTTGTAGCGAATGTCTGTTTGTCGAAAACAAAAGGCAATGGAGCGGGCTGGATAGCGATAACGACCGCTTGGGCTTTAGGCGTATTTATCGGTGTTGTGGTAGCCGGCCCTTATAGTGGCGCACATTTGAATCCGGCGGTATCGATCGGCTTGGCGATCGGAGGGACTTTCCCTTGGTGTGATGTATGTACTTATATAGCCGGGCAAATGATAGGTGCCGCTTTGGGCGCTTTATTGGTCTGGCTGGTTTATAAGGATCACTTCAACGCTACGGATGATCCGGATGCGGAATTAGGCGTATTCTGTACGAGTCCTGCTATCAAAGATTATCCAATTAATTTCTTAGGTGAGATGATCGGTACGTTCGCCTTGATGTTTGTCGTATTTTTTATAACGGACGGAGAACTAACCTACGAAAGCAATAGTACCTTGCCGATAGGTTTAGGTTCGGTAGGTGCCATTCCGGTAGCGTTTACGGTCTGGGTAATCGGCCTTTCCTTAGGTGGAACTACCGGTTACGCGATTAACCCTGCCCGTGATTTAGCTCCCCGGTTCATACACTTTATTTTGCCGATCAAGGGAAAAGGCAGCAGCCATTGGGAGTATGCTTGGGTACCTGTTTTAGGGCCGATAGCTGGGGCCGCTATTGCCGGTATGCTCTATTATGTATTGAAATAATCTCTTGTATCATCCGGATCACTTTCGGAACCGCAGCCTTTACCTCGGGTGTCAGATCCATTCCGACCTCGTTGATATTGAGGGCGGAGATGACAATGAGATGGGTTTCCGGGAGATCGTCGGTTAGGATCATGGCGTCGATCATATCTTTTAGACCGATCTCGTGGGCGCTCATGAGCGGGGGAAAGTCGGTGGCGTAACGAGGTTGGATCAGACGGACGGTGCCCGGAGGGTTATTATCCAGCGTGGCGTCGATCATGATGATACGGTCATATCCTTGCAGCCAACTTAATAAATGAAGTCCTCCCGTGCCCCCGTCCATCAAATGGACGTGAGCCGGGAGCTTCTCGTTTTCTAAAGCCTTGATAACGTGTATGCCTACACCTTCGTCTTTCAGCAATAAATTGCCTACTCCTAATACTAATGTTTCCTTCTCCACTTTCATCCTTTTTTAGCGATCTTAGTGATAGTCTCGGCAGTCTCGGTTACCTCTTCCTTGTCCGCTATGTCTTCCTCGATAAACTTCCAGCCACCGATGATGGACGAAGTCTCGCCACGTTGCTCGATATAGTCATGATAAAATACCAGATAAATATGAACGATAGCGAAAAGGATGAAGAACCACATCAGGAAATGATGAATCTGGCGAGCCATCAAGTCCCCGCCCATCAACGGGATGGTCCATGCGAACAATTGTGGGAAGAAAGACTGGCTCATCTTCGCGTACAGGCCGAATCCTGTGATACTTTGTAACAAAAATGCCCAGAAAGTTCCGAAATAAATCAAGCTAGCCAAGGCGTTATGCCCGATACTGTCTACCGGTTTGTTCTTAATCATCAAGATATCTACCTTGATCACCTCCAATACCTCTTTCCATTGGGATTTCTTTAAAGGGATGAAGTTATTCCATCTGGCATAACGATTCCCGACGAATCCCCAATAAAGCCGGAATACGAAATTGAAGAAGAATACGAACGCTGTTACGAAATGGATAAACCGAACCACGCCGAACCAATAGCTGAAATAAGCCTCCGAAGCGGACATGATCGCGGGAGGATCGGCGATGATAAAGCCTGTCACGCAGAGTATGACGATACAGAGCGCGTTCACCCAATGATAGATACGTACGGGCAATTCCCATACATACACTTCCCTTAAACGTTTCTTACGACTCTTCATGGCTCTATCGCTTTTTAGAATGTATCAACTTGGTGCACATATTTTCCTTCCTCGTCATACAGATGCACGGCACAAGCCAGACAAGGATCGAAAGAGTGGATCGTCCGAAGAATCTCTAGGGGTTGCTTCGGATCGTATATCGGCGTACCGATCAAAGCGGATTCGTAGGCGGACAATACGCCGTTCTCATCCCTCGGTGAGGCGTTCCAAGTAGTAGGCACTACCATCTGGTAGTTCTTTACCCGGTTCTTGTCGATCACGATAAAATGGGCTAATGCTCCACGGGGAGCTTCGGCCAATCCTACGCCTTGCTCATGATCGGGCCAGTTCTCCCGTTCCCATTCGGCACTGTTTGCCATCCGGGAATCCCCGTTCTCGAGGTTCTTGATCAATTGGTTGAAAAACTCAAGGGCCCAGTCTGCTGCCATTCTACATTCCAATCCACGAGCGGCGGTGCGTCCTAGGGTAGAGAATAAAGCATCTACCGGCAAGTCGAGCTGACGTAAAGTCTCGTCTACGATACTCTTTTGGGGTTCCTTCCCTGCGGCGTAAGCTACGATCAAACGGGCTAACGGACCCACTTCCATTGGTTCCTGTTTCCACCGTGGCGTCTTGATCCAACTATATTTATCCTCTACGTCCAATAACTTATAGGGGGGACGAGGGCCGGTATATTCCAGATGGGTCTCTCCCTCGTAGGGATGCAAACCGGCTTTGTCTCCTTGCGTGTATTTATACCATGAATGATAAATGTACTCCTTGATTTCTTCCGGGGAGTTAGCGTCTACGGGATGTACCTTGCTAAGGTCACGATCCAAGACGATTCCTCTGGGGATCTTATAACTTTCCACTTCCCCGAGATCGAACACCGGGTAGTCTCCGTAAGACAAATAGTTTCGTACGCCTCCGCCAATCTTACTCCATTTGTCTTTATAGACGTTGGCGATCATCAATAAATCTGGGATATACACTTGATTAATGAAAGTTTTCGCCTCCTCTAGTTTCTGCTTTACCAGAGCGAGTCGATCTGCGTTGATCGCATTGGCCTCATTTAAGTCGATGCTGCAAGGCATACCGCCTACGATATAGTTTGGATGCGGATTCTTGCCCCCGAACACAGCGTGTACCTTGACGACCTCTTTCTGCCATTCCAATGCGTCCAGATAATGGACGGTAGCGATAAGGTTCTGTTCCGGCGTAAGTTTATAGTCCGGATGTCCCCAATACCCATTGGCGAATATACCAAGCTGCCCGCTGGCAACGAACTTCTTTAGCCGTTGTTGTGTGGCGGTGAAATACCCCTCGGTATTCTTTGCCCATGGAGAAAGTTGCTGGGCAAGTAAAGCGGCGGCTTTCGGATCGGCTTTTAAGGCGGATACCACATCTACCCAATCCAATGCATGCAATTGATAGAAATGCACCGTATGGTCATGCATATACAATACGGCTTGCATGATATTACGAACCATACTGGCGTTGGGAGGGATCACGATACCCCGTGCATTCTCGACCGCCCGTACCGAGGCAAGCGAGTGGATGGAAGTACATACGCCGCAAACACGGCCTACGAAAGCCCATACATCCCGGGGATCCCGGTCTTTTACGATATTCTCGATGCCCCGCACCATGGTACCCGAGCTATAGGCGTTCTTGATAGTGCCACCTTCTATTTCAGCCTCTACCCGCAGGTGGCCTTCTATACGGGTAATGGGGTCTATGACAATTCTTTCTGACATGATAGTAGTGTTTTATTAGATCGTAGATTTACTTTCCGGCTCATCATTGTCGATAAGCTCTTTTTTCCGTATGTTAGTCGCTACGGCATGTACGGCGATACCGGCGGCGGTAGCGGCTCCAAGAGCCAGACCGATCTGATCCGCCGTGGCCTCGATACCGAATCCGTGTATATCGGGCATACGTTTATAGAACGGGCTGTTGTCCCAGAAATTCTCCTCGCTGCAACCTAAACAGGGGTGACCGCTTTGGATTGGGTAACTGGTGCCCTCGTTCCATTTGATGATACCGCACGAGTTATAGGTGCTTGGACCTTTGCATCCCACTTTATACAGGCAGTAGCCATGCTTGGCGTTCTCATCGTCGAAGCTCTCCACGAACAAACCGGCGTCGAAATTCGCACGGCGGTAGCACGTATCATGTACCCGGCGTGAGTAGAACATCTTCGGACGGCCCAATCCATCCAATTGTGGCATACGATCGAAGGTCAACATATAGATAATGACACCCGCCATCACGTCGGCGATCGGAGGACAGCCTTGTACATTAATAATAGGTTTACCTTTGATGACTTTATGGATACCTTTAGCGCCGGTAGGATTCGGGTTCGCTGCTTGCACGCAACCGGCGGAAGCGCAGTTGCCCCAAGCGATGATCGCTTTAGCTCCTGCGGCGGCCTCTTCGGTGATCTGCAAGGCACTCTTGCCGCCTACGCAACAATAAGCCTCATCTTTTGTAGGTAACGATCCCTCGATCATCAGCAGATAATTGCCGTAATATTTTTTCATGGTCTCTTCCTTAGCGGCCTCGGCCTGTTCGCCGGCGGCGGCCATCAGCGTCTCGGTATAGTCTAGGGAAATCTTGTCTAACAACAAGGTCGCCACGATCGGGTGGGCGGCACGGATAAACGATTCGGTACAACAGGTACATTCCTGTAGGTGTAGCCAGATGATCGGAAGGCGGGGTTTCGTCTCCAAGGCATTTACTACCTGTGCCACTCCCGAAGCCTCCAATCCCATCAGGGCGGCCATGGTGGTACAGAACTTCAGGAAGTCCCGGCGGGAGATGCCTTTCTGACGGCACTCTTCGTAAACGGACGGTCTTTTATTTTCCATATCTCAGCAATTAAGTATTCTAACAAATACGGGGGAGTTGCTCCCCGCTTAGCATATCGATGATCCGGTAGTTACCGTATAATGTCTTCATCTTGACCCGGGCTTGCTCTCCGCTTTGCTTGGTGATACGGCCGATAACGGTCGCTTGCCTGCCCTCCTCAAAACGTCTCATAAGGGGTAACGCTTGTTCCGCAAGGCTTTCCGGCAGGATCACAAGAACCAATCCTTCGTTCGCTATATAGAGTGGGTCTAATCCTAGCATCTCGGATGCGGCACGTACCGCTTCCGGAATAGGCAGGGCGTCTTCGTCCAGCAGGATATCCACACCAGCGTCTTGGGCGATCTCGTTGAGGGTTCCGCTTACGCCACCTCGGGTGGGGTCACGTAAGACATGTACCTCTCCTATAGTATGTAACAGCTCAGAAATCATAATGTTTAGCGAAGCGGTATCACTTTTTAGATCCGTCTCGAATCCCAAGCTTTCCCGTGCGGAAAGGATCGTGATACCATGTAGACCAATCGGGCCGCTACAAATGACGACATCGCCGGGAGTCGCTTGGTCTGGGGCGATTCGTATGCCCGGAGGGACGATCCCGATCCCACTGGTGTTGATAAACAATTTATCGCATTTGCCCCGTTCCACCACTTTTGTGTCTCCTGCTACGATCTGTACGCCGGCACGCTCCGCCGCACGTTTCATGGATTGTACGATACGCTGAAGATCTGCTAGAGGCAAGCCCTCTTCCAGTATAAACCCGGCGGTCAGATACAAAGGACGGGCACCACAACAAGCCAAATCGTTAACGGTCCCGTTGATCGCCAGATCACCGATATCTCCTCCGGGGAAAAAGATCGGGTCTACCACGAAGGAGTCGGTAGAGTAGGCCAGTCGCCCTTCTTCCATAGGGAACACGCATCCGTCATGATCCTGCTCCAATAATGGGTTCCGGAAAGCCGGATAAAATACTTGGCTGATCAGTTGGTGTGTCATGCGTCCTCCCCCTCCGTGCGCTAGTAACACACGGTCTGAGTCGGTAAAAGGAATCGGGCAATTCAAGTGTATATTCATATCTTTCTATTTATATCTATAATAAGCGGCACAAACCCCTTCCGAGGAGACCATCGGGGCTCCCAGCGGATGGGTGGGATGGCAGGCCTTCCCGAAATGGGGACAGTCCGAGGGTTGTCTCAAACCTCTCATAATCAGACCGGCGATGCATTCGGATGCGATCTGGTTTTCTTCCGGACACAATTGAAATCTCATTCGGGAGGAATATCTTTTATATTCGGACCGAAGTTGAAGCCCGCTGGAGGGGATGATTCCGATGCCCCGCCAGTCTTGGTCGCAAGGTTCCAGCATCTCGTCCATAAGTTGGCGGGCGGCGGCATTCCCTTGTTCGGGGACGGCCCGTTTGTAAGCGTTCTCTACCTCATAACTTCCGGCTTCCAACTGGGAGACACAGCGGTAGATACCATATAATAGATCTACCGGCTCGAATCCGGTGACGACCATCGGGATTTTATATCGGGCGGTTAATCGGTGATAGGCCCTGTTGCCTGTGATGACGCAGACATGTCCGGCTGTCAGGAAACCGTCTACTTTACTTTCCGGATCGGATAAGATAGCCTCGATAGCGGGTGGTACCGTGAATAGGGAAGTCAATATGGAAAAGTTCGGAAGTCCTCGGCGTATGGCCTCTTTCAAAGCCATGAGGTGGACAGGTGCGGTTGTCTCAAAACCAATCGCGAAGAATACGATTTCCTTATCCGGGTTCTCCTCGGCCAGTGATAGGGCATCCAAGGGCGTATATAGCATACGGATATCCGCTCCTCTCGCTTTTACGCTCAATAAATCCTCCTTACTTCCCGGAACTCGCATCATATCCCCGAAAGAGGCTAAGATCACATTCGGCTGTGTCGCCAACTTCAAGGCGTAGTCGATTGTCTCGACCGGTGTTACACAGACCGGGCAGCCCGGCCCATGGAGCAGTTGAATATCCGGCGGCAACATCTCTTCCAGCCGATAACGGGCGATAGCATGTGTTTGCCCGCCACAAATCTCCATGATATACCAAGGTCGTGTCACCTTTTTGCGGATGGCCTCCAGAAGAGTTTGTACCTTCTCGTTGCTTCTATATTCGTCTACGAAACGCACTTTTGTAATTCTTTAAGGTCTTTCAGTGTTTCCTCCGCTTCTTTCTCATCTACAACAGATATAGCGATCCCTGCGTGAGCGAGGATATAATCCCCCTGTTTCACATCCACCCATTCAATACATATATTCTTTAGGATGCCTCCGAAATCAACTTTAGCCATGGTCATTTCGGGGATGCTTCGATCGATTGAGATAATCTTTCCGGGTACCGCTAAACACATATCGTTTCAATTTATTTAATAACCTCAAAGATACTTAATATGTTTAAGAGGGAAAGATAAAATTGATAAATATTATTTATAAGATGATAGATAATATCTCTTTAGTAAATACGATAGTCGATTCGTGTCTGATTAGACATTTATTCCTATATTTGTGCTATGGCGAAGAATAAAGTATATGCGTTGATTATTCAAGGCTTGGTTCAAGGGGTTGGTTTTCGCCCTTTTATCTACCGGATCGCTAAAGATCTGGGGATGAAAGGTTGTGTGGAGAATATGAATAATGGAGTACGTATATTGGTTGCCGCTACTCCGGATGATCGGGATTTGCTGATAAGTCGTATACGGACCGAGCATCCTCGTGTCGCTTATATCCATCGGATCTCCTATACATCTACGGAAATGGATGAAGATGATTTTGACGATTTTACGATTACGCCCAGCCATTCAGAATCGGATGAGATCACGCAGGTCTCCCCGGATATCGCTGTTTGTGCGGATTGTATGCGAGACCGGACTACGCAACCCCATCGAATCGGATATCCTTTTATTAATTGTACGCATTGTGGCCCTCGTTTCTCTATTATCCGGGACCTTCCTTACGACCGTTCGCAGACAACGATGGGCGGTTTCCTTATGTGTCCCGATTGTGAGAAAGAATATACGAATGTTATCGATCGCCGTTTCCATGCCCAACCGGTCGCTTGCAATCATTGTGGCCCGACTTATTACGCGACTTATAACGAGGAGACTTATATCGATTATGAGACCTTATTGAAACTTACCTCTCGTCTATTGCTTGGTGGAGAGGTTATTGCGGCTAAAGGAATCGGAGGCTATCATTTGATTTGTGATGCCTCGAACGAGAGAGCGGTTGCCCGTCTGCGAGAGATAAAGCAGCGGGATACCAAACCATTCGCTGTTATGTTCCGTGATCTGGAACATCTGCAAGTCTATACAGTAACGGAGCCGATGGAGGAGCGATGCTTAGTTTCTTGGCGCCGTCCGATCGTACTGCTGAGGCAACGGAGCCGGTTAGCTTCCGGAATCAATCCGGGCATGCATACGCTAGGATGTATGTTGTCTTATATGCCGATTCATTACGATTGGTTTGCTCGTACAGGGATACCTGCGTTGGTAATGACCAGCGGGAATCTAAGCGATTTGCCGATAGCGATCACCCCGGAGGATGCGGAGGCGCAATTAGCGGGAAAGGTAGCGATCCTCTTGCATCATAATCGCCCGATCCATAACCGGGTAGATGATTCTGTATTGCAGGTCTGCGGAGGACAACCTTGCTTGATCCGTCGTTCCCGGGGCTATGTGCCGGAACCCTTTTTCACGGATACAAATGTGGAGGGGATCATGGCTTTCGGTGCGGAGAAAGTGAACACGTTCGCTTTGGGGAAAGGAGAGACGATCCTGCAAAGTCAATATATTGGCGACTTAAAGAACTGGGAGACTTTCCGGTTCTATACGGAATCTATGGAGCGGTTTCGTCATTTGTTTCGTTTCAATCCCCAGCGATTGGTTTGTGACCTGCATCCGGATTATCTTTCCAGCCAAGAGGCGGAACGTATCTCGAAATCTCTTTCCTTACCTTTATTAAAGGTACAACATCATCATGCCCATGCCGCTGCTTGTATGTTGGAGCATGGATTGAATGAGCCGGTTCTCGCTATCGTGATGGATGGGACAGGTCTGGGTGATGATGGTAAGGTTTGGGGAGGCGAGTTCTTCTTTTGTGACCGAGCGAAATACCGTCGCCTTTCCCATTTTGAGTATGTCCCGTTACCGGGAGGCGACAAGGCGGCTGAGGAGCCATGGCGAATGGTTGTCGCCTATTTGTGGCATTATTTCAAGGACGAACCGTCGGGTATTCCTTATCCGGCCGATTTCGTGGAACGCATAGGCACGGAAAGGATCGCTATGCTTGAACGAATGATGGAGAAAGGTGTGAATACACCCTATACATCCAGCGCTGGCCGGCTGTTTGATGCGGTAGCTTCTTTATTGGGGATTTGCGATGTCTCCAGCCACCAAGCGGAGGCTCCGGTCTTATTGGAGCAGGCGGCGATGGGAGAGAGGAACGCTTATGCGTATCCAGTCTCGGCGGAGGGAGAGGAAATCTCTTTTTATTCTTTGTTTGAGGCATTATTGCATGATAAGACGAACGAGGTCCCGGTGAGCTTGATATCCGCCCGTTTCCATACGACATTGGCTTCCTTGTTTGTGCAGAAAGCCCGCTTGTTGATTAAACGGACGAAAGCGACACAAGTGGTTATCTCGGGAGGATGTTTCCAGAATAAATTATTGACGGAGTCGATGAGGAGACAGTTCATCATGGCTGGGGTCCCCGTCTATATTCCGTCTCGTATACCTTGTAACGATGGGGGGATAGCCGTGGGGCAATTAACGATCGCCTCGGTGACTCCCTTTTAAAAGAGATCAGATATGCATGAGTTGTCTATAGCCCGTAGTATCGTGGAGCTGGTCGAGGAACAAGCGGATAACCGGGGAGCCTCGGTGGTCGAAGAGTTGGAGTTAGAGATAGGACATTTGTCCGGCGTAGAGATCCAAACCTTAGCGTTCGCATTGGATAGCGCCATAAAAGGTAGCAAGCTGGAAAAGGCCCGGATTATCCGTCATTATATTGAGGGGGAAGGACAGTGTAGCGACTGTGAGACCATTTTCCCAATGAACGCCTTGTTTTCCCCTTGTCCCCATTGTGGCTCCTATTTAGTTAAAATCCTTAAAGGGAAGGAACTTCGGGTGAAGTCGATTGTTATTAAAAAGGAATGATATATTAATGAAATAAAAACTTAAATACTATGTGCGGAACTTGCGGATGCGGAGAGCATCATCACCATCACGATCATACGCATGAGCATTCTCATGGCCATGAACATCATCACCATCCTGATGAAGGGATCGTAATCAATCTGGAACAAGATATACTTCAACGTAACAACTTATTGGCGGAGCGAAACCGGGGATATTTCGAGGCTAAGAACCTGTTCTGCCTGAACTTGATGAGTTCGCCCGGATCCGGTAAGACAACCTTGCTGGAAGAGACGATCCGCCGTTTGAAAGCGAAGCGACCGATCTATGTGATAGAAGGCGATCAACAAACCTCAAACGATGCCGACCGTATAGCGGCGTTGGAGATTCCCGTGTTTCAGGTAAATACCGGTACCGGCTGTCATTTGGAAGCCGACATGGTCAATCATGCCGTTAAGCATCTGAATCCGAAGGAGGGAGCGATCCTTTTTATAGAGAATGTCGGCAATCTGGTCTGTCCGGCCATGTTCGATCTCGGAGAGTCCAAGAAAGTCGTTATCGTGAGTACGACGGAGGGAGATGATAAACCGTTGAAATACCCACATATCTTTCAGGAGGCAGATATCTGCGTAATCAACAAGATTGATCTGGCTCCTTATCTGAATACAAAAGTGGAAGTGCTTCGGGAAAACGCCTTGAAGGTAAATCACCATCTCCAGATATTCGAGGTGTCCGCCACGAAAGGAGACGGGATGGATGCATGGTGTGACTGGTTGCAGACAGAGAGTGCAAAGTGTAAATAAATACCCCGGGTTTTAATGAATAAATGGAGAAAAAAACTATATTTGCTCCCATTCATTGAATCTAACTAATCAAAATGTTATGATTAACCGAGAATTGATTAATCCTCAAAGCATCGTAGTGGTGGGAGGTTCCAACAACGTACATAAACCGGGCGGTCGTATCGTGCGAAACCTGTTGGATGGAAAATATAAAGGAGAATTATGTGTGGTAAACGCCAAGGAGACAGACGTGCAAGGCGTCAAGTCTTATCCTTCTGTACATGATATCCCGGAGACGGAGTTGGCGATCATCTCGATTCCGAGTAAATCGTGCCCCGAGGTGATGGAAGTGCTGGCCCGGCAAAAGGGGGTAAAAGCTTTTATCGTGATCTCGGCCGGCTTCGGCGAGGAGACACACGAGGGCGGTATCTTGGAACAACAGATGCT
The DNA here is from genome assembly GCF_003635485.1 of Parabacteroides sp. AF19-14. Lineage (NCBI taxonomy): Bacteria > Pseudomonadati > Bacteroidota > Bacteroidia > Bacteroidales > Tannerellaceae > Parabacteroides > Parabacteroides sp. AF19-14. Next base: position 12,076 of record NZ_QTMJ01000026.1, on the reverse strand, counting down.
GGATGTCGTGAATGAGGCGGGAGCCTCCTTGATCGGCCCGAACTGTATAGGGTTGATGAATATGAATTATCATGGCGTGTTTACGCAACCGATACCGGAATTCCATCCCGATGGCGTGGATTTCATCTCTAGCTCCGGCGGTACGGCCTTGTTCATTATCGAGTCGGCGCTGACAAAAGGGCTGCGTTTCTCTTCTGTTTGGTCGGTTGGGAACTCCAAGCAGAATGGAGTAGAGGATATCCTTGAATATATGGATCGGAACTTTGATCCGGTATTGGATTCCAAGATCAAGATGTTGTATATCGAGCAAATCAAGCAACCGGATAAATTGTTGTATCATGCGTCTTCCTTGATACGTAAGGGATGCAAGATCGCCGCTATCAAGGCGGGAAGTACGGAGTCGGGAAAGCGAGCTGCCTCTTCGCATACGGGCGCTATCGCTAGTTCGGACTCTGCCGTGGAGGCTTTGTTCCGTAAGGCGGGTATCGTGCGTTGTTTTAGCCGTGAGGAATTGACTACCGTGGCGAGTATCTTTACCTTGAAAGACGTGAAAGGGAAGAATTGTGCGATCGTGACACATGCCGGAGGGCCTGCGGTAATGCTGGCGGACGCTTTATCCAAGGGGCGTTTGAATGTTCCTAGTTTGGAAGGCCCTATCGCTGATGAGTTGAAATCCAAACTGTATCCGGGTGCCGCTGTCGGTAATCCGATTGATATTATCGGTACGGGGACACCGGAACATCTGGCTACAGCCATCGATTTCTGTGAGAATCGTTTCGATAATGTGGATTTGATGATGGTCATCTTCGGTAGTCCCGGTTTGGTAAAACTTTATGATACCTACGAGGTACTTCATAAAAAGATGGAAGAGTGCAAGAAGCCGATCTTCCCGATATTACCGTCTATCGTAACGGCCGGACCGGAGGTGAAGAGCTTTGTCAAGAAAGGCCATGTGAACTTCTCGGACGAGGTGACATTGGGTACCGCCCTTTCACGGGTGATCAATACGCCGAAACCGATGAGCACGGATATCCAGCTATATGGCGTGGATGTACCGGAAGTTCGTCGTATCATAGACCGGTTGCCGGGTAGCGGTTATTTAAATCCGGAGGAAGTGCGTACATTGTTGCGTGCCGCTAATATCCCGTTAGTGGAGGAATATGCTTCGGATGATAGGGATGCGTTGCTGGCTTTTGCCAAGAGGGTGAAATATCCGGTGGTAGCCAAGGTTGTGGGGCCTGTGCATAAGAGCGATATCGGTGGTGTGGCCTTGAATATCCGTGGAGAAGAGCATTTATTGTTCGAGTATGAACGTATGATGCGTCTGCCGGGTGTTACGGGCATCATGGTACAACCGATGTTGAAAGGACAGGAATTATTCTTGGGAGCTAAATATGAGGATCGTTTCGGCCATGTGGTACTTTGCGGGTTGGGTGGAATCTTCGTGGAGGTATTGAAGGATGTGTCTTATGGTTTGGCACCGTTATCATATGATGAGACTTATTCAATGATTCGTTCTTTGAGAGGGTATCCGATCATTAAAGGTACGCGTGGGCAAAAGGGCATCGACGAGCAACAATATGCGGACATTATCGTTCGCCTCTCTACCTTATTGCGTTTTGCCAGCGAGATAAAGGAAATGGATATAAATCCGTTGGTGGCTACGGATAGAGGCTTGTTCGCTGTAGACGCCCGTATCCGTATAGAGAAATAATAATGATTCAATGTGCCAATATGCGAATATGCTAATATCTGAATTATCCACTTCTGGTATTTCATTGGCATATTGGCACATTGAATCATTATTTCTTCTTCTTCTTTTTCTTATCGGGAAGATACTCTTTCAGAAAGCGTTTGAAGCTACTTAGCGATACATTGTATTTCTCCGCTATCTGGGCGTAAGTCAAGCTCGGATCTTTCAAGTCTTTCTCGATTTGTTCCTTATAAGGCTCCAAGCGTCCCATTTGTTGACTACCTTTCGGACGGCCCAGCACCACACCTTTACTTCTGATCAAGGCAAGGGCTTCCTTCGTACGGATAGAGACCAGCTTTCGCTCGATCTCAGAGACCAGACCGAAGGTAAAGGCCAAAGTCTTACTGTCGATATTATCCTCGAACACATATCCGTCGCTTACGCTACGGAGCGTTACCTTTCGCTCTATACAAAGCAAAATGATATGGATGATCTCGATCATCTTACGGCTCACACGGGATATATCGGACACAAGTATCTCATCCCCGGGACTTAAAGATTTGACAATACTTTCCAGTCTGCGGTTCGCACGAGGACTATTTCCCACCTCTTTAGCCCACTTCCCGATCTCTATCTTCTGAGATTCTGCAAATTCCCGGATCACAGCTTCTTGGACCTCGGAGTTTTGCTTATTGTTATATGTTCGGATAAAAGCAATTGTCATAATGTATATATTTAATTATCTCCTTTTAATAACAGATCGACTTACGATAAGTTCAAATATGACAAATATATGAAACACTTTAATTCGGTTGGCTTAAAAACAAAAAAACCAACTAATAAATTTATTAGTTGGCTCTTTGCGGAAGCGGGGGGATTCGAACCCCCGGTACCCTAACGAGTACGTCAGTTTAGCAAACTGGTGGTTTCAGCCACTCACCCACACTTCCTTGTGTGTTCTGTGCTTCTTCCTTAGAATTGCGATGCAAAGGTAGAACTATAATTTTAAATAAACAAGGCTTTGCACATCATTTTTTTCGAAAAAAGATACTACTTTTGTGCCTTATTCTGATATTCAATAGATTATTCATGGATTTGAACAAACAAATTTTATCGAGGCGCCCGATAATTATCGCCTTGATAGCGATTCTCGTTGTTTTGATAGGCGGTGGAGGCTTTTGGGTGTACCGTTTGGCTTGGGCTCCGAATTTTAAGCCGGATAAGACGGTCTATGTCTATATAGATGATAAAAAGGATTTTGATGATCTTTGCCGGCAGTTGAGGGATTCGGCGAACTGTCTCCGTATCGGTAGCTTTAAGCAATTGAGTGGATTGTTGAAGTATCCTGCGTCCATGCGTACCGGTCGATACGCCGTGAAGCCCGGCATGAGTAATTTAACCTTATTGAATGACTTGCGGAGAGGACATCAAGTAGCGGCCCGGGTTACTTTTAATAATGTCCGTTTCAAGGAAGATTTGGCGGAACGTATAAGTGATCAATTGATGTTCGGGAAGGAAAATCTCCTGTGTTTATTGAATGATTCTGTGTATTGCGACTCTTTAGGTTTTACCCCGGAAACGATCAATGCCCTCTTCATTCCTAATACCTATGAGATTTATTGGAATATATCCGCGGATAAATTTATACGTCGCATGAAGCGTGAATATGACGCTTTCTGGACACCGGAACGATTGAAAAAGGCAGAGGAGATCGGGCTTACTCCAGTCGAGGTATCTATCTTGGCTTCTATCGTAGAAGAGGAGACGGCGGCATCGGACGAATATCCAATCGTGGCGGGCCTTTATATCAACCGCCTTCATGCTGGTATTCCTTTACAGGCAGACCCTACCGTAAAGTTCGCGGTGGGGGATTTTTCTTTGCGACGTATCTTATTTGAGCATTTGGAAATAGATTCTCCCTATAATACCTATAAATATGCGGGCCTACCTCCTGGTCCTCTACGGATTCCTACTATCAAGGGCTTGAATAGCGTATTGAATCATACGAAACATAAATACTTATACATGTGCGCTAAGGAGGATTTCTCGGGACGGCATAATTTCGCCGTGACGTTGGCGGAGCATAACCGCAATGCCAACCGGTATCGGGCGGAGTTGAATAGGCGCCGGATACGGTAATGGATCTAGTATAAATCATAAGTCTCTCATTCTAAATTGAACATTTTTCATTACCTTTGGCAGCTAAATAGTGTGAATAGTCAATATTAAGAAAACAGATACACATGGAAAAACATTTATTTTTGGGGGACGAGGCCATAGCGCAAGCCGCTATAGACGCTGGAATCTCCGGGGTGTACGCATACCCGGGAACCCCTTCTACTGAAATCACAGAATATATCCAAGGTTCTCCGGTAACGAAGGAAAGAGGTATCCATTGTCGCTGGAGCGCAAATGAGAAAACCGCCATGGAAGCCGCTTTGGGTATGTGCTATGCCGGTAAACGTGCGCTTTGCTGCATGAAGCACGTGGGTTTGAATGTAGCCGCCGATTGCTTTATGAACGCCGCTATGAGCGGTATCAACGGAGGTATGATCATCCTTACGGCCGACGACCCATCCATGCACTCTTCCCAGAATGAGCAAGACAACCGTGTTTATGGCAATTTCGCCATGATCCCGATGTTTGAGCCATCCAGCCAGCAAGAGGCTTATGATATGGTATATCATGGATTCGAGTTATCCGAGAAATTAGGGTATCCTATCTTGCTGCGTGTAACGACCCGTATGGCGCATTCTCGTGCCGGTGTCGTAACCAGCCCGTTGAAGCCGGAGAACCGGATGAATTGTCCGGAAGACGGTCGCCAACGTTTTATCTTACTCCCGGCATTGGCCCGTAAACGTTTCAAGAGTTTGCTGGCGTCTCAAGAGGCTTTCACGGAAGCTTCCGAGAATTCCGCATATAATAAGTATTTCGATGCCCCGAATAAAGACTTGGGTATCATCACGACGGGTATCGCTTTCAATTATCTTTCCGAGAATTATCCGGACGGTTTCGAGCATCCCGTATTGAAGATCTCCCAGTATCCGCTTCCGAGAAAGCAAGTGGAGAAGATCGTTGGCGAGTGTAAGGAGATCTTGGTGCTGGAAGAGGGGTATCCGGTTGTCGAGGAGCAATTGAAGGGTTTCTTGGGGAAGGGCGTGACGGTTCATGGCCGTCTGGACGGTACGCTTCAGCGTGACGGCGAGCTTACGCCAGATGCGGTAGGCAAAGCCTTGGGTAAGGAGATCCAGAGCTATTATGCGATCCCCGAGGTGGTTGAGCAACGTCCGCCCGCATTGTGCCAAGGTTGTGGACACCGGGATATGTATGAGGCCTTGAACGAGGTGATCGCCGAGTATAACGGTACGGCTAAGGTGTTTGGCGATATCGGCTGTTATACCTTGGGAGCTTTGCCTCCTTTCCGTGCGATCGATTCTTGTATCGATATGGGGGCCTCTATCACGATGGCGAAGGGTGCTTCCGACGCGGGTGTATTCCCGGCTATCTCCGTGATCGGCGATTCTACGTTTACCCATTCCGGTATGACTGGTTTGCTGGATTGCGTGAACGAGAACACGAATATCACCATCGTTATCTCCGATAATGAGACAACGGCCATGACCGGAGGGCAGGATTCCGCCGGAACGGGACGTCTGGAATCTATCTGCGCCGGTATCGGTGTGGACCCGGCTCACATCCGTGTGATGGTTCCTTTAAAAAAGAACTTCGAGGAGATGAAGTCTATCATCCGTGAGGAAATCGAGTACAAGGGCGTATCCGTATTGATCCCTCGCCGTGAGTGTATCCAGACATTAACCAGAAAGAAAAAAGCAAGCAAGAAATGAAAACAGATATTATACTATCAGGCGTAGGAGGACAGGGTATCCTTTCTATCGCCGCCGTTATTGGAGAAGCTGCCTTAAAAGAAGGTCTGTATATGAAGCAAGCGGAAGTACACGGTATGAGTCAACGGGGGGGAGACGTGCAGTCTAACCTGCGTCTTTCCGACGAGCCGATCGCCTCGGACTTGATCCCGAAGGGCCACGCCGATTTGATCATCTCTTTGGAACCGATGGAGAGCTTGCGTTATCTGCCTTACCTGAAGAAAGAGGGTTGGCTGGTGACGAACTCCCGTCCGTTCGTGAACATCCCGAACTATCCGGAGATCGAGAAAGTGAACGCCGAGTTGGACAAGCTCCCTCACAAGGTCGTATTGGACGTGGAGGAGATCGCCAAGGAAGCGGGTTCTGTCCGTGCCGCCAATATCGTGATGTTGGGTGCAGCTGCCCCATTTATCGGGATCGAGTATGATAAGATCGAGGCGGGAATCCGTCAGATATTCGGTCGTAAGGGCGAGGATATAGTTAATATGAACCTAAAGGCGTTGAAAGCCGGTTATGACTTAGCGCAAAGTCTGCGGTAAATCTTTCTCCGGGTTTGCATGATATCAGCGTACGTGACATCTCCGGGTTTCACGTACGTTTTTTTTAACATCTAACCCCCTAGAACTTTTAGAAGAGCTGTCGAGGGGTAGGTACGGCATCAAAAAAACTCTGGAGGCACTGTCGAGGGGTAGGTACAGCATCGAAAAAACTCCGTAGGCGTTGTCGAGGGGTAGGTACGGCACCGTAGAACTTTCGTAAGCCTTAGAATTATGCGGTTTGATGAGAATTTTAATGTATCTTTGTCGCTGAATCCTAAACGAGAAATGATTAAGGTTATGAAGAAGTATTTATTGGCTAGTTTACTAGCGTTATTGGCTTTCGTAGGCAAAGCTCAGGAGGATAATTCCGATATCGTGAAGGTCGGTGATACCATGCCGTCATTTACGATTGTTTCCGACAACGGGAGTAAGTTGCAGTCCGCTTCGTTAAAGGGAAAAGTGATCCTCGTGAATTTCTTCGCCACTTGGTGTCCTCCCTGCCAAAAAGAATTGGCCGCTGTCCAACAAACCCTCTGGCCCAAATACAAGAACAACAAGGACTTCGTTCTCTTGGTGATCGGGCGTGAGCATTCCGATGCCGATCTACAGAAATATAACGAGAAAAAAGGCTTCGATTTTCCTTTGTATCCCGATAAGGACCGGGCTATTTTCGGCGCTTTCGCCAAGAACTTGATCCCTCGTGGCTATTTGGTCGGAAAAGACGGGAAGATCATTTATACGAGCAAAGGCTATACCGATGAGGAATTTGCTGAGTTAATGACTAAAATAGAGGGTGCGTTAAAATAAGAATCATGAAATATAGTAACATACATTTAATTTATTTTTCTCCGACACACACGTCCGCCAAGATCGTTTACGCGATAGCGGAAGGAATGGGTGCCACTTCGATGTCCGAGTCGGATGTCACTTGTGAGAGTCTGGATATGGAAGAGTATATTGATGATGAGCTGACGATTATAGCCGCTCCTGTATACGGTGGCCGTGTGGCGGAGACTGCCATGGAACGTTTTCGCATGTTCCGTTCTACCCACCATGCGCCGGTAGTCCCCGTGGTACTGTATGGGAACCGGGATTATGAGGATGCCTTGAAAGAGCTCTGTGATTTAGTGTCGGAGCAGGGGTTCGTACCTGTGGCTGCCGGAGCGTTTATCGGCGAGCATTCTTTCAGCCGCAAGGGGATGCCCATTGCCGAGGGGCGTCCGGACGAGTCGGATCTTAATCAGGCTACGGAATTCGGGAAAAAGATTATCGAGGAGCTGGAGAAGGTTTCCTGCGTGGAATGCTTGTCCACCTTGGAGGTGAAAGGTAATTTCCCGTATCGGGTGAAAGGCCCTTCCACTCCTCAAGCTCCTGTTACGGATAACGATTTATGTACGCAATGTGAGTATTGCGTGGATGTGTGTCCTACGCATGCGATATCCTTGGCAGACGAGGGTATGTATAGCGACCCGAACCTATGTATCAAATGTTGCGCCTGCGTGAAAGAGTGTCCCGAGGGCGCACGTACTTTCGATACTCCTTACACGGCGATGCTCCATAAGAACTTTAGCGCGCGCAGGGAGCCGGAGATATTCTTCTAATGGAGGACCGGGCATCCGGTATATGGTGAGGGAAAGCGTCAAAAGGCAAAAGTTCTTTTGGCGCTTTCTCTTTTTTTGTACCTTTGTTCGGATCGTTAATCTCAAATAATACCGTGTTTGTATGAAAACCTATTTATTCCTTTTGCTTTTTGTGTTTCAAGCCTTCTCCCTTTCCTCCCAGATTAGCCTGAAAGGGTATAATCAGGAGAAGATCGATCCTTCTCTTTTCGAGGGACGATGGAAAGCCCGTTGGATCTCCTACCCGGGTGAGGCCCCGAATGTATATGGGGTCTATCATTTTCGTAAATCGTTCGATCTGGAGGTGGTTCCTTCCCGGTTTATCGTCCATGTTTCCGCCGATAACCGTTATAAATTATATGTAAACGGGAAATTGGTATCCTTGGGCCCGGCCCGTGGGGATATCTATAACTGGAGTTTCGAGACGGTGGATCTGGCTCCTTATCTGAGGAAAGGGAAGAATACGCTGGCCTCCGTTGTCTGGAATTATGCCGAGCGGAAACCTGTTGCCCAGATCAGTTACGATCAGACGGGTTTTATCCTGCAAGGCAATACGGGGCATGAGGCGGTGGTAAATACGGATACCACTTGGGTCTGCCTGCGTAATAAGGCGTATGCTCCTTGGACCGAATGGCAGGTATTGGGGTATTACGTGGCTGGCCCGGGCGAGGAACTGGAAGCCTCCGCTTATCCTTGGGGCTGGGAACAACCGGATTACGACGACAGGAAATGGGAGAAGGCCGTACGGGGTATGGAGGGTGCCACGAAAGGATCGAGAGATTACCCGGGACGGTTGCTGGTTCCTAGCCCGATACCTCCGATGGACAGCCGGATCGAGCGGCTGGCCAAGCTCCGCCGGTCGGAAGGGATCGAATGCCCGCAAGGATTTCCTTACTGGCCAAAAGCTTTGACGATCCCGGCGAATACGGAGGTCCGCTTGCTTCTGGATAATGATTACCTGACGACGGGTTATTTCTCCTTAGCCTTCAGCAAAGGAAAGGAGGCCGAGATCCATATCGGTTATTCGGAAGCCCTCTATAAGCAAGAAGAGGAATCGACCACTAAATCGTATGCGTTGAATGGCAAGGGACATCGGGACGAGTTGACGGATAAGCAGTTTATCGGGTACGGGGATAAGATACTGGCTGATGGGGGAGATAATCGTCTCTTCACCTCCCTGTGGTGGCGTACATGGAGATATGTGGAGTTGAAAGTGAAGACGGCTTCCGAGCCTTTGGTGATCGAGGATATGTATGGGACTTTCTCCGCCTATCCTTTCCGTAACGAGACCGCTTTCTCCGCTCCGGGACATGAGGAGCTGGGCCGTATGCTCGAGATAGGATGGCGTACCGCCCGTCTGTGCGCCAATGAGACGTATATGGACTGCCCGTATTACGAGCAACTGCAATATTTCGGGGATACACGCATACAGGCAATGATTTCCATGTATAATACATCAGACCCTTATATGGTGAAGAATGCCCTAGAGCAAGGACGGCAGTCCATGGTGGCGGAAGGGATTACGATGAGCCGATATCCGTCTAGCGTACATCAGTTTATATCCTCGTTCTCTCTCTGGTGGATTTGTATGGGGCACGATTATTGGATGTACCGTGGGGATGAGGCATACATGAAGACCTTGCTTCCCGCTTACCGTCAGGTTTTGTCGTGGTACGAGCAATGGTTGAAGCCGGATTATAGTTTGTCGTACGTTCCTCATTGGTTCTTCGTGGATTGGGCGGCCGGTTTTGATTATGGCGAGCCGATACGGGAGAAAGAGGGAAACTCGGCGCTCCAAGATTTGATGTATATAATGACCTTGGAATTTGCGGCGGAGATGGAACAAGCGATCGGCCTCCCTGCCATGGCGGATCATTACCGGAAGATCGCTACCGAGATGCGTAAGACGATCCGCCCGAAATATTGGGACGCTGCCCGTAATCTATTCGCCGATACGCAGGATCATCGCAGCTATTCCCAGCATGTGAACGCCTTGGCGATCTTGACTGGGGTTACGAAAGGGGAGGAGGCCGTAAAGGTGATGAACCAAACCTTGGCGGATACGAGCTTGATCCAGTGTACGATATATTTCCGTTATTACTTGAATCAAGCGTTGAAAGCTTCCGGTTTAGGGGATCAGTTCTTGGATAACTTACAAATATGGCGGGATCAGATGGCGTTGGGATTGACCACATGGGCAGAGATGCCGGAGCCATCCCGTTCTGATTGCCATGCTTGGGGAGCCAGTCCGAATATCGAGTTTTACCGGATCTTGTTGGGGATAGATAGCGATGCTCCCGGATTTAGGAAGATACGGATCGCTCCGTCTTTGGGAAAACTGAAGGAGGTTTCCGGTACGATCCCACATCCGCTTGGAAGCGTGACCGCCGCTTATAAATTGAATGAAAGAGGTGAGGGAACCGCCCGTCTGGTCTTGCCGGAAGGTACTACGGGTATATTTATCTGGAATGGAAAAGAAATCCCGTTGAAACCGGGCGAACAGGTTATTTCGTTATCTTTGCGTCATTAATCTATCTAAAATCCTTATATGAGACGAGTTTATTCAATTGCCTTATTGCTGCTGGTCGCTCTCGGTCTGTCGGCGACAACGAAGGAAGTAAAGTTGAAATTAGTGGAAACCAGTGATATCCATGGAAACTTCTTCCCGTATAATTTTATCGAGCAGCGGGAGTGGGGAGGAAGTCTGGCACGGGTATATTCGTTCGTGCAAGAAGAACGCCGGGCGTATGGCGATAACCTTTTGCTATTGGATAATGGCGATATCTTGCAAGGACAACCTTCGGCGTATTATTACAATTTCATGGATACGGTCTCTACGCATATAGCTTCCGCCATGATGAATTATATGGGGTACAATGCGGGAAATATGGGTAACCATGATGTAGAGGCTGGCCATGCCGTTTTCGATCGTTGGATCAAACAATGTGATTTCCCTATCTTGGGTGCCAATATTATCCGTACCTCCGACCGGGAGAACTATTTAAAGCCCTATGAGGTATTTGAGCGTGATGGTGTGAAGATCGTTGTACTGGGGATGATTACTCCGGCCATTCCTGTATGGTTACCGGAGACTCTGTGGCAAGGTCTTTATTTCGCCGATATGGAAGAGACGGCCCGTAAATGGATGAAGATCATTCAGGAGAAGGAGAAACCGGATGTTGTGGTAGGTATCTTTCATGCGGGAAATGAGGCTCGTACCATGTCCGGCAAGTACCGTGAGGATGCGTCGATGGAGGTTGCCCAGCGCATTCCGGGCTTCGATGTGGTTATGATGGGGCATGATCATCGCCGGTATTGTGGTAAGGTGGCGAATATCGAGGGAGATTCCGTGTTACTGATAAATCCGGCAAGTAATGGGCGTGTAGTCGGTTCCGTTGATGTCGTGTTAAAGATGGAGCATGGAAAGGTTTTGGACAAACAAGTATCGGGTGTTTTGACGGATGTGGATAAGTTGGAGCCTAGCGAGGAGTTTATGGAGAAATTCGCTCCGCAATACAAAGCGGTGAATGATTTTGTCTCCGAGAAGGTGGGAACTTTTACGGAGAGTATTGCGACCCGTCCCGCTTACTTTGGGCCATCCGCTTTTATTGATTTTATTCACTCTTTACAATTGGAGTTGACTGGTGCGGACGTCTCTTTTGCCGCCCCGTTATCCTTTGACGCAAAAATAGATAAAGGGGATATCACGATCAGCGATATGTTCAGTCTTTACAAATATGAGAATATGCTTTATACGATGAATTTGACGGGAGCCGAGATCAAAGGTTTCTTGGAGGAATCATACGCTATGTGGACCAACCGGATGAAATCTCCGGACGATCATGTCTTATTATTGAAAGAGAGAAAGAAAGGACAGGAGAATTATGTCTCATTCGTCAACTTCAGTTTTAACTTTGACTCCGCAGCTGGTATCATTTACACCGTGGACGTAACGAAACCAGAGGGTGAGAAGATTACGATCTTGAAAATGGCGGATAACAGGCCTTTCGACGAGAATAAAACGTATAAAGTAGCTCTCAACTCTTACCGAGGTAATGGAGGAGGTGAGTTATTGACGAAAGGGGCCGGTATTCCCCAAGACGAGTTAAAGAGTCGTATCATTCATTCGACCGATAAAGACCTCCGTTATTATATGATTCAATATATAAAGGAAAAGGGCGTACTTAGCCCACAACCTTTAAACCAATGGCAAATGATCCCGCAGGATTGGACGAGACCGGCGGCCGAACGGGATTGTAAGTTTCTTTTCGGGGAATGAGTTTCCGTCCTTGAAGTGTCTGGTTTGCGATAGTATCTCAATGGGAAACGGTGGTAAAGTCA
>NZ_QTMJ01000025.1:664-78386 GCF_003635485.1 Parabacteroides sp. AF19-14 | reverse complement strand
AATACGGGATACAAAAAAGTCAATGGGACACGGCCGTAAAGCCATTGAGACAACACCTCTATCCCATTGACTTTACAAACCTATCCCTTTGAGATACCAACCCTATCCCATTGAGATGCTATCGACAACCGGGCACTTAAAGAACAAAAAGTGAATGCACTACCGCTGAAAGAATACGTCCTTGCCCATTCTCCAAATTGATGATTTCAAATCTGCCCTCTTCCAAGTGCTCCATCTCGATTTTCCCGTCATATAATTTAGGCCGCCCTCTTTTACCTGTAGGCTCTTCCGTGATGAGATAACGGAAATAGGCGTCATCTCTAAATCGGCTGATTACATGAAATCCCATTTCGAGTGCGCCATCCACAAAGGTGGATTTGGAGAAGTAGGTATCCGCAACCACATAGTTTGCCAGTCGCTGAAGTGTTTCCTTGCGTGTACACGGCACATGTAGATACCAGTCTATTAATGTGTATGTAACTTGCTCCGGTGTTTTTATCGGCGGTGTTTGAACCGCTTCCGGATGGAAGCAGGCATGAAGGTCCGATAGCGTTGTTCACCAAAGCGACCATAACGACCCGGTTGAAGGAAATTAATCCGCCCGGGGATAATCAAATATAAAAGTAGGACTTCAAGCATAAACTTCTCACGCCATTTGTTTAGCTTTACCGCAGATTTAAGCAGCACACTATTTATTAGCTCTAAATGTTGGTCAAGTTCGTTCAGATTCATTTTTTCAGGATGTGGAAACCCTTAATATAATGAATCGGGAGGACTTGACCTACTTTTTATTTGTTAATTCAAAACTTAACGAACTATTGTATAGGGAAGATCTCCAGAAATTGGCAGAAGAAGATAATCCCATCGTAATATTAAGGAATAATTTTTGGTAGTACGAGCAAACTGTGTCAACTAAATATTTTTCATCCGTTGTCATATCCGGCTGAGCCAAATAGACATGAACCTATCATACACGATATACCCATCCGGTTGCCTCAATATAAACTCCTTATCTATTAATATCCTTAAGGAAGTATTCACGCTACTCACCGCCTTCAAATCATACTTTTTGATGAAGGCGGCAGCATTGACCTCCCGGACGATCCCTTCCTTGGCGATCGCTTTCAATAGCTGGATTTGATTAAATGTCAACAATTGGAAATAAGTCTGGTAGGTATATTCTTCTTCCCGTAAGATCTCCATCATGAGAGAATCAAGAAGCTCCGGAGAAAGTGTTTTTTCCGGTAAAGCGAAGAGACGGTTCAAAAGATATTGCACATACCAAGTATGCCCATCTACCCATGTGTACACCTTATCAAATATTTCTTCCGGAAGCTCCTTCCCTTCCTTCTCGAAGAAAGAATGGGCAAAGGAAAAATACACCTCCTTGCTGATCTTGTCTAAAAATAATTTTTGGGTGGATTGATAGAAGGGGCGCTTGATTGAGAAGAATATATATTCCATCAAGTGCTTTTTACTCCCCGAAAAGATAAAATGAACATTCGGCAAAAATTGAATATAAGAACGCAATAGGCCTTCCACCCCTTTCTCCGGATATTCCATGATTTGCTGGAACTCGTCAATAGCCAGATAACATTCTCTTCCAGACTGCCGCAAGTAGTCGAAAATCTCCTTCAGCGTCTCCTCCTCTTTCGAAGGGACGATATCCAAGGATACAGACGGAATGCCCGATAACTCATCCATTGTTATCACGGGACGGCAACTCTTAAAAAAAGAAAGCAAGGTCTTCAGCGTAGATTGAGAGAGACTATCCAGCTTACCTAAGATCTCCCTTCCCAACAAAGCGACAAACTCACGCAAATTTTGAGTAGAGAAAATATCTAAGTAGAAGCACTTGGCATTCTTCTCCTTTTCTTGTAGCGTATAAAAAACATTCTTGATCAAACCGGTCTTTCCCATACGGCGAGGGCTTACCAACGTGATATTTCTCCCATTATGAAGAGCGGATAAAATCACTTCTGTCTCTTTCTCCCGATCACAAAAATATTCTGGACCTTGATAACCAACTATTAAAAAAGGATTATTCATATTCAGCATCTTATTTGCATTACGCAATTCACGCAACGCAAATTACGTAATAAAAAACCAGAATAACAAGTAAACCGACTACTACTTACATATCCCGACACTCACCGACACTCGCCGATTCCCGTTTTTCAGAGGCTCTATCTTTGCATTGTCATTAGTAATTAACCTTTTAAAATTCAAAATTATGGCAGTGAAATTTAAAGTAGTAAAGCGTAAGGTATTGAACGGCGCAGAGAAAGACTCAGTAAAGAACTACGCGATCGCTAAAACGTCGGGGACTTCGGACCTCAACAAATTATGTAAACTGATTTGCTCTCGCTCCACGCTTTCGTCGGCGGACGTGAAAGCGGTGCTCGATTCATTAAACTGGGCGATGGATCTGGAACTTTCCTCCGGCAACGTGGTGCAATTGGGAGAATTTGGAAACTTCCGTATGTCTATTAACTCCGAAGGAACGAATACGCCCGAGGACTTCGACGCCACCAAGATAAAGGGGGCACGTATTATCTTTTTCCCGGGCTCGGCCCTGCGGACTACCCGCAATGAGGTGAATTTCGAGCCTCTGGAGGTTACGAAAAAGAGCGCAGGTTCTGATAGCGAAAGCCCGGACGAGATATGAGAAAAATTGACCTGATCGTGATTCATTGCTCGGCAACCCGTGAGAATACGGACTATAGCCCGAAGCAACTGGAGAGTGACCACAAGGCACGGGGATTCCTCCGTGCCGGTTACAACTTCTACATCCGTAAATCGGGAGAAGTGGTGAACCTGCGCCCGCTAGAGCAAATTCCGGCTCATGCGAGAGGACACAACAAACACAGCATCGGGATTTGCTACGAGGGTGGACTGGACATCACCGGACAGCCACGGGATACCCGCACACAGGCTCAAAAGACCTCGTTGTTACGTTTGATCCGGCATCTCTTAATCTGCTTTCCCGGCTCATGGGTCTGTGGGCACCGGGATCTCTCGGAGGACTTAAACGGAGACGGGACGATCTCGCCGGATGAATGGATCAAACAATGCCCCTCATTCAACGCGATCCCCGAATACAAAGAACTCGTGTATGAGCTACGAAAAAAATAAGTAAAAAATCTATGCTCCCACTAAGGGTTTTCAAATTTGGTTGCGACTATTAGTATAGAAACAACTTAAAATGGAGAATAGCATAGATCATATTATCACAAGGATATTAAGTGGCAACAGCTCCTCGGAAGATTTTCTTTCGCTGAGCGAATGGCTGAACGCAGACGAAAAGAACAAAAAAGAATTTCGGTTGCTAAAGAGTTATTGGGATGCGGAAGTCTCGTTCAGCCATTCCTTAATGCCTAATGTGTCCCTCGATAATTTGAGAAAGAAGATCGACGATCAAAGCAGGCAAAAGAGATTGAGGCTGATCCGTTTCATCGCTACTCCCATTGCGGCGGCAATCGCCTTTCTTGTTCTGTTTTTCGCTACGACGCACTTAAATACCCGGGAAGGGAAGGTTCAGCAATTCTATACCTATATAACCGATAAAAATAAATCTCATTTTACATTGGATGATGGTACGAAGATCATTTTGAACCGGAATAGTCGCTTTACCTACTCTGACGCATACGGTACGGATCAGCGAAAGGTTAATTTGGAAGGAGAAGCCTATTTCGAGGTGGCGAAAAATCCGGAAAGACCTTTCATCGTCGATATGGGAAATGCCTCCATACGGGTATTAGGAACGACCTTTAGTGTAAAAGCCGATAAAGGGAAGGATCAGATCACAGCCGTCCTGCTGGAAGGGTCTATCCGTTTCGAAAGCCCGACACAACAAGTCTTACTCGCTCCCGACCAGCAACTTACATTCATCCGTTCAACGAACAAGATTGATATCCAATCCGTCAACGCAAAAGAAAATCTGGCATGGAAAGACGGCTTGCTAAAGTATAAATCAATAGCGCTTTGTACCTTGCTGAATGAGCTTGAGAAAAGATACGAGATCCCGATCCATATAGAAAACAAGAGATTGCTGGACCCGAATGTCACTGTATCCGGAACATTCAGCGAGGATCAATCTTTAAAGGAGATTTTACAAGTAATATCTCGCAGTTTGCCGATCAAATGGTCACAAAGAGATGGAACTTACTATATTCAATAAAATAAAAATATCAACACATCTTAAAAAAACAAGCAATGCCTATGAGATAACACGGATCATATCTTTCAAAAAAACAAAACCGGCTGCAAAAATACAGCCGGCCCCATTAAAAAGAATTAATTCCTGCTTCTGCTACTCCACGACCAAATTTTGTGGCAGACGCATATTATCAACCTTTTATCAGTACAAAAATATGGAAAATGTTTCGTATTATAGGTCTTTTAGGTCCGAAGACTTAAAAAAAATGCTCTCGGTCCTAAAAATGTCCTTTATTTTACTTTTCTTGACACTGTTCCAAGCGGTAGCGACTAATTCCTATTCACAATCTGTAACGATTTCCGTGAAGACAGATCAGGCCCCGCTAACCGATCTATTCGCTATTATAGAAAAACAAAGCGATTTCTTATTCTTCTATGTGGATTCTGACGTAAAGAACGTAAAAGTGAGCGTGAACGCAACCGATAAGTCCATAGAAAATATCTTATCGCAAGCACTACGCAACACGAGTTTGAAATATTCGATCGAAGGACGGAATATCAATGTATTTAATAAAAACATTGTCGCCCAGCAAACTAAAAAACGTATTACCGGTGTCGTTAAAGATGCGGAAGGAAACGCTATTATCGGCGCTAACGTTGTCGAGAAAGGCACGACCAACGGTACGATTACGGATCTGGACGGTAAATACATGATGGAAGTATCCTCAAACGCGACCCTTGAGTTTTCCTATATCGGTTACATGACACAGTTGCAACCGGTAGGCGGCAAAAACGAGATCAATGTAAACCTGAAAGAGGACACTCAAAAACTGGACGAGGTAGTCGTAGTAGGTTACGGTACACAGACAAAACGTGAGATTACCGGTTCTATCACCAATGTGACCGCTGAGGATTTCAACCAAGGTCTGACTCGTAACGCAGCGGATTTGTTACAAGGTAAGGTGGCAGGTTTAACGATCAATACGGGTTCCGGCGACGTAACGGGCAACTCGACGATTCAATTAAGAGGTATGTCAACCTTGCAAAAGGACCAAGGTCCGTTGGTTGTTATCGATAATGTACCGGGCATGGACATGTCTACGGTTAATCCGCAGGATATCGAATCTATCTCTATCTTGAAAGATGCGTCTTCAGCCGCTATCTATGGTTCCCGTTCAGCGGGTGGTGTTATCCTTATCACTACGAAGAAAGGTTACGCCAGCAAACCGACCATCGCTTATAATGGAGCGTTCGGTGTATCTACCTTGGCCAACAAGCCGAATCTGCTGACGGCGGACCAATGGCGTAGCTATACTTCCTCTACCCCGGGTAAGGATGGTAAGGATTTTGACATGGGAGCGAACACGGATTGGTTCGACGAGATCACGAGAATCGGTTTCCAACAGGATCATGCCGTGTCTTTATCAGGAGGTGGTTCACACCATAACTATAGAGGTTCCCTTTCTTATATGCAACGTGAAGGTATCGCATGCGATAACTCCATGAACCGTTACAACGCCCGTTTCCAATTCTCCCAACGTGCGCTGGAGGATCGTTTGAAAGTAAGCATCACCGGCGTGGCTACCGTTACGGATAACGCACCGACAAATACGACAAACTTCTTGCTTGCCTACAATATGATTCCCGTACGTCCGGTTAAGCTAGAGGATGGATCTTGGTTCGACACACGTGAATACGACCAAGGAAACCCGGTACGTAACCAGAAAGAGAATACACATAAGAACCGCATCAATAATTTCTATGGAACCGCTGATGTCGGTTATACGATTATCGATGGCTTAGAGGCTAAAGTTCTTTTAGCTAAAAGCCGGAACACGGAAGATGAGAGTAAATACAGTAGCATCGAGTCTCAAGCCGGCTACAACGATGGCGGTAAGGCCGAACGTTGGTCGAGATTGCGTGATAAGGATTTGATGGAATGGACCGCCAATTACTCGGCCGAGTTCAATAAGCATAAGATCAATGCCTTGATCGGTTATTCTTGGGAAGAGGAGAACTATGAGGAGACTCACGTACAGACCCGTGGTTTCGTCACTGATTTATTAGGCGCTAACAATTTGGCCGCAGGACAAAACCTGAACCCCGGAGATGCGGAGTCTGAGAAATGGCAAAGTCGCCTGATCTCTTTATACGCAAGAGCCAATTATAGCTTCAATGAGAAATATATGTTGACAGCTACCGTACGCCGGGATGGTTCTTCCAAATTTGGAACGAATAACAAATGGGGTACCTTCCCTTCCGTTTCCGTGGGTTGGAATATCACCCAAGAATCATTTATGCAAAAAGTAAACTGGCTTAACGACTTAAAGTTAAGTGTCGGTTATGGTATCACTGGTAATCAAACAGGATTGGACCCCTACAAAACCCTCGAGCTTTACGGCACAGATGGTGTATATTATGATACCGGTTCTTGGTTGCCTTCTTATAAGATCAGCCAGAACGCCAATCCGGACCTAAAATGGGAACAAACAGCGATGTTGAACATCGGACTTGATTTCTCCGTATTGGATAGCCGCCTAGGAGGTCGTATCGAATGGTATAACAAAAAGACCTCTGACATGCTTTATACCTATCCGGTACCAACCCCTCCTTATTTATATAATAAGATCATGGCAAACGTAGGTGATATGCGTAATACGGGTATCGAGCTGAGTTTGAACGCAGACGCTATCCGCACAAAGGATTTCGACTGGAACATTTCCTTGAACTTGGCTCACAATGAAAATGAGGTAACTCGTTTATCCAACGATGTATTCACGATGGATAAGATCTTATTAGGTGACGTATTCATCCGGGGTGGAAGCTCCAGTGGTACGCACGTATTGGAAGAAGGACGCCCTATCGGACAATTCTACGGTTTGGTTTGTAACGGTATTGACGAGAACGGTAGATATATCTTGGTAGATAAAGACGGCGACGGCGAGATTTCCGATCCGGCGGATTACGACTACATCGGTTCCGCACAGCCGAAATTGACTTACGGTATCACCAACTCTTTCCGTTACAAGAATTTTGACTTATCATTTTTCTTGCGTGGAACGATCGGTAATGATATATTGAACGCGACCCGCATGGCATACGCTCAATCCGGATTCCTGCCGGGAACGAATGCGCTGGACGATCCATTGACCTATACGTTAAGCGAAACTCCTAGATTCTCCAACTATTATTTAGAGAAAGGATCTTTTATGCGTCTCGACAACTTGACTTTAGGTTATAAGATCAAAGCTTTGAACGGTATCCGTGTTTATTTCACGGCACAAAACCTATTCGTTATCACGAAATATAAAGGTCTTGATCCCGAAGTCCCTATGGATTCAGGAGACGGTTTAACCCCGGGTGTAGAACCTCGTGAATTTTATCCGAAGGCACGCACATTCTCTGTTGGATTAAACTTGAATTTCTAATACATAAACAGTAACGATCATGAAAAGATTATTCAAAAATATAATATGTGCCGTACTCGCTCCGGTAGCGCTTGTCTCTTGCATGGATTTGGACGAGAACGTATACGACAAACTTCCTACCGACGAATTCGGGACAACGGAAAAGCAGATCAACGCAATCATGGCTCCGGCATATCAATCTTTGAAAAATATGCTAGCCTACGACGGTCCTTGGGGGGCGGCCGATATGACAGCCGATATCTTGATGGCACCGACACGTGTAGGTGGTGACTGGTGGGACGGTGGACAGTATATGGAACAATGTATGCATAGCTGGAAACCGAACTCTTACTCTGTAGAAAATTGCTGGGATTATTGTACGGGAGGCCTAACTACGGTTAACTCCGTATATAATATTATAGAGAAAAGCGAAGCCATGAGCGATGAGCTTAAGCTTCAATACTTGTCCGAGTTAAGAGGATTACGCGCTTTCTGGTATTATGTAATCGTAGATATCTTCGGTAACGCTCCACTAGTGACAGATTTTGAAGATACCTCCTTGCCCTCCAGCACAAGCCGTGCGGACATTTATAAATATGTGGTTAAGGAATTAACCGAGATCATCCCGAACTTGCGCTCCGATGTATCAGATGCCAGCTACGGTAAGTTTACGCAAGGTGCTGCCCGCATGGTATTGGCGAAGATGTACCTCAACGCCGAGGAATGGATCGGTGAACCGAACTGGAAAGGTGTTGTGGAGCAGTGCGACGAGATCATGAAACTCGAATATATCATCGAACCGAATTGGAAAACCAATTTCGAGGTTCATAACGAGGTATCACGAGAGATCATTCTCCCGATCTGCTACAAGGCATCCGATGAGTGGGGCAACTCTATCCATCTTTGGACATTACATTATCTGGATCCCGATGTATTAGGTTTCACCGGCGGTATGTGGAACGGTATCAACGCCCAACCGGATTTTGTTCGTACATTTGATACGGAAGATCCTCGTTACGAAGGTTCGTTCTTGATCGGCCCGATGATCGACCCTAGCACGGGAGAGATTTTGAAAACGACCCTAGGACATGACTTGATCCATACGATCGACTTAAATGTGGTACCGGGAACAGAGAAAACCGATGCGGACGGTAACTTAACTCCGTGGGGCGAAGTTCACCAAGAAGACGGCGCACGTATCAATAAGTGGGTATATGAGAAAGGCATGCAAAATACCAATATGGAGAACGATATCGCTATTTTCCGTCTGGCTGATGTATACCTAATGAAAGCGGAAGCCTTGGTTCGCATGGGCGGGGATCTCGGTGAAGCTACTCGTCTGGTAAACGCTATCCGGGAAAGGGCTTATGGTAATTCCGATCATAATTACACGAGCGTGACATTAGATGATATTTATAACGAGCGTGGTTATGAGTTGGCATTCGAATTTGTCCGCCGCCAAGATATGATCCGCTTCGGGACTTATCTGAAACCGAGATATATGAAGCCGAAACAGACTCCGGAATATCGTAAGATCTTCCCGATCCCGTTCAAGGCTTGGCAGAAGAACAATAATTTGGTTCAGAACCCGGGATATCCGGCATTCTAATCATATCAGTCTGTTTTTAATATCAATTCTTTAGACCCCAATTCAATTATTAATCATAATATGAACAAATTTATGAAAGAGGTAAATAAACAATCCAGTCCGACTGGAATCTCTAGAAGGGAATTCCTTGGGATGGCAGCCACAGGCGCTGCCGCCCTTACGATCCTGCCCAGCTTTACCGTAGCGGGATTAGGACATGTAGCTCCCAGCGATAAGCTTTATATCGCAAAAATAGGCTGCGGCGGTATGGGAGCCGCCGATTTGGGTAGCTTAATGAATACGCCGCATAAGAACGCGGCGATCACCTGTCTGTGCGACGTGGATGACCGTCAATCTGTCGACGCTCGCAAGACCTATCCAAAAGCTAAGTATTTTAACGACTTCCGTGAGATGTACGAGAAGGAAGGTAAGAACTTCGATGCCGTATGTATCTCCACCCCGGATCATAACCATGCGATCCAAGCTTTCGGCGCTATGCGGATGGGTAAGCACGTATATCTGCAAAAACCGATCGCGCACGATATTTACGAGGCACGTATCCTTACCGAGGCTGCCAAGAAATATAAGGTCGTGACCCAGATGGGTGACCAAGGTAACTCTTGCGACGGTATGCGTACCCTTCGTGAATGGCTCGAGGCAGATCTGTTGGGTGACATCCAGAAAGTATATTGCTGGACCAACCGCCCCGTATGGCCACAAGGTATTCCTTGGCCGAACCAGAAACCGCCTGTTCCTAAAGGCTTGAATTGGGATTTATGGTTAGGAACAGCGGAGTATGTAGACTATGTGGATAATTTGGTTCCGTTCAACTGGCGTGGTTGGTGGCGTTTCGGTACAGGCGCTCTTGGAGATATGGGTTGCCACATCATCGGCCCTCCATTCAAATTGCTTCAATTAGGTTATCCGACCGAGGTTTCTTGCAGCACGACCAATGTTTACTCCGGTATCTTCGAAGAAGCCTATTATCCTGAAAGTTGCCCGGTAGCCAGCTCGATCCGTTATAAATTCAAGAAGAAAGACGGAAGCGACTTGAGTCTGTATTGGATGGACGGCGGTATCATGCCGGAACGTTTCGAGGAGATCGACCCAGATGCCGATATGACCTGCACGATGGGAGACTTGGATATGATGGACGTAGAAGGCGCAACCGTATTCGTAGGTACGAAAGGTATGGCTTCTTGTGGCTGGGGTGGTTCCGATCCAAGATTCTGGCCGAAGGGGGTAAAGGCGAACAAGAAACCTTTATTCGACAAAGACGTGAACATTCCTCATAAATATAAACGTATCGAAGGGGGTACGAATGGCCACTATTGGGCATGGATCGACTCTTGTATCGCAGGGTACGATAAGGCAAACGTAGAATCTCCGTTCGAAGGATACGCCGGTCCGTTGACTGAGACCGTATTGATGGGTAACTTGATCTTACGGAGCCATAATATCCGGGAACAAGTGAAACATAACGACTCGATCTACGGAGAGCGTGAAGGCTTCATCTATCCGGGAAGAAACAAGACTTTCCTATGGGATGGAGCGAATATGCGTATCACCAATTTCGAGCAGGCGAACCAATTCATCAAGCGGAAATACCGCAATGGATGGGAAGACCTGAAGTTATAAAAGCTAACAGGAATCTAACGGTAACCTAACAGGAACCTAACAAATTCCTAATAATTATCTAACAAGTTTCTAACAAACAACAAACATTCATAATAGCGATGAAAAAGATTTATAGCAGTATTATGGCCGTAGCCTTATTCGCGTCGGCCCTGTCATGTACCTCCGGCGGTAATACCAACGATGCCGGAACGCAAACCGCCCAAGCCCAAGCCCTCGATAGCGACGGTATCCCTACGGGAGGCGAGTGGATCACCATGTTCGACGGCAAGACCTTGAACGGATGGCGCGGCTATTGCCGTCAGGATGTACCCCAAGGTTGGGTGGTTGAAGACGGATCGATCACCTATAAAGGTAGCGACAATAAGGCAGACACGGGCTTCGGCGACTTGATCTACGACAAGAAGTTCAAAAATTTCGTTTTCGAGATCGAATGGAAGATCGACAAGGCCGGTAATAGCGGTATCTTCTATACAGCGCAAGAAATTGAGGGTACACCTATTTATTACTCCAGCCCAGAATATCAGTTACTCGACAACGAGAATATGCCGGACGCATGGGAAGGTTGCGACGGTAACCGTCAGGCCGGTGCCGTATATGACATGATTATGCCGGATCCACAACCCGTAAAACCGTACGGAAACTGGAACAAGACGAGAATCGTTGTCTATAACCAACGCGTGATCCATTACATGAACGACGTGAAAGTGCTGGAATTCCAGTTCGGTACACCGGTATGGCGCGCATTAGTGGATCATAGTAAGTTCAGCAAGTTCAGCACGAGTCCGGAGAAATGCCCGGAAGCTTACGACTTGATGCTACAATGCGGAAAACAACCGGGTTACATCGGTATGCAAGACCACGGTTATGGTGTTTGCTTCCGCAATATCCGAATCAAAGAGCTCTAAAATCGTATGAGAATAGAGATTTGTCAATCTTATGAGGCATTAAGCCTTAAGGCAAAAGAGATTGTTACCTCAGAGTTAGGGCAGCACAAGGCACTTACGCTTTGTGCCGCCACTGGGGGCTCTCCTACCCGGATGTATGAGTTGCTGGTAGAGGAAGCCGGTCGCCAACCGGAATTATTCTCCCAATTCACGGTACTAAAGCTTGATGAATGGGGAGGAATCCCGATGGACCACCCGGGTACGTGCGAGTCGTATCTACGGAACTATTTCGTAGGTCCGCTTCAAATCCCGGAAGACCGGTATATAGCGTTCCAAAGCGATCCGGAGAACCCTGAGGCGGAATGTGAGCGGATCCAACAGATACTGGATCAAAAAGGCCCTATCGACATTTGTATATTAGGAATAGGGATGAACGGCCATATCGCCTTGAACGAGCCGGCTCCTTCCTTACATACGAATTGCCATGTGGCTCATCTGTCCCAGAAATCCTTGCAACATCCCATGATCGCCGGGGATACGGAGAAACCGGGATACGGACTGACATTGGGCATGGCGAATATCTTTCAGTCACGCCTGATTATCCTTCTTATCAACGGGATAAAGAAAAGGGAGATTACTCAAGCTTTCCTTGAACAGAAGATCTCGACGGAGTTGCCGGCCTCCTTATTGTGGCTGCACCCGAACGTGATTTGCCTGATCGACAGGGAAGCGGCGCATAGTTCTAATTAAGCTTTTACAATTATCATGAAATACGCTATCGCATTAGACATTGGAGGAACAAGCATAAAATATACTCTTGTGAACCAGAATGGCGACATTCTTTACGAATCGTCGGAAACCACACAATCAAAAGAGAATCCACGCCCATTATCCGATACCATAAAAAGTATCGTACGGAAAATGACAGACTACGCCCGTTCCCGGGATTGGGGGATTTACGGAATTGGCATAGGTGTACCTTCCGTAGTAGATAATGGGGTGGTTCTCTTTGCCAATAATCTTCCTGAACTAGATAACCAACAATTGGATCTTGCGTTAGCGGAATTTAATCTACCGGTATTCATCGACAACGACGCAAACCTTATGGGGTTGGGCGAGGTGATATATGGGGCGGCTAAAGGTCTCTCCGATATCGTTTTCCTGACGGTGGGTACCGGCATAGGGGGCGCCTTGTTCTTGAACGGCCGGCTTTATGGCGGCTACCGGAACCGGGGCACCGAACTTGGGCACTTAATTATTCATGGTCTGAATGGGAATCAATGTACTTGCGGAGCGTCCGGTTGCCTAGAGGCACACGCTTCCGTAAGTGCGTTGATCACCTTATATCGGCAATTATTGCAGAAGAACGGACGGGAGATACCTTCCCGTATCGATGGAAAATATATAGTAGAGCGCTATAAAGCTCAGGAGAAAGAGGCCGTACTCGCTATGGAGGATCATTTCCGGAATCTGTCCCTAGGCGTAGCGAGCCTTATCAACATTTTCGCTCCGCAAAAGGTGATTATCGGCGGAGGCATTTCGGAATCCGGAGATTTCTACATTGACAATATACGGGAGCAGGTCGGGAAATACGTGATGAAGGAAACCTCGTACTTCACGACTATCGAGCTTGCCCGATTAGGAAATAAGGCCGGATGCCTCGGGGCGGCGGCATTGGTGTTTAATCATTGAATCTATCTATCATGAATAAGAATAATTGGATCGTACTCCTCATCTTGTGTATTTGGTTTGTCATTTCTTTTGTTACCAATATATTAGGCCCTATGCTACCGATGATTATCGATAGTTTTGGGCTGAGCCTGACATTGGCCGCATTCTTACCGTTCTCATTTTTCTTGGCATATGGCATCATGTCGATCCCGGCAGGAATGATCATCGAGCGTTTCGGGGGAAAGATTTCCTTATTGATCGCTTTCAGTCTGGCGTTTTTGGGTGCGGGGCTTTTCGTCATGTTCCCGACCTACCCTATCGTATTAACTTCCCTTTTCGCTATCGGTCTGGGCATGGCGATGCTACAGGTGATCATATTGCCTTTGATGCGTGAGGCGGGTGGAGAGAAAAAATATGCCTTTAATCAGGTATTGGCCCAGATCGTATTCGGGGCCGCTTCTTTCATGAGCCCGTTCGTCTTGGCCGGACTTATGCGGAAATTAACCGGTGAGGATTCGGCAAACGACTTCTTCATCCGTTTCCTCAAAGGGATAACGCCGGAGAGCTTACCTTGGAGCTCGCTCTATTTTATCTTTACGATTGTTTTTGTCATCATGTTAGTGGTTATCTCTTATGTCAAATTCCCGAAAGTAGAATTAAAGGAAGATGAGAAGGCGGGAACGATACAAAATTATAAGGAATTGCTCAGGCAAAAACAAGTTATATTCTATTTCTTAGGGATTATCGCTTATGTGGGAACCGAGCAAGGATTGGCGAATTGGATGAGCCTTTTCTTGAATATGTATCATGGGGTCAGCCCGGAAGGAGCCGGGGCTACTACGGTTGCTTGGTTCTGGGGATTGATGTCCATCGGCTGCTTGTTGGGATTGGTGATCGTTAAGTTAATCGACTCAAAGCTGATGTTACGTATCTTCTCGATGATAGCGATCCTTAATTTAGCGATAGCGCTCTTCGGTCCTACGCAAGTAGCGATTATCGCTTTCGCTTGTTGCGGCTTCTCGATCTCGATCATGTTTTCGGTGATATTCGCCTTAGCCCTTAACTCCGTGGATAAGCATCATGGGGCTTTTTCCGGTATCTTGTGTACGGGTATTTTCGGTGGGGCATTGATTCCGTTCATCATTGGTGGACTTGGAGATCTGATCGGGCTACGTTACTCTATGTTCTTCTTGTTTATCACGCTCGGTTATATCTTAAGCATTTCCTATTGGACCCATCCATTGGTCAAGAATGAAACGATTCATCTTAAAGATTTGCTGAAGCAACTCATCCACCCCCAAAACACACCTAATTAAACTCCCCGTCTCTACAACTAGATGAATTCCTTCAAAAGAAAGAGGGAATTTTAATTAGTAAGCATTATCTTTGAAACATAAAATCAGTATCCATGAAAAAAGAATCTATCTACTTAATCTTATTTTTCACGCTATTCAGCCTTTCTATCTATGCGAACAAGAACGTACGATTGACCTCGCCGAATGGCAAGATCAAATTCTCGCTGGCCCTAACGGAAAAAAGTCCGGTATATAACATAGAGTTCAATAAGCAAATGCTGATCCAAGACTCCCCGCTGACATTGACATTCGATAACGGGGCATTTGGCGAGAAGCTGAAGATGAGCAAGCCGGTGTTCAGCACGAAAGAAGAGACCTATGAACTGATCGTCGGTAAGGCGAAACATATACATAGCCTTTCCAAAGAGGTAATCATCCCGCTAGAGGAAACCGTTCAGCCTTTTCGCAAGATTAATCTGGTCGTAAGGGCTTTCGATGACGGTATCGCCTTCCGCTATGAGTTTCCGAAGCAAAAAGGATGGGATTCGTATATCATGTATGACGAGGGAACCACCTTCAACCTACAAAGTAACCCGAACGTAACCACTTTATTCCTCCCCAACTACCAAAGTTCCCACGAAGGTAAATATACGGTCACGGATTATGCCGACATGGATAATAAACGATTGATGGATATGCCCGCCCTGTTCTCTTTCCCGAACCATGTTTATATGGCGATTACCGAGGCGGCGGTTCGTGATTACGCCGGTATGTACCTATGGAAAGAAAACGGGGTTCTTCTCGGGAAACTATCACCTAAACTGGGACAAGAGCGTATCAAGGTAGAGGCATCCCTACCCCATCAATCTCCTTGGCGGGTCTTGATGATCAGCGATCAAATCGGTTCCTTGATAGCGTCCAATATCCTTACGAATCTCAATGAGCCTTGTAAGATAGAGGATACGTCTTGGATTAAGCCGGGTAAGACTACTTTTACGTGGTGGAACGGGAATGTCGTTCCAGATACGACTTTCCTTGGCGGAAACAATTTCCCCACGAATAAATATTACATTGATTTCGTAGCCCGTAACGGATTGGATTATCACTCGATCTACGGGAACGCCGAGCAAGCTTGGTATGACGAGGATGGAGCCGGATTCGGTTCTCCGGGTCCGAAAGCGGACATCTTGAAAGTCGTTCCGAGCCTCAATATGCAGGAGATTTGCGATTACGCCAAGAGCCAAGGCGTACGTATCCATTTATGGACCAACTGGAAACCTCTGTACGCGAAGATAGACGAGGCTTTCGCCCAATTCGAGAAATGGGGAATCGCCGGTATGATGATCGATTTCATGGATCGAGACGATCAAGAGATGATCCGCATCCAAGAAGAGTTCTTGGCGAAGGCGGCCAAGCATCATCTATTCGTGCAATTCCACGGAGCTTGCAAGCCGTCTGGATTGAACCGTACCTATCCCAATGAGTTCACCCGCGAGGGTACGCTTAATTATGAGCATTGTAAATGGGACAAGGATACCGATGCGGATCATGACATCCATATGCCTTTTACCCGTTTATTAGCGGGAGCGACAGATTATCATTTAGGTGGTTTCCGCTCTTTGCCAAGGGATAAGTTCAAGAACCAAGAACGTAACCCTTATGTAATGAGTACCCGTTGCCATATGTTAGCGATGTACGTGGTATTAGAAAGCTATCTCGGCATGATTTGCGATACGCCGGAGGCTTACGAGGGACAACCGGGATTCGAGTTCCTAAAAGCCGTGCCTACGACTTGGGACCAAACAGTCGTTCCGAACGCTTCCGTCAATGAATACGTAACGATCGCCCGCAAAAAGGGAGAGGATTGGTTTGTCGGTACGATCAATAACAGCCAAGCACGCAGTATCGATGTAGACCTCAAGTTCTTGGATAAGGACAAGAAATATAAGATAACGATCTATAAAGATGCTGAAGATACGAATATAGACTCGAACAAACTCGTAAAAGAGGTTAAGGAGATCACCAACAGGGATAAAATCACCCTTCCGCTGGCCTCCGACGGAGGATCGGTCTTTCATATTCAACCCATCTGACGCAATCCACCCACTGCAACCCGGGTTGCAGTGGTACTGCAAGGCTGATGCAGTAATACTGCAACGCCCATACAGTAACAAGACACAAAGCTTTCGGATAAAAGCAAGTATTGGAGGAACCGGAACAATTGATTACTTTTGTCCTCAAAAGTATATAAATGAGTTACAATTGGAATACACGGACGGAACTTTTGTTTGGAGCCGAGCGTATGGAGCGCTTATCATGTAGCCATGTATTGGTAGTTGGGTTAGGAGGTGTGGGAGCTTATGCCGCCGAGCAGATTTGCCGGGCCGGAATAGGAAAGATGACAATCATAGACGCCGATACGGTAAACGAGAGTAATATCAACCGCCAATTGCCCGCCCTTCATTCCACCCTAGGGATGCCGAAAGCCGAGGTCGTAGCCAAGCGTTTGCTCGATATCAATCCCCAGTTGCAACTAACCGTCCTAAATGAATTCCTGCGAGACGAGCGGACGGAGGAGGTACTCCTATCGGCCCCTCTCGATTTCGTGGTAGATGCCATCGATTCCCTAAGTCCCAAGGTATACCTGATGTACCAAGCATATATCCATAAGATCCCCATCGTGTCCTCCATGGGGGCGGGCGCTAAGGTAGACCCGTCCTTGGTACGGATTGCGGATATCTCCAAGACAATCAATTGCGCCCTCGCGAAAGCGGTGCGGAAACGGTTGCGTCCTCTAGGCGTAAGCAAGGGGATTCCCGTCGTATTTTCCACCGAGTTCGCCGATCCGGACGCCGTGATCGAAGTTGAAAACGAAACATGTAAACGTACGACCACGGGAACGGTCTCTTATATGCCGGCAACGTTCGGTTGTTTCCTTGCCTCGCACGTTCTAAGAAACTTGATATGATACAAACCGAAGGAATAACGAAAAGTTTCGGAGCCTTACAAGTATTGAAAGGCATCGACCTCACGATAAACAAGGGCGAGGTTGTCGCCATCGTAGGCCCCAGTGGGGCGGGTAAGACAACCCTGTTGCAAATCATCGGCACGCTCGACGCACCGGATAGCGGACGGCTGGTTATCAATGGCACGGAGACAAGACGATTGGGCGATAAGGAGTTGGCGGCTTTCCGCAACCGGAATATCGGCTTCGTCTTCCAGTTCCATCAATTACTGCCGGAGTTCACGGCCTTGGAAAACGTGATGATCCCAGCCCTGATCGCCAAGGAGAAATCGGCCATAGCCGAGAAGCGGGCGAAAGAGATGCTGGACTTCTTGAAACTCTCCGATCGTATGGCACACAAGCCCGCCGAGCTATCCGGCGGAGAAAAGCAACGGGTAGCGGTAGCCCGTGCGCTTATCAATAACCCGGCGGTTATCCTCGCCGACGAACCTTCCGGAAGTCTCGATACCAAGAACAAGGAAGAGTTGCACGCCCTCTTTTTCGAATTGAGGGACCAGATGAACCAGACGTTCGTCATCGTGACGCATGACGAACAACTGGCTACAAACACGGATCGGGTGATCCATATCAAGGATGGAGTGGTAGAAACGAACTAACAACAAGGGGGTGCGGTTCACTTAGAACTGCACCCCCTTGTCTATTATAACGGGTTTATTTATAATACCCGTAGTTTCACCGTCTTTTGGTCGTGGGCGATCTCCGCACGAATGATGTAGATGCCTGCCGGGAGAGCGAACGTATAAGTCGGGCGAGCGGGATATAAGGTACGTACCAAACGACCCATCGGCGTAAACACCTGTATCCGCTTCAACGCCTCGCTAGCGCTGACCACTACCTTACCCGATGCGGCGGAATAAACAGAAATAGATTCCGCATCGCCTACCCCCTCATTACCAGTAGGCGAGCCCGCACTTAGGAAGTAACGTCCATGGCTGCTGCCGTCCAGACGCAGGGTGTAGGTATCGCCCGACAGCTCCGTACTTTTACGGGTCACGGCATCGTACAGGTAAAGCGTCTCCGCCCAATCGCCGATACCCTCTATCGTCAGTGTAACCTCGCCCTTACCCTCGCCGGCATATACGCCAAGAGGTATCTGGTCGACCCGTCGTGCCACGTTCACGCCCACGGCACGAGTCCCGGCGATGGTGTACACCTGCGGGATCTCCTCCAGTTCCGTATCCAGCAAGATTACGGCATCCTTATCTGCCTCATAGTTGTTCGTGGCATCATCCTGCCGCGTCAGCAAGGCCGTGCTACGATATGCATCCCGCTCCGCTGTCAGCTTCAAGACCGGATTTTTGGCCGTAGCGGTACGCAAGGAAGAAGAGACCTTCTCCGGCTCTCCTTGCATCATGGAGGGATCGAAACGAACGACCTTCAGATCGGCACCGGTTACCGTACCTTCCGCTTTCGTTTGAGCCGCATCTTTCAGCTCTACAAAGAAGGCCTGCATGGGGGCGATAACGGCTCCGGAAGCAGCATCAGTATCTTCATTTTCCCATGCCACATCAGGCGTACCGACAACAAGACCCTCTCCAATCTTCGTATCCAATGTCCAATATTTTTGCGCTAAGATAGTCTCATTCCCTTTCAAGAAACGAGCGATATCCAACGGATACATATACGGATTACCCAACAGGAAGTGCTTACCGTCACCATCAGCGATGGCACGGACGGTTCCATTATTATTCCACCATTCTTCCGTTCCATTCGCATCTGTCAATACCACCTCGATAGATTCGTTATCCGCCAGCTTACCGGCATTGATCCGTTCCGCTAAAGTCGGGGCTTTGGTCATGGCGGCTCTCAATGTAGCGCTTTTCGTATCCGGTTTCCACGGTTCATATTCGTAGGAGTTATCCGCTTTCGGCAGGCGTACCAAGACTTTTCCATTCAAAGCATCCGCATTCTTCTCTTCCACGCTGGCATAGAATCCCTTTCCTAAAGCGTAGGGCACATTCACATCGTTATATTCACGGCTCCAGTTGGATTGGACTACCTCGTAATGAGTTGTATCCAAACTACTCTCCGAAAAAGAACCTGTTGGATCTACTTCATCCTTCGGCACGTACATCGTGATCGCCTTGTCCCAGGCTTTCTGGTAGAAGGCAGGGGCTTGGCGGTCGTTGTTGGCCGTGCTGTAGGTGATATCGGCGAAAGCATAGGTGTTCTGTCGGCCCGTGTTCTTCACGGTGTACATATCGCCGGCGAATACGCTTTGCAGGGGCGATGCCATCCAATATTTTGCGTTAGGTGTCATTTCGAATTCCACACGGGCGGTGTCATACGTCAGGAATTGCTGGCGACGTAACTGCGCCTCGGGTTTGAAATAGATAGCCTTTACCTTATTTATATAGTACGGAGCTACGATCGTATTACCTCCCTTTTTGTCTACCGCCATATCGTATTGGATATATTGGGTAGCCTTTGTTTCAGATGTCGTATCAATTCCTTGCAGTAAATTCTTATCCTCTTTCAAGTCTTCCAATTCCAGCGTCTGCCCTCCCGGGATCGTGATACGGGTGAAATGAAGCGGGGCGAAGGCGGCGGTCACATCATCGTTACCATTGGCATCCTCATCGCTTGCTCCCGTTTGATCTATATACAATTCCCCTTTCGTGGACTGCTTCCAGTTCTTGTCATTATACCAAGCCTCAGCGTTCTCGCCCGTGTTTGTACCCTTCCAAGTCAGATACTCCGGTACGATCTTGACAAGCAAGGTGGCGTATCCCTCACAAGAGCCATCCACGAAACCATCATCATTATATTCACCGAAGGGGATATAGAGGGCATAAATCTGGCCTTCATTGAATTGTTGATAAGCATTATCATTAAAAGTCATGGAGAATGATCCACCGCCATTGTCAATTTCACCAGTTGTATCATTTTTACTTTGGGGTTTCGCAGACAACCTTGTTAAATTACCCACCTCTGTATAAGTCTGCCCTTGCCGTAAGAAGATAGTGGTAGCGTTGCCGCTAGGCAAACCTAATTGATTGGATGTTTGCATACCCATCGTAAGGCCTTTGCTTTGAATAGGGATATTGGTTATCCCTCTCTCCATGATATTCGGCAAGCCGATACGTAAAGGGACATTGGGATAATACTCCATTCCTTCCGGATACACCACATCCGGGAAACCGGCCAACAAGGTCGGAGCGGGAGCAGCTTCCAGTCGTCGTACTTGTGGCTGATCACAGAAAAGCCATTCACGTTTATCCTCCTCGCTAATATCCGATGGCATATAAGGAATCATTACCACCCGTTCAACCCAACGGAACTCAGCTTTTCCATATAACCCACCAATCACCAATTTCGGTTCTGTGTCTATATCACCGAAAAGCAATGTATGCAACTCCTTTATTAATTTCTCATTGTTATACTCCCTTTTGCAATAATCAATCAAATCATTTGCGGGGAAAGCGTCCATGGCTTTATCTCCAGACAAGGTAGTCCTATACTTTTTTAATATATCCACTAAAGATTCCCTATACGTAAGGCTAAACTCTTCAAACTCCAACGAGTCTCCTAAGAACCAGTCGAATGTATATTTATACAAAGAAAAAGGGTTTGTTTCCTTATACTCAGACATTTCTCCGGTTGGATTGTTAGCCTCATCAAGTTTTTCGACCCACACGGTTGCCTCCTCAATTGCGCTGATCCGTCCCTCACAAGCGATCGTACCTTTCGGCAGATCGCTTTGGGTACGTGCCACAACCGTAAAGGAGGGAAGTACTGTGAATGGGGATGACAACACACATTGATCCTTAAAATCAACCGAGGCATTCGGGAAGTCAATTTTCTCACTTGTATCGGTTGTTGTCCGTGCGCTAAAGATCACTACGTCATACTCGCCCGTGGCGGCAGCCTCCTCTGTCGCGAAGTTTCGTTCACCTTTATATTTCAGATCCGTCTTATTCACATCGATTACACTCAAGTCAACTTTTCCGGTCAGCTCTCCGTTTTCCTCCTCCCACCATGGTACACGCAGGCGGGTCATACCTAATACAGAACAAACAGCCCGTACCAATTGCTCGTACGACTCATCTAAACCGCCAACTCCCTCCATGATCTCTTTCACTTTATCGGAACTGATCGTGATCACATAATTATCATAGGAGCTACTATGTTTTTTCAAACCCGCTTCCAGATAGTTTAAATAGGCTTCTTCGGTAGGAAATCCTTCTCCAGCCGATCGTTGTAACGCATTATTTGTTATTTCAGTATTCCAAATACCATTCATCGCATCATGATAGAAATTATTAATCAGCCGTAAATTCCATTCTATTTGCAATGCCTTCGCCTTATCAGGATCTGTTATACCGTTAAACCTGTCCTCTCGTGCCTTCTCAGTTGTAGGTACCACTATACGATATAACTTACTACGACTATTATAACTTACGTTATCATACTCTAATAGGTCTCTATTCAATGTAATCCAAGCGTCTCTGTCACTAGATACCGAATTCTGCATATCCTTAGCAAAGCCGAAATAAACATTTCCCACATAATTATCTTGAACGTTTGCTTTAGCGTCATTACCTAATAGCCCATAACGATATTTCCATAGATGTTTAGACTCTACAGTAATTTCGTTCCCCATATTCAATCCTGCCAATACATCCGGATTTAGGCTCCATCCCATATTTCTCAACAAAAGATCATAATCTGTAGAAACAGTCAGCTGGGCGGAAGAGCAAGCGTCCACTCGCTTTACGTCGATCTGCGGCTTGGTACGGTAGACACGCAGACCATCGATGGCATAATCAGCGCCATAAGAGTGAATGGTATTGTTTTGTACCTCTAAATAAAATTCATTATAATCAGTAAGGGATTCGGATAATGTAAATGCATACATTAATTGTTGCCATTTACCGATATATTCATTGGTCTCATACGTATAATTTCCACTTTTATAGGGGGCCTTTAATGAATAGTACGTCAATGCATCTCCCGAAGTGAAACGGTGCAAGACAACGTCATTTCCTTGATTATCCCGTCCAATGAAATTTATATTGATATTTGGGGGAAGAGGTTTTCCTCCTCTTGAACCTGAATGAGTCTCGTTCGCTCTTGTTGTCATATCATTTACCCAAAAGTTTACTAGGATACCCGTATGTGCGCACATAGTACCATCCAATTTAATCTTCACCAAACGCCCCGGCAGGTTTGCAGCATCGACAAAGAAGAAATAACCCAATTTCTGATGATCAGTATTAAAATATGTTCGATCATATACTGTTGATGCCGTATAAGAAGGGTCAGGCTGCTTGGCAATAAACCAATAATTATTTAGACCACTTACAAATGAAGCCTGTCCATCTTTTGATACACCCTCCAAATTGGCCGTGCGAAACAATCCATATTGATTCTGCAAAGTTGTCAGACGATTCAATACATTGGCCTTTTGCGTATTATAATTATATGGAGCATATCCCGTCACTTCCGGGTCTAACCACCTTCCATTAGGCGTTTCCCCAGAGGGCCACTCAGGTATTACCATATTCTTACTTCTATCAGCCTTTAAATCTTCAAGTGTAATGGAGTCTCCTCTATCAAAATTGATATAGCCAATCATCTCATAGAGATCTTTATGCTTATCCGGCTCTCGCATTACATCCAATTGGCTATTTCCTTGTCGTACCAACATAGTATCTTCCAACATAAAACCGGAACCACTGATGGGGCTAAGCGTATATTGATAGAGTAAAGGACTTACCGTATTATCGCTGCTGACAGCCCAAACCTTCAATGTCGTTTCAGAAGTGACACTCAAAGAATCTATGATCTGTTCCCAAGATTTCAAATCCGGTTTTACCACTTCGTTTATTGTATATCTATAATGATCACCAACCACTATGCCAGAACCCGGATCCCATGCATAATTATTAGCGCTCATCCCTAATTGTACATTAATGTTACTACCTGTTCCTGCGGTCCATATATTATCTTTAATAAGAGGTTCTCCTAACAATGCGCTTATTCGCTCTGCAATAACAGAGGCGGGGCGGATAATAAATTTGTAACGTATGGAAATTGTGGGTTCTTTAATTGTATTACTTTGTGTTGGAAATTCACTACTATTCAAACTTACATCGCAAATGACAACATCCTCTGCTACCTTATCTGCCAAATATGTAACCGTAGAGGCTCCCGTAGCCGTTGAATTTGCAGAATAAAATGCCGAACACCAAAATAATGATGTTTCATCAGACGTTGGTACCAATGAAGCGGTATGTTTTTTTGTTTCTGCCGTCCCTCCTTTTACCAAATTCTCAGACGTAATTGTAACATCGGTCTTTGTTATTACGTCATTTAAAGACTTTCCTTTCCGATACCAACGTACATACCATTTATAACGAGGATCGTTTCCATCATGTCCATCATTATTCCTCAACTCCGGCACAAACAACTCCCTCGCTACCCCATCTTTTACATACACCGTATCCACACGTTCAGTGACCTTCTCTTGTGTACTGGGAATAATCGTGTACTGCCCCCACGCCGGTACAACTACACCCGTAGCGAGGATTAGCAAGCAAGTTAATAACAGGGATTTATATCGTAGGTTGATTGATGGTCTCATCCGTCAGGTCCTCCTTTCTTTGGTTGTTGTTATATTTATGGTTGTTGTTCTTTATAGTTTCTGATCTTGATGGTGTAAGGGATTTGCATCTCTTGCTTCTCCCCATCCACGGTATAGTTTACCACGAGCGTGAGGATGATCGTGGCCTCCGCCTTTCCGCCCAGCTCTTGGGTACGGATCGTGAAGGAGCCACCTTTTTTAGATTCGTCATCGGCCGGCGTAAGCGCTGCTTGGGGGATGTCCGATTCCGTGTTTGCCACAAAATGCTCTCCATCTATGTTCATGGCCGTGATTAGCGGCTTGCTCGCGTCATCGTTCTTCCAGCTGACGGAACTATATTTCTCGGTCACAATATCTCCATCCTCGCCGGTTTGGTACCCCTTGATGGTGAAATCGGTGCCCAAAGGAAGACCGTCTATTGCTTCTATTCCAAAGCGGATCGACAAGTCGCCGGCGGCTTGCAGGGTATGCGTTATGGGGGCCAATACCTGCACGCCATCCTTCGCTCCATACACCAAGGCGGTCGGGTAAACCCCGATGGGGAGGCGTTGCTCGGCTACTTCCAATTTTGTCGCGATGTTGGTTATCAAGACCGGGATAATCAGCAGGTCGTTTCGGCGCACGAAACCGAAGCTCGTGGTATGCTCCGTGCGGGGACGGCCTTGGATATCGACACCCAGCAGGATCTCACTCGCCCCCGCATTGCCTTCGGGGATATAGCGGGTATAAGTCTTTACGTTGTCCGTACCGTTCGAATTCTTCGCAGGTACGGTTTTCTCCGCATCAGTCGCTGCGGCAAGGATGATCTCCTCATTAAATAAATGCTCCGATGCTACCTCCTTTCCAGTCGGGAGATCCGGGGCCAGCGACTCCGCGCCAGCGTTTCCAGCAGTCTCCAGATACTTATTATCTCCCCAAGGCAAGAGCCAGATCGGCAGGCTTCCCTTGCGGAGGTTCATGATGTCCAGTCGGTTTACGGTGATCGCTTGGGATAAGTTATTCGTTATCTCCACTCGTATCTTGCCGATCATACGGATCAAGGGGATCTTGAATGTGTTCGGTGCCGGAGCGGGAGCCAACGTATGCTCTTGGGCGTAACTGCTCATAGGGATACGCAAGCGGTTTCCAGTGCCCTCCGTATCCGTTCCACCGAACTTGCCGCCCAGTGTACCATTCCGCCCATCTATGCTATTGCCCGAGGCCAAGATGTTCACCGCCCTTGTCAAAGCCTCTTCCGACAAGCCAAGGTCTCCCGGGTTGGAGTTCGTGTTTTTGATCTGTTCAAGAAGCGCTTCGCCGCCTTCCAACGATGCCAAGTTGGCGAACGCATAGAAACGGTACGTGCCGACCGGCAACCTCATATCCACCGACGTGCGAGAATTATCATCATTCTTATTATAGGTACCTTCGCTGGACGTATATCCCGCCAATACGCCACTCTCGTCATACGCCACCACCAGCCAGTCCGTGATGTCTCGCTCATATTCGTCATCATTTTCCCAAGAAATTGCCTCGCCGGCCTTCGTCTGCGGCGGGCGTATCGGTAGGGAAGCCCGCAGGGTGATGGTCACGAGACAGCTGTTCGGGTCATCATCCGGGAGATCGCCACCCCGGTCTTCGCCGCAGGCCGTAAAAAGCCCGCAGAGGCAAAGACCGGCGACGATCGCCGCCAATAAGTCATATAGGATATAGCGTCTCATCATTAGCGATGTTTTAAGATTCTTGATTTACAATATGCCGTCGTTGATACGGATCACCCAGTCTTTCACCTGTATCTTGAAGCAGGCGTACCCCACGATCGTGGGGTCTTCCGGATCGGGTTCATCGGGGTTGTCCGGATCATCAGGATCATCCGGTCCCGGTGGGTCAGGAGGTATAGGAGGATCCGGGCAATCGGGACATACCTTCGGCGTGAGGAAGAAGATGATCGAGTACTCATCCTGCCGGTCCAGGTATTCCTGTGCGGAGATCCGGTGCCCCTCCATCTTGGTGAGCAGGAGGTAATCGTTGAGGTTCACGTTCAGCACGTCCTTCTTCCATCCGTGGTGACGGATGATGAGGCGGTAGTTGCGCCCCGCCATCAGCCGCATGGTATTCATCTCGGCCACGGCCACGAACTGCCCGCCCACGGTAGCCCCGGGGGTCGGGTCCGCGCCCAGCCTCACGTTCTCGGCGTAATAAGGGAGGTAGTGGATCTCGGGATCCTCCAGCAAGGAGTTGTCGTAATCCATATACCCGTTGTCGGCGACGATCTGGAAGGAGAAGTTGTTCACGTCCATATCCTCGCCCATCACGTTTTGCAACACGACACGCAACTTGTTGGTATTCTTGGCGAGCGAGATAGTGTCGGCCTCGGGCCTATCGCGTGTCACGGTGAAGGTATCGAGGCTATGCCAAAGCGGGCGCAGCTCGCTGGGTTGTGTCGTATCGTCCTCGCGCAAGGTACGTACCTTGACGTCTCGTACTCTCCCGACAGCCTGCGACTCCTCGGCGGGATCGTCCCATGCGTAGCTGCCCTTGTCCAGCCCAGCCCAGGTGACTACCTGATAAGTACCCGGCTCCATGTCGAGGGCGATGGAGTTCCACTCATCCAGCTCGCTCTTCTCGATCCGCCGCTGGAAGAGGAAGTTTCCTTCTTGATCGCAGAAGAAGAGCGTGACGTAATCGACCTCGTGCTGGAAAGCGTCAGCGAATTTCATATTATAGTCGTACTTGAAATACAGCCGGAACTCGCAAAGCGGCAGCGAGTCGTCGTGTATCCAATCGCAAGCGTATAACCCCGCGGCTACAGCCACGATGCCCATCCACTGTTTGCAGGTATGAAATAAACGGTTCATAATCATTTTATTAAGATACTCAGTAATCCTCCGCCCATACTATCAGGGATGGAGGTAAACCATGATGCCCATTATAAGGTTCTTATGATGGGCATTGTAAGGAGCTTACAATGCCCATCGAAAGAATCCCCCGAAGGGGTAGGGTTATAGGATGATAGGCTTGTTGGTACGTTTCACCCAGTCTTTTACGTAGATGGTGACATCAATGGTAAGCTCGTTATTCTCATCCGGCGTGTCGGGCTTATCCTTACCCGGGGTATAAGGTAGCGGGTCGCCCAAGCCACGTACACCCTTTACGAACAGCTGATAAACGTTGTTACGCACGATACAAAACTCCATCACGCCCATCTTTTTGTCTGCCATGTTATCGTTATGACGGATCCAGAACTTGTGGTAGCTTTGTCCGTTACGGAAGAAAGATACGCCATAGTTTTCGGCTAAAGGTCCTATTTCGTCGGTAGTAATTGAACTCATATTATCCGTCTTGTTCAAAATAGCTTGTAACTTTTGATCTTGAGTGCTAACAAACCCTTTATAGGTCAACCTATTCTTTAAATCTGGAGTCAAGTCAGTCGCAGTGCTCAGTTGATCTTCCAAATATTTCTTAAACTTCTCCTCCAGCTTATTCTTAATCGACATACCCTCGATTGCCGTTTTTACATCCGCTAACGTCGAAGTGACATCATCAGTCCAACCCTCCATGATTCCTTTCAACAAGTTTGTTTTATCAGTACCATCAGGTATATTGAAAGCTCTTGCGGCTACAGTCTTTATATTTTTATAAACTAACTTCTGTGCCTCTTTGCCGTTAAAATGTTCTGCGGTAAGGAATACGAAGTTTTCTGTGTCATCCAATTGGGCCTTATCGAAGATAGCACCATTAACATATTCTGTCATTTTAAAATCTTCATTGGGAGTAAATTTCGTCCTAAAGATAACACCGGTAGAATAACCATGCACCTGTGCGCTTGTATTCAAAGTATTTTCTCTGACGTATGAGATCGGATAATAAGTTTTGTTATTTACCGGATCCTCATAAGATACTGGCGGATTATTCAAAGGAATAGCAGTCACCTTATTAACATCGTTCAAGCCCTCGTTGAAGTAGTTCCTATAGAGTTTTTCCCATTTATCATTTGCAACGTCAGCGAGAGTCTTTTCGTTAAAAGACTCAGACAATACGAAATTAAATGAGCCGTTAGGCTTTGAAGCAGGATCCCATTGCCATATCTCATCTCCCAAGTATTGCAAAGGATCGCCCTCTTTGTATTGATCATTCATTTCTAAATCTTTTTCATAGCTATCCACTGTAGGAGAAACCTGCTTGAACATCTTAGTATTTCCTTGCCACTGGTTTATTAACGTATAACCTGTCAAATGAAAAGTTCCTTGTTTATTTACCGGAGAGCTCTCATTATCAAAATCCAGCGCAACTTTCCCTTCTACTGGTGTTTTATAGGTCAAATCGATACGTGCCGCCAGACGCTCCACATAAACAGCGGTTTTCGCCGGGTTTTCCGCTGTATTTTGAGAGGAAAGGCTTACGATAGAGGGAAAATTGGCAGGCGTTGCATCACTCACCATTTTGTGTGTAGACATCAGGAATTCATTCGCATTAGCAACATCTGTTCCATTTTTAGCAATGACATTACCTTCTGCTACATAGTCGCGCAGCTCTTTTAAAGACTTAATCTTTGTCTTTAAGTCCGTACCAGCATTCACAATAGCAAATACTTGATAATTTTTCGGATTTTCATCCAAATCACTATTCATGGTAATTCTTATATTTCTACTACCATGATTCGGTTCGCTTCCACCTTCACTAGCATCAAGACCACTACTATCTCCCGTCTTTACATCATAATAACCATATCCGGCAACGGTAGGATTCTCTTCGCCATTAAGAAAATCCAAGTGATCAGCTTTGGACAATGTGTTTGCGTTTGTTTCAAACAAGAAAATATTAACATTATACACCATGCCCTCATTCTTGCCCGGAAGCTCACCCAACCAGCCGTTGCCGTCCTCGCCCCAACCGGAACCATCGCCATTAGGAGAAGAGGGATCTGCCTTCGTCATCGGTCCATCCGCAACTGTAGAGATACGCACGTTCATGTAGGCATGATTGCCATCGTCCTCACCACCGGAATTGCCTCCGTTTTCGATATCATCGGAGCAACCCGTAACCGCCAGCAAGAAAGCGGCGGCCGCACTTAATAAATAGTTCTTTTTCATGATTCTCATCCGTTTTTATTTTTGACATTTATTGTTATCATTCTGCAATCACAACTCTCGTCATCAATCCGCCAGTTCCTCCCGCTTCTCTGCGATCTGCCTCAAGTTCTCCTCCACCTGCGCAGCCACGGAAGGATTGCCGGACAGCTTGCCCAGCAGGGCCTCCGCCTCGTCCAAGCGGTTCTCCAGCATAGCGATGGCCGCCTCCGCCAAGGTACGCTCCGCGGAATCGGAAGTCTTCGCCAGATAACGGTGGGCCGATTCCAGGCGACCCGCGTCGATCGCCGTAAGGGCGGCGTTCAGGTTCGATACCGGATCGTCCGGATACATGCGCACGGCAATCTCGAACACCTCGCGGTAAGCGTCGCTACCCGGTTCCATCGTCTGCGCCACCCGGAACATCTCGTTTAGACTCAACTGCCTAGGGTCCGAATAGATCAACTCACGGGCCTCTTCTACCGTAAACGAACGGATCGTGTAGCGCACCGCGTAATCCGAATGGCGCAAGGCTGGATAAATATCGCGCAAGAGCACCCGATACGAGGCCCCCCCGTTCAACGCTTTCAGCTTCGCCTCGCGGCGGTCGTAATCCTTCGGTTCGTCCGCACGGATGATGGCCAGCAGCTCCTCCTTGTCCGCAAGCGAGGAGTTCTCCACCCGTTTCTCCAATCCGGCCCAGTCCTCCGGCTCGAAATCCACCGTGAAACGGGCCTGCTCGAAGTGGTAAAGACCCTTCACATATTCGATCAACGCCTTGGCGCGATGCTCGGCCAAATAAGTGTTATGCTTATAGGTACCTTCCGGCGACGCGAAACCCTTGATATATACCTCCGTGATGG
The DNA here is from genome assembly GCF_003635485.1 of Parabacteroides sp. AF19-14. Lineage (NCBI taxonomy): Bacteria > Pseudomonadati > Bacteroidota > Bacteroidia > Bacteroidales > Tannerellaceae > Parabacteroides > Parabacteroides sp. AF19-14. The sequence continues at coordinate 48,223 of NZ_QTMJ01000025.1, read as the reverse complement.
TAGCGTAAGGATCCTCCTTCACCGATGACACGGTCTCGAGGATCTTGCGTAACTCCGAGGGATTGTCGCGATACTCGGGATATATCTCCGTGCGGTTTACCGGGAAGTCGAGGAAGGCGCTTCCTTCCTTCACACGCTCTTTCACACGTTCCGCCTCCGGCGTGACGTAGGCCAAAAGCGGCCGCAATACCACAGGCTCCGCGATTCGGATCGGGAAAAGCGGCGACTTGTCATTACTCAACGCCTCCCAGCCGCAACCGCAAAAATCGACTACCAGCGACACCTCCGAACGCTCCATCCACTTGGCGAAAGGAATGGAGGCATGGTAATCGAACGTCTGCTCCTTCCCATTGTAACGGCGTAAGACAAACTCCCCGTTCGCCGCCGCGTCGCGCCCGGACCGGTCGTACTGGATCTGGCGGTTACGCCCGTTCACAATCACGGGAGGCAAAGCCCTTACGCTATCGCCCCGCTCGATCAGCGGCGTACAGACCAAACTCCGGTTGGCCGATAGCGACAACTCGTCCAACGCTAGTTTCATATCAATTATCAAGCGATCGCCCACATGCTCCACCAACCGCTCCTTCACGACGATGGCGGTAGCCGTCTGCTGCGCCTGTACGGGAATCGTAGTACCCACACAACCGGCCAAACATGCGATCCCAAGTATCATCCATCCTTGTAGATTCTTCATTTTTCAGTCCTCCATCGATTTAAAATTGGTAAATGAGATTGATCGCCGCCTGCGTAGGCCCGAAGTAATGCTTCTTGATCCCTTCTTGCTTGCGGCCGCAATTTGCGCAGGGATACTTGTCCGACTTCAAGTACAGATAGCCCACGCCCACCGTGGCCTCCAAGTTCCAATGGCGAGACAGCAGCCACGAGTATCCATAACTGATACCGGCTCCCGCGCCCCATCCCTGGTGACGCTCGCCCTCTGTACCCAGCCATTTGATATCGGTTACATTATATAATAGGTACGGAGTATGCACGCCGAGGAAATGGCCGTTAAACGTCTCGCAAAACCAATACCTCAACTCCGGGTGCAGACGCAAATGCTTCAGTGAGCGGCCATAACTCCCATCATCGTTCTTGCCGCTGAACGGATTCAAGCCTGCCTCCAACTCAAGTGTCCAATGACGGGCGAGATAAACTTCAGCCCCCAAATTAAACGTGGCAGTAGCCCAATAAGGAATATTACTCTTGATCCCAATCATGGAGCCTTTCCCTTCGACCGGCACCCCCTGCGCTCTCGAAAGAAACGGGACTGACAACAAGAATAGCATGAAAATCGTCTTCTTCATTCTTTCTTATTCATTATGGTTGTTAATCTTATATCTTCTCACCCTTCTGCCCCTCAAGACCCAACTTCCTAAAATCAACTAACGGCAAGAATGGCCCGTGGACTTATTTATGGAATAAGGTTTAGCGTTTCAAAAACGTTAGAGGAGAATAAGCGTTAAACAACATCTTATTGTCGTTTATATAGTATATCAATAAACCACACGGAACGTTTCAGAAAAACATGTACATGTTTTCCTGAAAAGACGTACATGTTTTTTGGAAAACACGTACATGAAATCCAATAAATATTATGGTGTTTCTATACAGCTACCAATCAATGGCTTACATATAGGCCTATCCAAACGAGCTTATTGTATTATTTGTTTTTGATATTCAGGAGGAATTTGTAGAGTATAGAAATTCCTCTTTAGTTGAGAGAGTGAATCAATAAAGGTGAATATGGTTCATTTTAAAGACATAGCTTCCCCTAAATTCCTTATTTGGTGAAAAGAACTTGACAATTTTAATGCAGAAAAGTTGTGATAATAAAATATTTATTATGTATTTTTGTGAACTAATAGGGAGGAAGTTACTATTTTAACGCTAAAACTCCTTATTCCATAAATAAGTTCACAAACCATCCATCCTTTTCTCTAAAATCCGATTTACAGAGCCTATCACCTTCATGTTCGCATGAGCCAAACGTGATATATCCAATTCTTCCAGATAAAAACGAGTCGTTTTCTCCGACGAGTGCCCCAACGCCTGGCTGATCAAGGCCATCGGCATATCGCAACGTAAAGCTTCTGATGCCCAGCTATGGCGAACAACATACGACGTAAACGGATTCGGTAACCGTAAAGTTTGCCCAATCCGTTTCAGCCGGGCATTATGCCGAGCCAAGCTACGCTTATACCTCAAATGGTCCGGATTCCCGGGCGGAAGAATCGGGAACAAATACGACGATCCGGTCGCTCGCTGCCGATCCGCGTATTTCCGGATCAATTGCAACATACTACTGGTTATCTCCAACCGGATCATACGTCCTGTCTTATGACGGTGATATACCAACTCATTCCCCCGGATATTCTGCCTCGTCAAGTACGCTATATCCACAAAAGGCATCCCGCAAGCCATAAAACTGAATAAGGAAAGATCTATCGATAATTCCACTTGCGGGTCATCCACCACCTTGATCTGAGCGATTTGCTGGAACAAAGATGCGGGAATCGCACGCCTCGCCGTCATCGCACGCCGGAGTTTCAAATTCTCAAACGGATAATATGACGCAGGAATCAACGCCTCTTGGCAAGCCATATTATAAAGCGCCCGCAAACTACTGATATACGTATTTACCGTATTAGTAGCTAATCCTTTTCCCTGAAGATACGTGATGAAATCTATCACCAACGCACGATTCAAATCGGCCAAACAGAACCCCGGGTTCTTCACGAATCTTAAAAAATGCCTTACGGCCACCTCATACAACTCAGCTGTCCCTTCTTTCTTTAACTGCCGTTTCATGTCTCTTCGTTTTCCCATATAATCCATCAATGAGATTGCTAACTTTTTCTTACGTCCTCGTTTCATACTCCTTTCACTAAATTATTTATACTTTACACGAACAAATTAATTCAAATTATTACTTTTGCTCCCGAAAATAAGAAAATAGGTAACAATTAAAAGCATAAAAGCAACAATAAATAATATGGCAAACAATCGAGTCACATTCGGTAGTAAATTGGGCGTAGTACTAGCTACCGTAGGATGCGCCGTCGGATTGGGAAGCGTATGGCGCTTCCCGTATATGCTGGGAGCGAACGGAGGTGCGGCCTTCCTACTGGTCTACATACTTTTCATGATATTCTTGGGCATTCCGGTAATGATAACCGAGTTTTTCATCGGCCGGCATTCCCGCAGCAATACGGTGGGTTCTTTCAAGAAAATGGCTCCCGGTACAAAATGGTGCTGGATTGGGTACAACGGTATCTTGGCCGCATTTTTGATCTTAAGTTATTACTCGGTCGTCTCCGGTTGGACGCTTGAATATGTTTGGCAAACGCTAAGTGGCCGTTTGTATGGACAGCCGGATATAGACTATACGGCCGATTTTCAGGATTTCGCTTCCAATGTCTTCCGTCCGATCTTTTGGATGGGCGCTTTTATCGGGTTGACTCACTTCGTGATTGTCTCGGGTGTAGAAAAAGGTATCGAACGGGCCTCTAAGATCATGATGCCGCTTTTATTCTTGATCTTGCTGATCATGTGCGTACGTTCCGTGACCTTACCGAACGCTGAGGCCGGATTGCTTTTCCTTTTCAAGCCAGACTTTAGCAAATTGACTTCCTCAGTGGTCTTGAGCGCACTAGGACAGGCTTTCTTCTCTTTGAGTTTGGGTATGGGCTGCTTGATCACTTACTCCTCTTACTTCGGGAAAGATACGAATATGCAGGCCACCGCTTGGCAGGTGACAATCATTAATACGCTTGTCGCCGTATTGGCCGGTATCATGATATTCCCGGCGGTATTCAGTTTCGGCATCACCCCTTCCGCTGGTGCGGAACTCGTGTTTATCACGTTGCCGAACGTATTTGGACAATTACCGCTGAGTGGCTTGTGGTCCTGTATTTTTTATATCTTGCTAGCGATGGCGGCACTGACTTCCACGATCTCTTTACATGAGGTAGCTACGGCCTACGTTCTTGAGGAGTTCCACATGACACGCAAGAAAGCGGCTTTAATCGTTTCCTTAGGGGTATTTTTCTTAGGAATTTTCAGTTCTCTCTCATTCGGGGTGATGAAAGGATTCACGATTGGAGGCTTGGCCTTTTTCGACGCACTGGATTACCTGACCGCCAAGATCATGCTACCGCTGGGAGGTATGCTCACTTGTATTTTCGTAGGTACACGTGTCGATAAAAAAGTATTGAAAGCCGAGTTGACCAATGAGGGGACTCTTAAGTTCCGTCTTTTCGGCGCTTACGTATTCTTTATGAAATACGTGGCCCCAATCGCCATCGGTATCGTATTCTTGAACGAATTAGGGATCTTGAAATGGATTACCGGTAAATAATACCGAGAATTCCTTGTCAATAGAAACGGAACTTCTACCTTTGTCGGTGGAAGTTCCACAAATCAAAACATAAGACTATGAAATGGCGTGATTTACTTTATTTCTCCAAGGGGGAAAGGCAGGCTCTTACCCTACTCCTTTCCTTAATAGCGATGGCATGGATCGCAATTATCTTGACGGATTTTTCCCGGACAAAGGTTCTGCCCGATGATCTGGTCACGGACAATATGAAACAAGACACCTCCCTTCCAATTACCCCGAACGGAAATCCCCCGAATCCCACCCGGAAAGAAAACAAATTCCACTCGAAAGAAAACAAAGTTCCCTCCGAACGAAATCCCAAACGCATCCGAAGGGAATCAAACCTCCATTTACCCTCATATCCAAAGGTAGAAAAATGGCCGTTAGGAACAGTTGTAGAATTAAATTCGGCCGATACCACCGCCCTAAAGAAAGTTCCGGGAATTGGTAGCGTCTTCGCCAAACGGATCATTAAATACAGGGAGCTATTAGGGGGCTTTTATAGCGTAGAGCAATTAGGGGAAGTATATGGTATCGACGAGGAACGCTATAAATCGATGAAATCGTGGTTTTCGGCAGACCTGTCGGCTATAAGTCAGCTACCTGTCAACCAATTGTCGGCTAAAGAACTGGCAAGTCACCCATATGTCAGCTATAAACAGGCCCGGGTTATCGAGCGACAAGTCCGGAAGAAAGGCAAGTTACAGGGCTGGGAGAACCTAGCCTTACTGGAGGAGTTCACGGAATACGACCGGGAGCGGTTGCGGCATTACTTCTCATTCCAATAGATAAAAAATCAGGTTATTCATAGAATCTTAATGCCCATCAAAAACAGATTATCCGTATCTTTGTGATCTTGAAATAACATATATTGATGAAATACTTCTTATCGATAAAATATATTCTCATAGTCTCTCTCCTACTTATCGGGGCATTGCCTTACGTTAAGGCAGAAACGACAAACCCAGTCTCCTCCCCGGATTCTTTCGAGACATTAAAGAAAGAGGCACGCGAAAGCGAATCACCCGACGATTGGAAGCGAGTTATCAATAACGCCCAAGCCCGGAAAGACACGGCAGACCTTGGATTCGCCTATGCCTCCTATCTGCAAGCGATGGCGAATATGCGTCCCACCGGATTCAAGGAAGAGGCACGCCCTATCATGACTTTCCTGCTCGACACCCGGCAATATGACTACTACTTCGCCTTATACAACCTGCTTATCAACCGCTTGTTCTCCGATCAAGCCTATCGCCAGGCACAAGAGGAGGCCGAGCTTATGTATCAGCAAGCCAAGGGGATCGGGCAACCCGTAGGTATGGCGATGGCCCTTAGGGTACAAGGCCAGATCTTCTACAAGCTCAACCTATACGAGAAGGCATATTCCGTATTACGGGAGGGCTCGCAAACCTGCCCTTCTTATAAAGAAAGCCTAAACGCCTTCACGACAGCACAAAGCCTGTGCGAATGGCAAATCATGACTTGCCAGAAAGCCGAGAGGTATGAGGAGATGCTTCCCCTCGCCGACCTATATGGTGAAATGCTGGCTTACTGGAATGGGAAAGGCTGGAAAGACCCTAGCGGACATTACCCTGTCACCCATCTCTCCCTTCGTGCCATCGCTCTACTAAAAGCCGGGCGGAAAGAGGAAGCGAGAGACTGCCTGCGGGAAGCCCGCACTTATATGCTTCCCGCCTTCCCCGCCCGTGCTTACGAGCATTTCTATGAGGCCCGTTATTTACTGCGTTACGAGGAAGGTGCCTATAAAGAGGCGATAGCCTACATCGATACGTTGCTGGAGACACACCGGGATTATTACCCTTTCTACCTAAATGACATACGAACCAAGGCCGAACTATTATCTTTAAGCGGACAACCTCAGCAAAGTATCCGGCTGTATCGCGATTATATCCAAGCCAACGATTCCATCGCAAAAGAGGAGATCGCACGCCAGCTTGATGAATTGCGAATCCAATACGAAGTGGAGAAGACCCAACAGGAGAACCTACAAAAAACACGGTATTTACAACTAGCTTTTATCATCATCGGTCTCGTCACCCTCTTACTTTCCTTATATATTATCTATGCCAATAAACTAAACGCGAAGAACCGGCTACTCGTAACCCGGTTGGAAGAACACGACAAATGGGCGAAGAACTTCTTATCCCTTGAACCGGAATCAGAGGGACAACCGGCCGCGAAAATCACCAATCCACCGACGTCTTACGAGATCATACAACGCTTAGGCGCATTCATGATCAACGAACGGCTCTACCGGAATCCGGCATTAGACCGGAAAGAACTCGCCAAAGCCTTACAGATTAATGAACGGACACTAGCGAATGCCCTACGGGAAGAAAACGACCAGACCGTATTGGAATATATAACAATGTATCGCTTGGAAAACGCCCGCCATCTGCTCTCCCTAAAAAATCCAGTCACCTTAAAGGAAATAGCGGAACAATGCGGCTTCGGTACATTGCGTACTTTCCAGCGATCCTTCCGAGACAGATACGGGATGCCTCCCTCTCAATACCGGGAGATTATAGGCGAGAAAGAGAAATAAACCACGATGGATTCGTGCTTTTCAGGAGAAAAGCGAATTTGTCGCTCTCCTATACCGGAATTGTCGCTATTCTTTTCTTGCCCGGAACCCTAGACCCCAATACCTTTGGCATCCAAAACAAGTTACTCTGCATATGAAAAAAACAAGCTGGCCGTTTTATCTCTTTTACCTATGCGGCTTATTATTGCTCGCCTGCCAAGACGATAACGATTCGGGAGTCACGCCTCCGGGAAACGGGGACACGTTCGAGGGTTCTCAATATGTAATCACCCTGCAAGACGAGACGGAGAATTTCCATTACCCCGAGTTTATCTGTACGATGCGTACGGAAGACGGCACGGTCATTACCCGCAGGGGAGGGCACATACGTCTGGATGGTCAATCGATCCTGACCCTCGACACCGGATTGAAAGAAGGCATCTATCGGTTGCTGTACCTGACTACTCCTGTCGTAACAGAGGCCGAGGCCGATACCACTTGGAATGAATATGGGCTGGGATGCCGGATAGAGATATCGAAAGGTACGGTAAGGGTTCTCGATCCGTACAACAAGACGGCGAACCTGTCCGGAAACGGAACCGCGGAGGATCCCTTTATCATCAGTAGTTACGATCACTTGAAACGCCTCCGCAGCATGACGAACGATCAAACCCAGAATAAATTTCTGACGGCAAGTACCTATTTCCTGCAAATAGCGGATATCAACATGGATAAGGCTTCCTATGATAGCGACCACCAGTTCGGCTGGCTATCGATCGGTAATGTCCCTAACAATCCGTTCCGGGGTATTTACGATGGCAACGGCTATAAGATCAAAAACCTGTGGGCCACCCGCCAGAACTCCACCGGGATCGCCCTCTTCGGTTACACGGAGAAAGCCATCTTTAAACATGTATGGATGGAGAATCCCAAGATGGAAGGGAATTTCGCGGTCGGCGCATTGGTCGGAGGGGCGGTATCGGCGGGCGATATGCGTGATAAGACCTCGCTCATTGGCTGCACGACTTCCGGCGGTTATATCAAGGCGAGCAAAGGAAGCGTAGGGGCCGGAGGACTGGTCGGCGTGGTAGACCTGTACGGGATGATCGCGATGGACAGTTGCGTTAACACGAGTACCCCCGTTTCCGGGTCGTATGGTGTCGGCGGTTTGTTGGGAGTCGGTTCGTTGTATTCCCAATCCTACCTGCAACAATGCGAGAATCACGCATCCGTGAGCTCGGACTATACAGGAGCCGGGGGCTTGGTGGGTTCTGTCGATTCCCTGTCTATCCTAGGGTGCGTAAATACGGGTAACATCACAGGCTCCAAGGCCTATAATCCCTCGGATGCGAGCAACGGCGGGTATGCCACCGGAGGTATCGCCGGAGGTACGGGTGTCTCTTACATATATGCGAGTACGAATGAGGGAAATATCGATGGTTACATCGGCGTGGGCGGCATTATCGGCAGTACCCGGTTGGGTTCAGATGAGTTGCTTTTCAATAACACGTTGGTAAAATCATGCGGAAATACCGGGGCGGTATCCGGTAAATCCTCGGTCGGCGGTATTTGCGGTGAGGCGCAGTTAGGATGCTACGCCGTTTATAACACGGGAGCGGTATCGGCCTCGGCTAGCGGCTCGTTCGTGGGCGGTATCGCCGGGAATACATCCATAGCGGTGGTGCATAACGCATTGAATACCGGAAAGGTATCCGGAAATAACAGCGAAAGCGCCGGTGGCGTGGTTGGCAAGGTTACTTGGGGTGCCTTCTTCGCCAGCCAGAACTTCGGGGATCTGGATGTCAATGCCAATTATGCCGGTGGTATCATCGGATTGGCCGGAAACTATACGATGATCAATTATTGTGGAAATATGGGCTATATATTGAACAGCGGAACCGGTCCGACCGGAGGATTGGTCGGAGAGATCGGCGATCCGAGGGAATGGTCAAGCGAGGCTATCGCGAGCTGCGTCATAGGAAGCGTGGAATGTATGTTGGGAATATTAGGGCCTGTCATAGCGGTAACCGGTTCGGCTCTGGAAACCGCGGCCACTACCGGAGAAAAAATTTTTAAAGGAATAGTACATGTCTTACATGTTGGAGAAACAGTGGCGGATTGGCTCCTGCTAGTCGCTGATAAAACCATGTTCCGGATCGGAGTCTCTGAAATGCTGAGCGAGGAGGAAGCCGAGCTGATGGAGGCTTCTCTCAAAGCGAAAGTATCAGAGATAGATGGTGCCATTAACGACAAGATGGCCAACATCCGGAACGGCTATGCGCTGTCGGCTGGCATATTACCCTCTAGCCTGAATCAAGGAACGGCCACCGATTTTATCAATAACACGAACACGTTATTGACCTTCTACGAGACCTCCGATGATAATAACAATACGATCAACTACAACATAAATCATAAACGTGAGGAACGCTACGAGCATATTGAGCAGAGCAAACATATCAAAGAGATCGTGCAAAAAGTAATCGCGGGGGTTTGCATCTGTGCGGCGGCGACGGCGGGTGTCGTTTCCGGCATAGCTACCGGCGGTACCACGACAGCTGCCGTATTCGCCACGATCGGCACGGTCGCGACCTTAGTGGGTGGAGTCAACGCGATTGTCGAAGGAGCCACCGACTATCAAAACAACGCTGTCATCATCTCGCAGTGTGTCAACATGGGACGTGTCAAAGCGGACAACGCTAGCCGTATCGGTGGCATCGTGGGGCACATGCAACAATACGGTATCGTTAAGGACTGCCTCAACGGGGGACGTTACGAGGGCAACTCAACCAAGGCCGGAGGTATCGTAGGCCGGGGCGATAGCCGATTTGAGGCACACAACTGTTTAAATGTGGGTGATAAATGGAAGGATCCGCTGATTAATAGTTACGGAGACTTCACATCGCTTTCGAACCTTTATTATTATGGCCAACCGGTAATATACGAAAACAACTCTTATCTGACAAACCTGTCTATCGACGAACTCTGCGACCCCAAGAAGTACAAAAACTGGAATATTAACAAGACGAACTCGATCTGGCATGTAACTGAGAGCAAAGGAAACTTCCCCGTTCCTTTCCATTCGGAAATGGAAGAGGAGATCAAGGAATAATCATTAATACATATCATAAAATGAATACAACAAGAATCCATATCATAGGTCTTCTCATGGCCTTGGCAGCTTTCCTTTGGACAAGTTGTAGCGATGACGAGCTCTACCGATCGAATGAGCTGGGTTCCCGCCTAGAGGAAATGGGAGACTTCAAGTTAAGCTCTTTCACCCTAGAGAAAGGGATCTGGGAAATCGCCGATACGATCCAGCAAATCAAGCTCCACCTCAAATCGCATACCGACGATTCCATACGGGCATACGACGCTGCCGTGCTACATAGCGAAAGCAATCCTTCTTACAGCATCTATATCCCGAAAACAGACGAGATACCGGATAGCGACTACGACCTGACCGCATTCCTTATGGACGGGACCAAGTTAGGCACCAAGCTGAAGGTCACTTTCCGGGACGAGATGCTCCATACGATCATGGCCTCAACGGTACAGTATGACTTAGAGGGGGAAGGAACGGCAGAGAAACCTTACTTGATCGGCTCACAGGAGGATTTCGGCATGCTTGAATATGGCCTTAACCGTTATGATACCATCGCACACGCAGCCGGGCTCTATTTTAAACAAACCGCAGATTTCGAAGCCCCACATCGTAGCGACGTGTACGACGGACGTTATACTTTTGGCGAGTCCTTTGCCGGTATATACGATGGTGACGGCAAGTCTATCACGATCGCCTATCTCGGTGCACAGGCAGAGAGTGATACCACTGTCGGTCTTTTTAAAACATTATATGACGGTGCTCAGATAAAGAACCTGACTATCAGAGCCAATATGCAGGGAATTAAAAAGAATGGCGGAATGTTGGCAGGCTCTTCGCAAGGAAACGTGACGCTTACGAATGTAACCGTTAGCGGTAGCATCACCGACAGCAACGAACATATCGGTGCCTTTATCGGACATGCCACAGGAAACCTGACCGCTGAACATTGTCGTCTTTTCGCCTCTGTCCATGCGAACAGTTATGTCGGTGGACTTGTCGGATACATGGAGAACGGAATGCTTACGGTAACTGATTTCTCGAACTTACAAGAAAATTCCATGCCTTTCCTTTTCACGGTTCACGCAGGCAACCGGGGAGCCGGAGGCATAACCGGAGGTATCATGAAGGGAGGGTGTGCCTTTAAGGATATCACTCTCCAGCATTCCATAGAGAAAGAGGATTCCGGACTAAAGGTTATTTATGCTGGAGCAGACCGGGCCGGCGGACTTGCCGGTGAGATGGCACTCAACGAGGCCAGTAGCTTGAATAATATCAACATATGGGCTCCTGTCCGCTCGGAACAAAAAGATGCCGGCGGACTCGTTGGTACCGCGACCTTGACCGCCCCACTAAGCGTAAGCAACTGCACATTCGCCTCCTTGGTGAAAAGTAATGAGAAAGCCGCCGGGTTTTTCGGCTATTTAAAATGCGACAATCACTTGAACTTGGCAGAAACCAACCAGGTCGTGCAAGTAAATAACGGATACCTCAACGTAGAGGCAAATAAGTACGCAGGCGGTATGTTCGGCTATGTGTATGGCGATATCAAAACGAGCGGCCTTTGCCTTATCAACATAAACGTGACCGCCACATCGAATTTCGCCGGAGGTATCATCGGAGAATTGGAGCATGGGACATTGGAAACGAAAAACTTCAGCCTCGATAACGATATGCAGGTGTATGGCAACGACGCTACCGGCGGACTGGTCGGATATGCCAATAGCAGTACGATCAAAGGGGATATAGGTGACTTGAACTTCTCCTCCATCCCCTCTCCCGACAGCTTTAAGAGCAACTATCCGGGAAAGGTCTCTTCTCCGGGAGCAGATGGAAAAGGTACGTCTATGGGAGGACTCGTCGGGTATGCCTTACATTCTCATCTGGATCATCTTTGTTTCACAGGCTCTGTTTTTGGTAGTGACAGAGTGGGTGGAATCGTCGGGCATATAAGAGGCACGGCAAGTATCACCCACTGCGTAAACAATGCCAACATTGTCGAGAATAGCACTAATACATGCACCGGAGGTATCGCCGGCAAAGTGGACTTCACCGATGGTACTTACACGCACATGATTAATTACAGTAATATCGCAGGCATGGAGCAAACGGGAGGTATCTTTGGTTATATCGGATTAGAGACCTCCACCACCCATAACCTCAACATCCAATACGCCGTAAACGCAGGAGAGGTAAGCGGAAGCCAGAACGTAGGAGGATGTGTCGGACGTTTGTATGACGACATGAATGACGTGGAGCACAAGATCTCTTATTGTGCCAACTACGGGAAAGTAAGCAATTCCGGCAACGGTAACTTGGGAGGCATCCTCGGACAAGGAGACAGCAAGAAGATGATCATCATGAACTCTGCCAACCACGGAGAGATCGCCGGAGGATCAAATGGCGCATCACAAGTGGGTGGTATCGCCGGAAGAATGGGAAAAGATCCGGGAGGCGTCACAATCGGAAACAACATGGAGCTGGCTTATTGCTGTAACCGGGGCAATATCTCTTCTGATAACGTAGATTCGCACGTCGGTGGAATTCTAGGTTACCAAGAGGAAGGAAACGATTACGATGAAAACCATTGGATGACGCACGACTGTTATAATTCGGGGTCTATCACTTCCGACCAGAAATCCGATAATGGAGGCATCGTCGGTTGTGTGGATTCCTACTCGGAGGTAGTTCGCTGTATAAATATCGGAAAGGTATCCCCCAATGGCAACGGCGTAGTAGGCACCCGGAAGTCGAGCGTGATCTGGCACCACCACGACCTTTATTATCTGGACGGTACGGGAAGCGGCTGGTGCGCCGAATCGTTTAGTGATAGCGAGAAGAAAAACACCTCAACGTTCAATAATTTCGATTTCAGCGGCAAGGGTGTCTGGATTATCGATAGTGACAACTCGAAAAACAACGGCTTTCCTTATCTCAGGGACTGCCCGTTTCAATCAATTTACCAATAAATAAACAAAGATGAGATCCATATTATTTACAACATTACTATTCATGTCGTTCATAGGCTGTTCCGACAATGACCAACCAGATGAAACGATTATCGACCCCAAAGAACAATGGAGCGCTACGTTGCGGGGAGATGGCGAGATACTGGGAGCCTATCCCGACTTGTTCAGCAACTATTGGGAATATACGTATAATATGAACGAATATCCCGATGTTGCCTTACGCATCGAAGGGCAGTTCCCTCACGCCCGTTACTTCAGCTTTTCGCTCTACGACGACGAGACCGGCTCTGCCATCGGCGGTATCAACGATCATGAGATCATTCCGGACGAAGGGAGTGAGAATCCTTTCGTTAGCACGTCGGAAAAAGACAACCGTTTCACCATCTATGTCGTACCGGCCTCCATGGATGAGACACTGATAGCGAAACTTCCCTCAGAGAATATCTGCCGGGTGAACGCAGACATCAAACGGCTTGCGATCTGCATCCGGCATTACTTAGGGACGAATGCGAACGGCGATAAGGATGAATATGGAGGTGTAGCACTGCCTGCTATAAAAGGCATAGACATCCATTCGCTGAAAGAGATCCAAGCCCCGGAACGTACGGAGTCTAACATCGAGAAGGTGACAGGTCAAAGCTTCTCCCAAAAATCGGACGAGAATCGGGATGTTCCTTTCTTCTTGGCCCCGAAAGGAAGATATTATCCGAACAACTCTACCGCTTATCTGTATGCCCGCACCCATGTACATGCCGACTCGGTGTTGATATTCAGTTTCATCCCGGTACCACTTCCCCGAACGGTGGAAGAATATGAGGGGGCGAAAGCCCGTTATTGGTCTATCTGCCTCGGCGCAACATCCAATACCCGTTCCTACTACTCCATCTATGATAAAGAGGCGAACGCAAAAGAAGGAGAAAAGGCGACCTTCATTATCTGCCTGAAACAAAATTCAAGACTCGCCGAGATACAAGCGAAAGTAGAGGCCCAAAAGCAATTGGGCGCTCATTGGAACCTTTTTGTATGGGATAGCGAGAAACAGGATGTCGACGGGAAACCGATCGGGGATGTTATCGCGATCATGTACCGCAACATCCTGCCGGACAAGGATTGGGAATATTCCATCTCCAGAATGACTCCCACCGAATACAAAGATGATGAAGGAGAACCGATCGATAAAGTAACAGACCCGGACAAGCAGTTGGCCCATAAAGCCTTAGGAGATTACGGGCCATACGGATTCAAATATGCCGCAAACGATTTCCTGCGTGATGATTTTGAGGAAGAAACTTATTAATTTAAAGAAGAATGAAATACCAATTAAAAGAAAAAGCATGGAGAATGACATTTCTCGTGTTCGCAACTTGCGCTCTATTTTCCTGTTCGGACGATGAGAACGATCCCAGTAGAGACGATAACGAGCCGCCATTATCAGAAGCGACCGTTCCGACTCCCAACCCCTATCTAGCGTCAGAGCATTACAGCCTGACCCATTTCAACTCGGCGCAAACCGATGCCTTTCCCTATGCGGTAAAGGGCGGCACATTCCAAATAAATCCGGATGATTGCGCCTCCACTTGGAGTGGTCCGGTCAATTTGATGACGCTCTCATCGACCGACCCGGATTATATGTGGGGAATGTGTAGCGATCGGGTATCTTATATCCATATAGCCGACGGCACTTTCGAGCGTGTGGCGGAAATAGGCTTGCCTAATGGTATCCAAATGAATACGGAAGAAAACTTACGGAAATTGGTCGATACCCAATATACCTCGACCGACCAATTATATGCCGATGCCGTGGAGATTCTGGGTAAATATCCACAAATGTCTATGTCTAACGGTAACTACGTGATTTGTGACAACGAAAACTATGCCTATACAAACGCCCGGACGGTCATCTGTCGCTATAAGTTAAAAGAAGCAGGTAACCCCAAAGCAGGTATCGTCTTAGACAAACAGGTCGATATGGCACCATACATGGATAATCCGCAAACATTGGTGGGAATGGTAATGACATACGATGGATACTTGGTAGTCGCATCGGGCAACGGTATCGCCATCATCGATCGCACAATGAGTATGCCCCCGGTCGTCAAACTGATACCGGACGATCAAGTGATCACCAACTCCGCCGCTGTCGACGAGCATAACGGTATCTATATAGCCAGCAACAGCCGTACGCCCGGGGGCAAAGGTATCATGCACAAATTCGTATGGAAAAACGGTAAGTTATCGGAAGATGAGGCCGACGGCGCATGGACCGCTTCTTATGACGGAGGCCCCGAGGCACCCGCCATCAAGATGGGCTATGGAACAGGTTCTACACCGACATTGATGGGATTCGGTGACGACGAGGACAAGCTAGTCGTTATCACGGACGGTGCCAAACGAATGAAGCTAGTCGCTTTCTGGCGGGATGATATTCCGGAAGATGCCGTTCCCGTTGATGCGGAAAATCCCCGCATCGCCGACCAGAAAGAAATTTCCTGTGGGCTATCTGCCTCTACGGAATGGATACAATCCGAGCAATCCGTGGCAATATCCGGTTATGGCGCTTTTGTCGTAAATAACGTGATACCTAACACCGTACCAGACAAGATCGTGGCCGTATTATCCATCGGGCCGCTTGTCACGCCGCCTTTCGGCGTAGAGCGTTTACAATGGGATACGGAGAAAAACCAGTGGTATTCGGTATGGACCCGTCCGGATGTAAGTTCAATCAGCATGATACCGGCTATAAGTACCGCCTCTAATATGGTATTCGTCAACGGCTACACGGAGGCAGACGGCTGGGAAGTGACAGGACTGGATTGGGGAACAGGCGCTACGAGCCACCGGGTAATCTTCGGGCAAACCAGCCGGGGTAACGGGGCATACGCCATTATCCAATACATGGAAAACGGGGATCTATTGTTCAACTCCGTAGGCGGTCCCTTCCGGGTAAAGCTCTGATGAGATAAAAATTAAGAGGCTGTCTAAAAAATGAAGTGAACCCTAAAAGTTAGACAAAAAACTTTTAGGGTTCACTTCAATATCTCCGATTATTTTCGCTATGTTTGCGGCAAAAGATATTCTGTATGATCTATCTGAAGCAAGTAAAATTACTGGACCCGGACTTGGTAGCCGGCAATCCCGAGGAGCTAAAGTATCCCTATAAAGCTCCGGCTGTACGTTTCACGGAATCATTCATTTTCCGCAAGCCGGTTACTTTCCTTGTCGGGGAAAACGGGGCGGGAAAATCTACCCTGCTGGAAGCGATGATGAGTAAATATGAGGAAAGGGATGAGGAAGAAGCGGGTATGCTCTATGACGGAACCGAGGCCTACAAGATTTACGCCAATGTCTTACCCGAGCATATTAAGCTGATCGAGACCCGAAAACCGGAAAAGCATTTCTTCTTCCGGGCAGAATCCTTTTTTAACCATGCGGCCGAATTGGATAGGCAAGCCCAACTGGAATTACGTAAGTACAGCAAGATCTACGCCTATAAAGCTTACGGTGGCAGGAGTTTATTGGAGCAATCGCACGGCGAGAGCTTTCTCAGCGCTTTCCTGAATTATGCCAGCCGCAATACATTATTTATATTAGACGAGCCGGAAGCCGCACTCTCCCCACAACGGCAGCTGGCCCTTTTGGTGCGTATCCATGAACTGGTGAATAACGGTTGCCAACTGATTATCTCCACGCACTCCCCGATCTTGATGGCTTATCCGAACGCGGACATTTATGCCATCGATGATACCGGAGCGCACATCACCCCGTATGAGGAAACAGAGCATTACCAGCTCACTAAATATTTCCTCACGCATACGGAGCAAATGATGAAAGAACTGCTTGGGTGAGATTACTTCTCCCAAGCATTTACGATCTCGGCAATGTAAACGATATGCGCATTGCCGTTCTTCTCATCATACCAACGAGGGAAAACGCTAGGATCTAAAAACTTAGCCTCCTCGATCTCGGACTTATAGACCACTTTGCATTCCAACGTAAGGCGAGCTTCCTCGAATACAGGATTACCAGCCTCCGTAAAGAACGGTGTCAACCCCGTAGCGGCCACTTTATCAATCTCCCGGCCGGATTTAGAGCCACAAATGCTATGGGCTTTCCGGTGCTCCGGTCCTAGGAAAGTAATCGTGAACTCATTTTTAGCGTCGATAAACTCACGGGTATAACGCTCCGGACGAATAAAAGCAAACACCACCGGACGGTTCCATAACACTCCCACGCCGCCCCAACTGGCAGTCATCATATTAAACTTCTCCTTATCACCGGCGCTTACCAGCATCCACTCCTTACCAATCAACTCGATAAAGTTGTCTTTGATCTCATTCGGATTAATCGCTTTCATATCTCATTTTATTTTCCCTCAAAGATATAAAATATTCCCTTATTTACCGGTACTCATTACCCCCGAGTCATTATCGGCATTATTCACTTTCTTCTGACCAGCGCTAAATTTACGGCCGAAAGAGAAGTTATAGGAAATCGTCGCCACAAACAAACGGGAACTTTCCTTGATGTAATTCGAACGGTGGAAAGAGGCGTATTGGTTCCAGTTCTCGGTCTCCTGCTTATAGTTATCCGTAAACGGATTAAAGACACGCAAGCCAATCATCAAGTCTTTATGCCTATAACCGAGCTGGATTCCTTGGATATTCTCACCCCCACTCATCGTCTCGCCCTTAAACCAGTTCCAATTCGTCATCAACATATACATGAGTGACCAATTTTTCCAAGTAACGGAAACATTCGCGTCGCACCACCAGTTCGTATATCGATGCGTGTAGGTATTACCGTTACTCATATAATGGTTCATACCACCATTGACAGAAAATTGCAAGATGTCCTTGATCGGACCGACCCGCAAGTTGACGGAAGCGACAACCCGTTGCCAGTTTTTCTGATTATCCCAAGTCTGGATGATCTTATTCCCTTCCAGATATTTCTCGTCCATGATAGCGTCCGGCTGATACTCATAAGCGCCCAAGGCATTCACGTAAAACAGACCTTTGCGAAACTCGTAATTCAATTCCGTATAATAACTCATATAAGACTTCAAGTTAGGATTACCCCGCTGTATTTGCAAGGAATCGATCACTTGGTCGATAGCGCTCAGCTCACCCAAAGAAGGAGTCACATTCCCCATCGTTGATTTCAAACGGATGGAAGATTCCCCGGGCAAAGCATAAAACAAGGTCAACCGGGGACTCACCGTATAACGTTCATAATCCGCATCCTCACCCCGTTGGCTATAAGACGATCGATTCACGGTCACACCCAATGAGTAATCCAGTTTTTTCACCTTTCCCTTGAATTCCGCATATACGGAACTCTCCATCTGTTCCATATGCGTCTTATAGTTATGCCCATTGATATAACTGTTATCCGAGAAAGATTGGTTATGGCGTAAACCGCCGCTCAACCGATTACCATTCGTTAATTTCTTCTCATAGATAGCCTCGCCGATAATCGAGTATTTATCACCATCCACCACATTATTCACATCAGTCAACAATTGTTCATGTTTACTCTCTTGATAGATACGGGTCGATTTCGTTTGGTTATAAGTCCCTACCACGTTAAACACCAAGGTCTGGTTATGCTTCAAATCCCGTTGGTAATACAAATCCAGCGCAGGAGCTTGATAGGCTGATCCCGATAGATCGATCATATCCACTTTATCCTCCGGATTCGCCTTATTCATCAAGACTCCTTGATAATCCCAATGCGGTTGATGATTATTCCGGTAGCGGAACGTGGCGTTAAACATATACTTATCCGGCTTTTGATAGCTATAGTTCACATTCAGGTTATGCATGAACAAACGAGCGCGCGAAGGTTCGCCTATTTCCACACGGTTCAAGGTCGTTCCATTCGCTAAATGGAACTCTTCCTCGTTATTCCGTTTCATTCCATAGAAATCACGAGGACCGATCCGATAAGAAGCGCCCCATTCCGAGTTCTTATGATTGATCTTTCCCCAAGCATTATGTTCACCCCACATGGAATTGATACCTTGCGCCATGTCCAGACCGAAACTACCTCCCGTATCCGGCCGGCGAACGATATAATCCAGCACGATATCGGCATTGCCATAACGCAAGCCCGGGTTATCATGATATTCTATACGGATGATATCCGAGGGATTCAAGGCCTTGATCTCATCCTGCTCCACCTTCACACCATTGATACGCACTTGGACTACCCCATTTCCCGTGGCCTTGATCTCACTGTTCAACAAATCCACCTGCACTCTCGGTAGCATCATCTGCTGCAACAAATCCATGCCGTTTCCCGAAGCCTTCATCTGGCGATCCGATGGGAAGACCACTTTTTTATCGGCATGGCTCGTCTGGGCAGAGGCGCTAACCGTCACCCCGTCTAAGGATACCGCATCATCATGTAAGGATATTTCTCCCAAAGAAATATTCTTGGACAAGCCTTCCAAGGAAATATACTCCGTCTTAAAGCCTAGACTAGAGACAGATAGAATATAACTCCCTTTTTTAATCTTATTTAATAAAAAATGCCCCTTCATATCCGTAGTCGTACCCGCCACAAAAGAAGAGTCCATTGTTTGCAATACCACATTTGCAAATTCCAAGATTTCTTTGTTGCGAGCGTCCCGCACCATTCCCTTTATCTCCAAGTTCTGAGCAAAAGCTCCCTGTACCATACCGCCTAGCAGTATGATCCAAATCATCATCCGTTTCATTTTTATCGTATTTTTTCCGAATATAGCAGGGTGGCCTTTCCCGCTTATCATTTGTTTCTAACTATAAGACGACAGCCGTTTGGAAAACGTTACAAGAAAATGATAAAAAAATAATATTTCGATGAATTTGCTTCGTAGATACGTATCTTTGTAACCAAACAACAGATTATAAATCATGGAGCTATTGAATAATTGGATCAACGGAGTCAACGATATATTATGGTCATACATCCTTATTATCATGTTATTGGGATGCGCCGTATGGTTTACGATAAAAAGTAGGTTCGTGCAATTCCGCATGATTGGCGAGATGATCCGATTATTAGGCGATTCTGCCGGGAAAGGAGAAAAAGGGGAAAAGCATATCTCCTCTTTCCAAGCCTTCGCCGTATCTTTAGCCAGCCGTGTAGGGACCGGAAACCTAGCCGGTGTAGCGACAGCCGTAGCGATCGGCGGACCCGGATCCGTATTCTGGATGTGGCTGATCGCTTTATTGGGTTCTTCCAGCGCATTCGTGGAATCTACGTTAGCTCAATTATATAAAGAAAAAGGGAAAGACTCGTTCATTGGCGGTCCCGCTTACTATATGCTACATGGTTTGGGGTTACGATGGATGGGCGTATTATTTGCCGTATTGATTTCGATAACCTTTGGTTTTGCCTTTAATTCCGTACAAAGCAATACCATCTGCGCAGCTTGGGAAGGCGCTTTTGGCATCGATCATGCTTGGATCGGAGCGATTCTTACGGTACTTACGTTAATCGTCATATTCGGAGGTATTCAGCGCATCGCGAGAGTAAGCAGTATTGTCGTACCGGTCATGGCATTAGGATATATAGCATTGGCGTTGGGAATCGTACTGTTTAATATTACCCGCCTACCCGCTGTTATAGAAACCATTCTGTCAAACGCTTTTGGTTGGGAACAGGCGATAGGCGGCAGTGTCGGAGCGGCGTTGATGCAAGGGATTAAACGAGGTCTATTCAGTAATGAGGCCGGTATGGGATCGGCACCGAATGTAGCGGCTACGGCGCATGTCTCCCATCCAGTCAAACAAGGATTGATCCAAGCATTAGGCGTATTTACCGACACGCTGATTATCTGTACCTGCACGGCGTTCATCATCTTGTTTAGCGGAGCGCCATTAGACGGCTCCATCAATGGAGTCCAGCTCACGCAACAAGCTTTGAGTAACGAGGTGGGTAGCATCGGTAGTACGTTTGTCGCTTTAGCGATCCTTTTATTCGCGTTCAGTAGTATTATCGGTAATTACTATTACGGAGAAGCGAATATTCGTTTTATCACGTCCAAGAGAAGTGTCTTATTTATTTATCGTATATTAGTCGGTGGAATGGTCATGTTCGGTGCGTTGGCTAGTTTAGACTTGGCTTGGAGCCTAGCGGACGTGACCATGGGACTTATGACGATCTGCAATTTGATCGCGATCTCATTGTTGAGCCGTCAGGCGTTCCTATTATTACAGGATTACGTAGCCCAAAAGAAAGCGGGTATTAAAAGCCCTGTATTCGATAAGAACAAGATACCCGAGTTGAAAGACAAAGCGCAGTGTTGGTGATCAGACAAACGTATTGAAGTATGATAAAAAGCAAGATGATAAGCTTTTACATAGCGGTCATGATGATATGGACCTGTACGGTAAAAGCTCAAGATGATAATAAATCCCTAATCCACAAAATTGGATTCGACGTACGTCCCTCGTATGTCGCCCCGACTAGCAAATTCCTGAAAGATGATGGCTATGGAAACGGGCTTACTTTACGTAAGGCGGCTTCATTCCATTTGAAATACGGGTTCCAACAGAATCCGAACTCTAAGGAGGGCCAGCTCTATCCGCACACTTACCAAGGAATAGGCGTTTCTTATAATACCTTTGGCAATCGGCAGGAAGTAGGTAATCCTTGGGCGGCGTATGTTTTCCAAAGCTCCCGCATCGCCAAGATCTCTTCCCGGTTATCCTTCGATTATGAATGGAATTTCGGAGCCTCATTCGGGTGGCATCCGTATGATGAAAACAATAATTACCGTAATAAGATCATCGGTTCTAAGATCAATGCCTATATCAATCTGGGATTTTTCCTCAACGCGAAACTATCCCGTTATTGCAACCTGCTCGTCGGGGCGGATTTAACGCACTACTCAAACGGAAATACTCATCTTCCGAATGCGGGATTGAATACGATTGGCGGCCGGATCGGACTCGTCTACACGCTCAATCCTATCGAGGAAAGCCATCATGAGATAGGTACCGCACGTTCCTTACCGGCAAATCAATTATACCTCTCCAGCTTTTGGCAACGTGTCAGTTACGATGTCATCCTATATGGCGCGACCCGTGCTAAGGGAGTTATGCTAGGTGATGAGGCCCATATTTTTCCAGGTCAGTTCGGCATCCTCGGATTTAACCTCAACCCGATGTACAAATTCAACCGGTTCCTAAAAGCAGGTATCTCCCTAGACGGCCAATATGACGAAAGCGCGAATATTTATTCCGACGAGATCATCCAAGTCGGCGAAGAACCCCGATTCTACCGCCCGCCCCTACACGAGCAAATCGGTATCGGCCTCTCCGCCCGTGGCGAGTTCACGATGCCATTCTTCTCGATCAATATAGGAGTCGGACATAATTTATTCTACAACAAAGGCGACCTGAAAGGATTATACCAGATCCTAGCCCTCAAGGTATCGGTTACACGAAATTTATTCCTGCATGTCGGATACCAACTGCACAAGTTCCATAATCCGAATAACTTGATGTTGGGAGTTGGGTATAGGTTCCATAATTAGCCTCACTCATAAATCAAGCAAAACAACCGTTCCGGCGCAAGTACCTCATTAGCCACCTCAAGGATTTGCCCGGCGGTTATTTTCTCAATCTGGGCGAATACTTCGGGGAGGGTATCGTAACGGTTGTAATGGAGGTAGCTTTTTCCTAAGCCAAGGAAAAGGCCCTCCCGGTTATCGCCCGACACACCCAGTTGACCGATTACCTGCTTCTTGGCGGCGGCTAATTGAGTGGCGGACAGTTTTACGTCACGTAAACGGGCTAATTCCTTATGCACCAAACGCATCGCTTTCTCACGGTTCTTCGGGTCTGTCCCGAAATAGATACTGGCTAGTCCGGTATCGGTATAAGAGGTTATATTGGATTCTACGTTATAGACCAAGCCATGCTTTTCCCGCAAGGAGACATTCAAGCGGTTATTCATGCCCGGACCACCCAAAATATTATTCAACAAAAATAAAGGAATGCGCTTTTTATCGTGCATACTGAAAGCCCGGCCACCGATCAGTACATGGGCTTGATGGGTATCTTTATGGATCTGGCGTACGCAAGCCTCGATGGGGTCCGGAGCTTTCCGGATCCGTTCAGCCATAGGGAAAGAGATATCGCTTAAAGCGGATTCCGCTGATTTCAAGATCTTCTTGAAGTCTTTTCGTCCCATCGAGAAGAACACCATATTCTCCGGGGCGTAGAAACGACGCATGAAAGAACGACCGGACTCGGAGTCAAAGCGAAGAAGAGATTCCTCATCCCCTAAGATATTATGCCCGAGGGCATGACCCTTATAAAGCAAGTTCTCAAACTCGTCGAATATAAGTTCCGAAGGACTATCCTCATACGAATTGATCTCATCCAAGATGACATCTACCTCCTTCTCGATCTCCTGTTTGGGGAATTGGGAATGGAAAACCAGATCGGTCAATAGCTCAAACGCCCGGCCGAAATCCTCCTCCATAAAAATGGAATAAACAAAGGTCTCTTCCTTCGTAGTATAGGCATTCAACTCCCCTCCTACGTTCTCCATACGGTTCAGGATATGCCACGCTTTCCGTTTCTCCGTACCTTTGAAGATCATGTGTTCAACGAAATGCGCCAAGCCAAACTCATCCTCGTTCTCATCCCGTGTACCGGCGTTCACGGCGAAACCGCAGTAAGAAACCGGGGAATTAACCGGGAGATGTACCATGCGAAGACCATTCGGCAATGTATGAGCGATATAATCCATTTTCCTTCTTGTTTGTATCAGCCCGCAAAGGTACGAAAGACTTTCCGGAAAAACATGTACGTCTTTTTCAAAAAACATGTACGTGTTTCCGGAAAAAGACGTACGTGTTTTTTTCGATCTATTTGCCTCCTTGGAAAAAATACCTACATTTGTGTAAATTAAAAAGATAAGGCTATGGGAAATATCGTCCGAAAATTACCGATAGGCATACAGAGTTTTGACAAACTACGTACAGAGAACTATTTGTATGTTGACAAGACCGAGTTCATTTATCAAATGGCATACCAAGGTGTCCCTTATTTCCTAAGCCGCCCCCGGCGATTCGGGAAAAGCTTGCTGCTATCGACATTCAAGGCTTATTTCGAGGGGAAGAAAGAATTGTTCCGGGGATTAGCCATAGAGAAACTAGAGACCGAGTGGAAAGAGCATCCGGTACTTCATTTCAGCCTCAACGCCGAGTTGTACGATAGCCGCAAGGCATTGGAGAATATGCTGGAACGCCAGTTGAGGGAATGGGAAAAAATATATGATACCGGAGGAGAGGGTATCACCTATTCCGGACGGTTCATGACCATCATACGAAGGGCGGCGGAGATAACCGGAAGGAAGGTGGTCGTACTGATCGACGAGTACGATAAGCCATTACTTAGGAACCTGCACAACGAAGAGCTACAGAACGAGTTCCGGGAATTATTGACCGCCTTCTATACGGTCCTCAAAGATGCCGATCCTTGGCTGCGCTTCGTATTCATAACCGGTGTCACCAAGTTCGCGCAAGTCGGTATTTTTAGCAACCTGAATCATTTGAACGACATCAGCCTAGCCCCGCAATACGCGGCCCTTTGTGGCATGACATTGCCCGAGATCGAGGCAACTTTCCAGCCGGAGCTTCATGCCTTGGCCGAGGCGAATAAGCTTTCATACGAAGGTACCATCGAGAAAATTACACGCCGGTACGACGGCTACCATTTTGATTTCCGCAGCGGTATCGCCCTTTATAACCCGTTTAGCGTATTGAACGTGTTGAGTAAACAGGTCTTTTACGACTATTGGTTTGCTTCCGGTACCCCGACATTCTTGGCGGAGATGTTACGGAAAACGAATTACGATATACGGGAGCTGGACGGGATCGAGGTATCCGAGGTATCCCTTTCGGACGATCGGGCGAACATCAATAACCCGGTTCCCATGATTTATCAAAGTGGATATTTGACGATTAAAAGTTACGATGAACGTTTCCGGTTATATACGTTAGGATACCCGAATGAGGAAGTTAAATATGGATTTTTGAATTTTGTCGCCTCCATGTATGCGCATTTACCGGAAACCGAGACTCCTTTTTATATCGGGAAGTTCATCCAAGAGCTGGAGAACGGAAACGCCGAGGCTTTCCTCACCCGCCTAAAGGCTTTCTTCGCCGATATCCCTTACGAGTTGAACGACCGGACCGAGCGTCATTACCAAGTGGTCTTCTACATCGTATTCAAGCTACTAGGGCAATTCACCGAGGCCGAGGTACGTTCGGCCCAAGGACGTGCCGATGCCATCGTAAAAACTCCTCGCTACATCTACGTATTCGAGTTCAAGCTGAAAGGAACAGCGGAAGAGGCGATCCGGCAAATCGACGATCGAGGCGATCTGATTCCTTATACGGCCGACGAACGGGAAGTAGTCAAAGTGGGTGTCGCTTTCGACGCAGCCACTCGCAACTTAGGTGAATGGCTGATTGAAAATACATTATAATTCTATGAGAAACATGAAAATAGCAACCTGTTTACTAACGATCACCTCCTTGGTTCTTTCCGCCTGTGGAGGAGGAGGCAACGATATAGAGAAAGCGAAAAGCCTTGCGACCACGGAACATCTAAAGCGATACACCGAGGCCATCTCGCATGACTCCTGCCAAGGCCGTAAACCATTCTCGGAAGGGGCCGACCGTGCGGTGAACTATATCGCCCGCCAAATGAAGGAAGTCGGGCTGAAACCCATCAACGGAGATTCTTATCTCCAACAGGTTAATATCATATCCTCACGCACACGATGCCCGGACCCGATGGTCCTAAAGACCCCGAAAGGGAAAATCCCCTTAGATTGGTTGGAAGGTTACACCGCTTTCTCCGCACGGATCGAGCCGGAGATCGACATAGACAATGCGGAACTGGTATTCGCCGGCTATGGGATCGTAGCCCCCGAGTATGGGAAAAATGATTTCGAGGGAATCGAGAACCCGCAGGATAAAGTAGCGGTCGTTATCGTAAATGACCCGGGACTCGGAAGCGACAACACGGATTATTTTAACGGTGATATCATGACCTATTACGGCCGTTGGATGTATAAATTCGAGGAGGGCGCCCGACAGGGATTAAAAGGAGTCTTGATCATCCATGAAGACCGGGGAGCAGGCTACCCTTGGTCGGTCGTACGAGCTTCCGCCCAATCTAAGATGTATGTGGACAGCGATAGCGATGCTTATCATTGCCCGCTAAACGGCTGGATCCAATTCAATGCCGCCAAGCAATTGCTAGCCGATAATGGCTACGACATTGACCAACTAATCGAGCAATCTAAATCGCCGGACTTCAAGCCCATCTCCTTGAAATCTACGGTAACCGTCTCGATGAGGAACACCTTCGACCGCCAGCAAAGCCCCAACGTAATCGGTTATATTCCCGGTAGCGGGAACACGGATGAGAGTGTTATTTATCTAGGCCATTGGGACCATCTAGGCTATGGAGCACCGATCAACGGCGACAGTATCATCAACGGCGCTACCGATAACGCCGTAGCCATCGCATGGATGCTCGAGATGGCACGTTGTCTCAATGCCTTGAAAGAGAAACCCCGCCGGAATATCGTCTTCCTCTCCCCTACTTGCGAGGAGACCGGATTCCTCGGTACGAAATACTATGTGGAGCACCCGTTGTTCCCGATCGATAAGATAGCCGCCGTAATCAATCTGGATGTCTTCCCGCTATGGGGCGAGAACAACGATGTCACGATCACCGGATACGGCAACTCCGAGCTGGATGATACCCTAGCCGAGCTAGCGAAGAAATACAACCGTTACATCATGCCCGACCCCGACGCTTATAACGGGATGTTCTATCGCTCCGACCATTTCCCTTTCGTACAAAAAGGCATCCCGGCCATGTTCGCCAAAGGTTGGAACGACAACCGCAAACAGGGTAAGGAGTGGGCCAAAGAGCATATCGCACATTATTGGGCGGAAACTTACCACAAACCGACCGACCAGACCCATCCCGACACGGATGATTACAGTGGTCTGTTACAAGAAGTACAATTATTCTTCGACCTCGGTTATAAACTGGCGCAAGATACCGGATACCCGAAATGGAAGCCGAAGTCCGAATTCGCAAACGTCTTAAAAAGATAAATTGTCTGAAATAGATGATGCCAATATCAGTAAATATAAATACTTTCGCGATCGTTATTCAGGCAGGAATGCCGTAAAACAATCAATCAACAATATGGTAAACGAAAATATCACCTCTTTATTGGAGCAGGAAGCGGAAGCGGTTCGCAACATACCCGTTACGCCCGGATATGAGGAAGCGGTATCGCTTATAGTGAAACATGTACACGACCTAGGTGGAAAACTGATCATGAGTGGAATGGGGAAAGCCGGGCAAATCGCCTTGAATATCGCTACCACCTTTAGCTCGACCGGTACGCCTGCCTTCTTCTTGCACCCTAGCGAGGCACAACACGGAGATCTGGGAATCGTACGCGAAAACGATATCATGTTATTGATCTCCAACTCAGGAAAGACACGCGAGCTAGTGGAACTGGTAGATCTCACGAGGGGTTTGGTGCCGGACATGAAATTTATCGTCATCACCAGCAACCCCGATAGTCCCCTAGCTGCTGAGGCAAACGTATGCCTGTTGACCGGCGCCCCCAAGGAAGTTTGTCCGCTGGGCCTTACACCCACTACCTCTACGACCGTCATGACGGTAATAGGCGATATCCTCGTGGTCGGAACCATGAAGCGTATCCATTTCACCAACAAGGATTACGCCAAGCGCCATCACGGGGGCTACTTAGGCTCCAAGAGCCGTGAGCTAAGCAAGAATGAATAACAAACCAGTATATAGTCATGAGAAAAGTCTTTGGTATAGGAGAAACCATCCTCGATATCATTTTCAGGAACGACCAGCCACAGAAGGCCGTTCCCGGTGGTTCCGTTTTCAACGGATTGATATCATTAGGTCGATTGAATGTCCCCGTATCCTTTATCAGCGAGCTGGGCAACGACCGGGTTGGCGACATGATTCGGGATTTCATGGAAGATAACCACATCACGACCGAGTTCGTAGACCGTTTCCCCGATGGGAAAAGTCCTATATCACTCGCTTTTCTGGACGACGATAAGAACGCTAATTATATCTTCTACAAGGATTACCCGGCGCAACGGCTGGAGGTGCCCCTGCCTAAGATCGAGAAAGACGATATTTTCGTGTTTGGCTCTTATTATTCCCTGAACCCGGTCTTGCGGACTCGTATGGTAGAATTTCTGCAATACGCCCAAGAACGGAAAGCGATCATCTATTACGATCCCAATTTCCGCAAGGCACACGCTCATGAGGCGATCCGCCTCATGCCTACCGTACTGGAAAATCTGGAATTCGCCGACATCGTCCGGGGCTCGGACGAGGACTTCCAGAACCTTTATGGCAAGAGCGACGCACAGAAGGTTTACAAAGAGCATATTCAGTTTTATTGTGATCGTTTCTTAACAACTCACGGGGCAAACGGAGTCAATCTCCACACCCGTAATTTCACACGACATTTCGATTCCCCGCAAATCCAGCCGCTTAGTACCATCGGCGCCGGCGACAATTTTAACGCGGGTATTATCTACGGACTTCTAAAGTATGACGTACGCCATGCCGACCTTCCCTCTCTGGATCAGGATACTTGGGAAAAAATCATCCGCTGCGGAATGGACCTCGCCTCCGAGGTTTGCCAAAGCTATGATAATTATATATCCAAGGAGTTCGCGGCGAAGTATGTTAGTCAGTCTTAAATATCATTAATGAAGAAGCGGGAAAAACTTGTTTTACTATCTTTGTAAGGAAAGCTTATTATAATAGAAGACAATGTTAGGAAAGATTCTCTCTCTATTCGCCAGTGTGATCCTGTTAGTGGGTTGTTCCTCTAACGCGCCCGACATACGAGCGATTTGCCTACGTGATGACATCGGAAATTACGTGATAAAATGGGAAACCGATCCGGTAATGGAGGGGATTGTCAAGATGACCGTGTCCGACAACCCGGATCTTTTCACCAACGAGTCCCCGATCATTTACGCCAACATCAAGGATGGCGTGGCTACTTACATCACGAACGATAATATCTCACGTAAGTATTTCCGCCTTTCTTTTAATGATAAATACGCACGGATCATCGGGGCACGCTCGGCGGTTATGGATAGTGTACAGAATTTCCGGGATCTAGGCGGTTATACCTCTACAAACGGGAAGACGGTGAAATGGGGCAAGGTATTTCGCTCCGGCGAGTTAAGCAGCTTGAGCGAATGGGACTCCATCCGATTGGATAATCTAGGGATCAAGACCATCATCGACCTCCGTACGAACCAAGAAACCCTCACCGCCCCTATCAAATATACGAAAGCAAATATCCTGCAAATCCCCATCTCGGTCGGCAAGATCGCCGATGCCCCCCAACGTGTTATCGAGGGACGAATGCGGAAAGGAGACGCCGGGGTATATATGGAAGACGAGTACCTGCAATTCGTGACAGATAATACCGATCAGTTCGCCAAGGTACTGGAACAGTTCCAGAACGAGGATAATTACCCCATTCTCATCAGTTGTTCCTACGGAAAGGATCGTACCGGGTTTCTCACCGCCATGTTACTCGCCGCCTTGGATATTCCCCGGGATGCCATCATGGAAGACTACTTGACATCCAATCAATATATCGATACGAGTCATTTAGCTGATATCGTGAAACATCTCTCCACAGACGCCCAAGAAAGCATTACGGTCTTCCTTACAGCCAACGAGGGACTCATGGACTTGGTTTTTAACAAAATCAAGAAAGAGTATGGCTCTACCGAAAAATATTTATCCAAAGGATTACGTCTTACTGATAAGAAACGTGAAAGGCTAAAAGATATATTACTTTATTGATATGAATCCGAATTATTTACGTACCTTTGCGGCCACTGAATATTATCATATATACACAATCGCATTTTGAAAACATTTGAAGAATTAGGAGTTGCCGCACCGATATTAAAGGCAATTCAAGAGATGGGCTACGAATCGCCCATGCCGGTACAGGAAGAAGTGATTCCTTTCTTACTGGGAGAAGATAACGACGTAATCGCATTGGCACAAACAGGAACCGGCAAGACAGCCGCTTACGGCCTGCCGATCCTGCAAAAGATCAATGTCTCTCAATATCAGCCTCAAGCGCTTATCCTTTGTCCGACACGCGAGCTTTGCCTACAGATAGCGGACGATTTGAACGATTATTCTAAATACATCGATAACCTGAAGGTTCTCCCTGTATACGGAGGTTCCAGTATAGAGAGCCAGATCAAGACACTGAAGAGAGGCGTACACGTGGTAGTGGCTACCCCGGGACGTTTGATCGACTTGATGAACCGCAAGACGGTTGACTTAAGCAACGTAAAGAACGTCATCCTCGATGAGGCGGACGAGATGTTGAACATGGGTTTCACCGACAGTATCAACGAGATCTTGGCGGCTATACCGGAAAACCGAAATATGCTGCTCTTCTCCGCTACCATGCCGAAAGAGATCGCCTCTATCACCAAGAAATACATGAAGGATCCGAAAGAGATCGTCATTGGCAGGAAGAACGAGGGAAACAAGAATATCCGCGACATTTATTATATGGTTCGTGCGCAGGATAAATATCTCGCCTTGAAACGTCTAGCCGATTATTACCCGAACATCTACGGTATCATCTTCTGCCGTACCCGTAAGGAGACACAGGAGATCGCCGATAAATTGATTCAAGACGGTTATAACGCCGACTCCTTGCACGGCGAGCTGAGCCAAGCGCAACGTGACTACGTGATGCAGAAGTTCCGTATCAAGAATATCCAGTTATTGGTCGCTACGGACGTAGCCGCACGTGGTTTGGACGTGGATGACTTAACCCATGTAATCAATTACGGTCTGCCGGATGAGGTAGAATCTTATACCCACCGCCGCGGACGTACGGGCCGTGCGGGAAAAACGGGTATCGCTATCTCTATCTGCCACGTAAGGGAAAAAGGCAAGATTCGCGAGATCGAACGAATCATCAACAAGAAATTCGATAAAGGCGAGATGCCTACCGGTGAGCAAATCTGTGAGAAACAATTGTTCAACTTGGTGGACCAAATCGAGAAAGTGAAAGTGAACGAGGAGGAAATCGCCAGTTTGATGCCTTCTATCTACCGTAAATTGGAATGGCTGGATAAGGAAGATATCATCAAACGTGTCGTATCCTTGGAGTTCAACCGGATGATCGACTATTATAAAGATAACGATGATATCGAGGTTGTAGACGAGAACGCTCCCCGAGAGAGAGGTAAACGGGGTGGCAGAGGCGAAGCGGAAGAAGGTTACACCCGTTTCTTTATCAACTTCGGAAAGACAGACGAGCTTACGCCTCCTCAACTTATCGAGTTAGTCAACAAGTGCGTACCAGGCAAGGTTCGTATCGGTCGTATCGACTTACGTGATAATTTCTCATTCTTTGAGGTAGAAGAGGGAGAAGCCAACCGTGTCATGGACTCGATGAACGGCTTCGAGGTAGACGGACGACGTATCTCCGTAGAACCGGCGCAAGCGAAAGGCGAGGGAGGAAAAGGTGGACGTAGTCCTCGTGGAGGCAGTCGTGGAGGCAATGGCTTCCGAGACAGACGGGATAGCGGTAGAGGAGGCAGAGACAGCCGCCGGGAAAGTGACCGTGGAGACCGTGGCGGCAGACGTTCCAGCCGTAGTGACGACAAACCGAAGCGCAAATTCTATGAGGACACTCCTCGTAGCAGGAAGAAACGCAAGTAACATACAACTTATACATAATTTATCAAAGAAGCGTGGTTCGTTTATTACGGATCACGCTTCTTTTATTGTATATTTACAGCCGGAAAATCACAGTCAATCACAAATTCAAAGATAAGTCACATGAAGACACTGCTTAAACATCTTTCCTGCTTTTGCCTCTTCTTTATATTCGGAACAAACTATGCCATAGCGCAAAACTACCAACATGATTTCGACCAAGTCGTAAAGAAGGTGGACGACCTCCTGTGGTACGAGAAAGTGGGCGACATCGCCCATATCGACAAAGTCTACCTCTGCGGCCCCGCCCACTGGAAAGAAACGAATCCTACCGGGATGAGTGCCGGAAACGAACTGAAGTTCTGGACTTATATCTTCATCCCTAAAAGTGTGGATCCCGACAAGAAATATCCTTTGATCGTTCTCCCGCACAGTGGCGTACACGCGGATTTCAACACGTATTACGCCCATATCGTCCGGGAACTGATCGCCCAGGAATACATCGTGGTCTCCGCTGAATACCGGGGTAGCACGGGGTATGGCAAGGCTACTTACGATAATATCGATTACGGAGGATTGGAAAACGAGGATGTCTACGTTAGTCGTAATTATATGGTAGAGAATTTCGATATCGTAGATGCCAATCGTATCGGTATCATGGGATGGAGCCACGGGGGAATGATCACACTGATGAACCTCTTCACCTACCCCGGTAAATATAAATGCGGTTTCGCCGGAGTACCGGTAAGCGACGTGATCATGCGCATGGGATATTCCACCGATGATTATCGGAAAATCTTCTCCGACGAGGGCCATATCGGGAAGACTCCCCGGGAGGATATGGCGGAATACAAACGCCGCTCACCGGTCTGGCACGCGGAAAAACTACAAGATCCCCTGCTCATCCATACCAATACTAGCGATGATGACGTGAACGTAGTGGAAGTAGAGCATATGATACGTGCTCTCAAGGCCGAAGGAAAGAAGTTCGACTACAAAATATTCGACCGTGCTCCCGGTGCCCATAGCTTCGACCGGACCGACACGAAACAAGCTTCCGAGATACGACTCGGCATCTACCAGTTCCTCGCCAAGCATCTAAAACCCAATAAGCCATTCAAATCCGTAAAAGACGTACGAAAAGCTGCCTACAAATTTAATTGATACAAACATCTAAATAACACAAGAAATATGAAGAAACTTTTTACCTATGTTCTTATGCTTTGCGCCAGCCTATCTGTTTCGGTGGCGCAACAAATCCAGTATCCGGAGCCGATCTTGAACCCGGAGAGTTGTACGAGTATCATGGTCGGCAAAAAAGCCTCGGCGGATGGCTCCGTGATGACTAGCCACACCTGCGATAGCAATTACCGCACTTGGATGGATATCGTACCTTCCGCCTCGTACGATCACGATACGACAACCACGGTCTATACCGGACGTATGCATACCGAATATGCCGAGGGAACCCGGGGGATGATCGCGAAAGGAACACTGCCCGAAGCGCGGTCTACGTATCAATTCCTCAACACGGCCTATCCTTGCCTGAACGAGAAGCAACTAGGCATCGGGGAAACAACAATCACCGGCCGGAAAGCCCTTGTCAACAAGAAAGGAATGTTCATGATCGAGGAACTTCAGCGAATCGTCTTACAACGTTGCACGACCGCCCGTGATGCCATCCGTGTGATGGGCGAGTTGATCGAGAAATACGGATATGGCGACTGGGGCGAGTGCCTTACGATAGCGGATCCAAAAGAGGTATGGCATTTCGAGGTCTTCGGCGAGGGTCCGGATAAGATCGGTGGCGTATGGGCGGCGATCCGTATCCCCGACGATCATGTAGGCGTATCGGCGAATATCCCGCGTATCTCTAAGGTCGATCCGAAAGATACGGACAATTGCATGGCTTCCGCCAACGTATTCGAGGTAGCCAAGCGCATGGGCTTCTGGGACGGAAAGAAACCGTTCCGCTTCTGGGAAGCATATGGAGGCGGAAATTATTCCGGTGAGATGAAATCCTTCAGTATCCGTGAGTTCTTTATATTGAATAAATTAGCGCCTTCCTTACGTTTATCGTATGACGCGGAAGAACTTCCCATCAGCGTAAAGCCGGACCGGCAAGTATCCGTAACGGATGTGATGGCTCTCCTCTCCGAAACGTACGAGGGTACGGAATACGATATGACCCAGAACTTGAAAGTAGCCGTAAAGAAAAAAGATAGTAACGAGACCGATACGGTTATCAGTCCGGTAGCCAATCCTTGGATGACTCGGGATATGGTGAACATGTTGAATGGGTTAAAACCGGACGCCGTAAAAAGCTACCGTTTGGTTGCCGTACCACAATGCTCCTACTCTACCGTGATCCAGTTACGTGACTGGTTACCCAATGCGGTAGGCGGCGTGGTTTGGATGGCCTATGATAATCCCGGACAAAGCCCCCGCATCCCCATCTTCTGTGGGACGAAAGATCTCCCGGCTTGCTTCAAGGTTTGCGGACAGCACCGTTACCGGGAAGATGCCGCCGTATGGGCTTTCCGTCGTGCCAATAAACTCGCTACCGTACGTTGGGGAGCGACTAAAGATCGTATGAAAGCATCTATCGCCCATTTTACGGAGAAAGGGCAGACAGAACTTCCTTTCGTAGAGAGCCGTTACAAAGAGATTCTTACCCAACAAGGTGAGGAGGCCGCAAAAGAATACCTAACCGGATATACCGCCGATTTCGCCGGAGCCACGATGCTACGCTGGAGAGAAATGGGAGACTCATTCTGGACCCAATTCGAAAGAGGCTTCTAATCAATTAAATTATAAAATATAGATACTACAATGAGAACATTCATTCTATCATGCGCCTTAGCGCTAGGTGCTTTGAGCACATTCGCTCAAGGCTACCAATTTACGGATGTAGTAAAGGTACCCGCCACGCCAGTCAAGAATCAAGCATCCACGGGAACCTGCTGGTGCTTCGCCACGACCTCTTTCATGGAGTCGGAATTACTCCGTATGGGAAAAGGGACGTACGATCTCTCTGAGATGTTTATCGTCCGCCAGAAATACATGAACCAGTTGCAGGATAATTATGTCCGCCAAGGCAGAGGTAATATCGGTCAAGGAAGTCTTTCCCACACCTTCATGAACGCTTTCAACCAAGTAGGTATCGTTCCGGAAGAGGTGTACTCGGGTATCAACTACGATTCCGACCGGCACAATCATGCCGAGATGGTAAAATACATCAAGGCGATCGCAACGACAGCCGTGGACATGAAGAAACGTAGCCCGGAATATTACAAACTAATCGATAACCTATTCGATACCTACCTAGGCAAGCTTCCGGAGAAATTCACTTATCAAGGCAAGGAATATACCCCGAAGACATTCGCCGCCTCCCTAGGGTTGAATATGGACGATTATATCGAGCTGACAAGCTTCACGCATCATCCGTATTACCAGAAATTCGAGGTAGAGGTTCCCGATAACTGGGAACATGCGCAAATGTATAACCTCCCGTTGGATGAGATGATGCAAGTCGCGGATTATGCTTTAAATAATGGTTACACGGTATGTTGGGATGGCGACGTGAGCGAGAAAGGCTTCTCTTTCAAGAATGGCGTGGCGATCAACCCGGAGGTAAAGAAGGTGGAAGATTACTCGACTACCGACCGTGCTCGCTTTGAGAAAATGGACGAGAAGGAACGTCTAGAGGAAGTCTACAAATTCGAGAAACCTTTCCCGGAAGTAAACGTCACCCCGCAGGTCCGTCAAGAAGGCTTCGAGGCGTTCGTCACGACCGATGACCATTTGATGCACCTTACCGGCATCGCCAAGGATCAGAACGGAACGAAATATTATATCACGAAGAACTCTTGGGGAACCGAGCGTAATACTTTCGGCGGATACTTGAACATGTCCGATAGTTTTGTCCGTGCCAAGACGATCTATATCATGGTACATAAGGATGCGATACCAAAGGCAATCAAGTCTAAATTAGGCATTTAGAACTTCCCTATCGTATAGGATATTACAATGCCCATCGTAAGGTTGTTAGAATAGGCATTCAAAGCACCTTACAATGGGCATTATTAGCTCCTTAGAATGGGCATCCGCGGAAATCATGGATGCCCATCTCTTTTTTCTCTCATCGAACGAGCCTCAACTCTTCAATCAACCTTGGGCATTTACCCCATTTATCGATCATGAAAAGGACATAGCGGATATCTACGCCGATGCAACGTTGCAAATCCGGTTCAAAAGCGATATCACCACTCATCGCCTCCCAGTTACCGTCGAAAGCAAGTCCGATCAAACGGGCGTTTTTATCGAATACCGGGCTACCGGAATTACCACCAGTGATATCATTGTTCGAGAGGAAGCACAGCTGCAATTCCCCTTTTTCATTCGCGTAAGGTCCGAAATCACGGCTACGAACCAGATCCAGTATCTCCGGTTGTACCCAGAACTCATCGCTCGTCGGGTCCTCTTTCTCTAGGATACCTTTATCCGTTGAGTAATAATTGTACCATGCGGCATCATAAGGACGATACCCTCCGATAGAACCATAGCTTAAACGCATCGTGAAATTAGCGTCGGAAGACAAAGCTTTCTCCGGATACATCTCCTTCAAGCCCGCGAAATACAACCGTTCTCCCTTAGCGATATCATACTCCGCATCGCCCATCAACTGCTGTAACTGGAAGATAGACACCAATACGGACAAGCTCAGTTCCGCCGCCGGATCTTTTCTCAATTTCTCATATTGCTTCGGATTTCTCAACATCTCGGCGATCTTGTCGTACGACAATAAGGAAGTCTTCTTAAATACATCCGCCGCATATTTCTCATAATTTCCTTTATACTTCTTATCAACGCTCGTATAAATATCCGGCAAGAACTCCGGAGATACACGTTCTTTCGCGATCTTCATCATCGCGGCCAGTACCTTCTGATCCAAAGACGGCTCGTAATCCTTGAAGAACGGTTGGATACGATCCTCTAAAAAGACAGTAATCTCTTCCGGGGTAGCTCCTTCAATATCCACCGATTGCACCATACGGGCCAAACGAATAATCTCCGCTCCACTAGAAAACGCCTCATTCAAATAGGTCAAAGCCTCTCTATATTTATTGGTCGAGGTATATCCTTTTTCCAGCAAATTCAAGACCTCGCCATATTTAGCGCCCCGGGCCTGATCTTTCGCTACCCAATCAGCGAAGGCCGTCTCCTCCGCACGTTTACGTTCGATCACGTTTAGATTCGCCAATCCTTTATTCATACCGATCGAGTTCTTCCAATAATTGGAACTTCCCGCATATTTGGAGGCATATTTGATACGTACGGCGTCGCTAGCCGACATAGCCTCTTTCCAGATGCCCTGCTTGATGCCACGCACCTCGATACGGGGCTTATTACTATTCTCGATACGCTGTTGCACGCCCCAAGAACACAAATAACGATCCGTGCTTCCCGGAAAACCGATTGTCATGGCATAATCCTTATCTTGATAACCTTGCATAGACACCTCAGCTACATATCTCGGGGTATAAGGCTTATTATCCGCGTTGTATTCCGCCGGTTTATTATCCGCGTTGGCGTACACACGGAACACGGAAAAATCACCGGTATGGCGGGGCCACATCCAGTTGTCCGTATCCCCACCGAACTTACCGATAGAGCTAGGCGGAGCGAAAACCATACGCACGTCACGAAATACGTCATATACGACCAAGAAATACTTGTTATTGTTATAGAAAGGAACCACGTCGGCTGCCTGGAACTCACTATTACCCACAGAGTCACAAATCACACGACCGATAGAATCGGCGGCGGATAAACGCTGGAACTCGTCCTCTATACCGGCGATCTGGCTGTTAATACGATCGCTGACGTCTACCGTCTCTTTCAGATAACGTACCGACAAACCCGGGACCGGCAACTCCTCTTGCTTGCTTTGGGATACAAAACCATCCTTCAAATAATCATGTTCCACGCTGCTCAATTGCTGGATAGAACCGAAACCACAATGGTGGTTCGTAAAGATCAAGCCCTCGTCCGAAACCGTAATACCCGTGCATCCGCCACCGAAGATTACCACGGCGTTCGCCACGCAAGGATCCGTCTCACTATACAACTGATCATAGGATGGGGTAAAACCCAACTCGGCCATTCTCGCCAAATTCTGCTTATTTAATTCCTTCAGCACCCACATGCCCTCATCGGCATATAACTGGCCGGAAGCGGCTAAAAGCAACAAAGCCGCCCACACTCTTTTCATCAACTTCATTCTTCTCTTATTAGTCTAAATTATTCGATTAGTAACTTAATGTTTTTTACCTCGACACGGGCCGACAACCATTCTGTAATCTTTTTACGCTCAACCTCTTTCACCTTCGTCTTACTCTTCAGATAAACCAGCATGACCGTATCCGGTTTCGCCGTCTCCGTATTCACGATATAGGTATGCGAGCAAGAAGCCTCTACCACAAAGGGGAACAACACTTTCATTTCCGGGATCAACTCGGATGTCAGACGCCCATAACTCTGATATTTGTCAACCTGCCGTTTTAAAGAATCGATCTGGATGGTTTGCACACGCAGCACCTCTTCGCTATTCTTATACAAATCCTGCATCAACAGGCTCTTCAGCTCGTTGATATCCGTCGCTTCCTGGCCAAAGCCCTGCTGTACGATCAAATGGACATTTTTCAATCCGTATTTTGGCATCTTGGCTTTTGCGTTCGCGATCATCTCGTCTGGTACGGTTTGTCCGATCAACACCACTTTTACCTCTTTCTTCTCGCTTGTATCCGTAATCACCTTACTCAATATTTGCGTATTCGGGAAACTCAGTTCTTCGGTGACAAACGTTCGTACCCTCTCATTAAAATAACTGCTACGGATTAAGTTATAACTCAAGAAAAGACTGGGTACGATCGTAAAGAATACGATAATACCGACATAGCGGGTCACGATCTTTTCCCGTTGTTTATCCAAGAATACTTTCTTCGGATACTTCAATAAACGTACCACCACATAAGTAGCCAAGCTAATAAATACCGTATTGATAAAATACAGATAGAAAGCGCCGAAAAAGTAATATAAATTACCACTCGCCAAACCGAATCCAGCCGTACAAAGCGGAGGCATCAACGCCGTGGCGATAGCCACACCCGGGATCACGTTTCCCTTGCTTTTCGTAGAGCTAGCGACAATTCCCGCCAGACCGCCAAAGAAAGCGATCAACACGTCGTATACCGTGGGCTGCGTACGGGCAAGCAACTCGCTTTGGGCCTCACTGATCGGTGATATAAGAAAATACAAGGTAGACGTTATTACGCTGAAGACCGTAGCCGTGGCAAAATTACGGAACGATCGCTTGATCAAGTCGAAATCGGAGATACCCAATCCCAAGCCGAATCCCATGATCGGTCCCATCAGCGGCGAGATCAACATCGCGCCAATAATCACGGCCGTAGAGTTGGTATTTAACCCAAGAGAAGCGACAAACGTAGCGAAAATAAGTACCCATAAGTTCGTCCCCTTAAACTCTATCCCCTTTTTAATGGATTCTATCGTCTCCAGCTCATCTTCCTTTTCCTGCCGGACATCAAAATTACGGACGAAAAAATCCATAATCTGTTTATGTAGCAATCCTTTTTCCATGCGGTATTAATCTTGTCCCATATTTATGCAAAGATATTCCAATTGTTTGTTTTTCTAACTATTTAATAGCTTTTTTATGGTGAGATTACGTATATTTGCATTTACAATACAACAACAAGAGATCCTATTTGTATGAAACGATATCTAATGCTTTTATGCTTATTGTTTACGTCCTTTGTCGTTTCATCTCAAACGACAACGCCAGACTCGCTTAAAAGCGCCTTGCAAAAAGCAACCTCCGAACGCTCTAGACTGGAAATCCTTACCAATTTAATGGATATCTCACGAAACGATGACATATTAGTAAACGCTAAACAACTCTATCAGGAGGCCTTAAAAGCGAATGACAATTACTATAAGGAAGCGGCGTTGACCGAGATTCTCCGATGTTATATCAACACGGACCAAACCGATAGCGCTAATACCTACATCGCCAAGGCCGAGCAGGAGCTAAAAGGAGAAGCCAGAGCCAGCCTCGTGTCGTTCATGAAAATGATCCAAGATACGCGCGTCATATTCTACACATCCGGTGAACCGAGAAAGAAAGTCCTCATGAATTGCCTATTCAAGCTGGAAGAACCTGATAAATTATCTCCCTACGAGAAAATAGCCTGCAATTATATACTTGGTATGGCTGTCAGCAACAGCATTATGGAAGAAAATATGCTTAAGGAGGACTTTAAGCAAGGAAGAGAATATTTCGACAATGTTCTGGCCGAGGCGGAAAAACTGCCCCTACGATATGCGTACAATTTCTTGCCTAACACCTATTTCATGCTATGCGCTTATGCGAGTAACCCTCAAGAACGAGGACAATATGCTACCCGTTACCTAAATACGATCTTAGGTTACTCTAACATCCCGGAGATGAGGAAACGTCCTTACGCAGTCAACAAACGTCAATTATTAAGCGCTTATTCAAACCTTGCCATTAGCGCCGAGGCTATTGGAAAGGATTTGGCGACCTCTTATTACCGTAAGTTCATGAATCTGCTGAAGGCTTATCCGGAATCAGCTAGCGCCGCCCCGGAGTATGAGCTCTACTACACCTCATCGAATTATTACCTAGGTATTAAGGACTATAAGAAATTCATTGAGTTCAGTGACTCTTTGATCAATTTCTCCAAACAGATACCGCTTTACAAGGAACATGTAATCGCCTATGTGTCCGCGAAAGCTGCCGCTTACGACAGCCTCCGGATGTACAAGGAAGCCTATGAGACATCCAAGGAATACGCTGTATTGCTAGACACCTTACGTATGCAAGAACTCAGGAAGAAAATGGAAAATCTGGAGATCGAGAAAGGGGCGAACGAGTTGGTGATCGAAAAGAGATCATTGGAATTGGAATTACAGAAAAGCAAGAAAGAGAATTACCTGTATATATCCTTATTGCTTCTAGCTTTATGCGCCGTGTTCTATATCTTTTTCCGGCTAGGCAAAATGAGATCCCTCTATCGGGCATTGCAGAAGTCTAACGAGCTGGTCTTGATAGCGAACCAGAAAGCACAAGAAAGCGAGGAGATGAAGACCGCCTTCATCCGGAATATGTCGCATGAGATACGGACTCCCTTAAACGCAATCAACGGTTTCTCGGAACTCATCACCAACGACGATATCTCCATGGACGAGAAACAGGCTTTCAGCCGTATTATCTATGAAAACTGTTACCACTTGACTTCCATGCTGAACAATCTCCTTGAGATCGCCCAGCTCGATAGCGGCAATGATTCCCTTCCTCTTGTTCCCACACGTATCCATGAGCTTTGTTTACATGAGATGCAACAGGTAAAGAAATATCAAGAGAAGCCGGAGATCAACTATGTGGTGGAAGGCGATAAGGAGAATGATATGATCTTGACCAACCGTGCTTATTTCAGTTTGATCATCTCGCATCTGCTGGCTAACGCGAATAAATTCACGGAGAAAGGAAGCATCACGCTTTCATACCATCTGGATAGCGGAGCCAATTTAGTGACCTTGTCGGTAACAGATACGGGTTGCGGCATCCCTCAAGACAAACAGGAATGGATATTCGAGCGTTTCACGAAGACCAATGATTTCATTCCCGGCTCTGGCCTGGGGCTTTACCTATGTCGCTTGATCGTTAACTGGCTAAACGGTAAGATAAAGACAGATCCGTCTTATACGAAAGGCTCACGCTTCGTTATCACAATGCCAATCGCCACGCCGTCCAAGCCCTCCGAACCTACCGATTAACGGAAGAAACGTCCTACGTACGGGAGTTCTCGTAAAGGTAAATCCCTTTTAACCATAAATGCGATGAATACGCCTAATAAGATCGTGCGGTATCCCAACCGGAGCCATTCAGACTGTATCGGCAGTGCCATGCCTGCCACGTATAACACCGTCGCCACTCCGAAATAAAGAAATGCGGATTTCAAGTCGTACTCGATCGGGAATTTCTTTTGTCCTACAAAATAGGATAAAAGCATCATCAATAAATTACAAAAGAACGATGCCCACGCACAAGCCATATAACCGTACGAGGGACCGAACAGCAAGATAATAGAGACCGTGGCCACACATCCGATCGTGGAGAAATAGGCGCCCCATCGTGTCTGGTCGATCAGCTTATACCATAAGGAGAGGTTGAAATAAATACCGAAGAACAACTCGCCCAGCATCACGATCGGCACCACCCGTAATCCGGGATAATAGGCCGGCCCGACAAAGTACTTCAAGATATCGATATAGAACATTACCCCGAGGAAGATAAACAAGGCGAATATGATGAAATATTTCATCGCTTCCGAGTAGGCTTTCTTATTATCATCGCTCTTGTTTTTAGCGAAAATAAACGGCTCATAGGCATACCGGAAAGCCTGCGTGAACATCACCATCACCACGGCGATCTTGAAGCATGCGCCGTATATACCCAATTGCTCGTTCGCGTACTCCTTATCATCAAACAAGAATGGAAACAGGATCTTATCTGCCGTCTGGTTAAAGATACCGGCAATACCTAGAATGAGGATCGGGAAGGAATAACGCAAGATTTGTTTCAATACCGTTCCGTCTACTTTCGCCCGTATGCCCGGCAAGATATCCGGGATCAAAAGCAATAAGGTTATCAGTGTCGTAAACACGTTCGCCACGAATACATAGCCTACCCCATAATCCGGACGATAGAACCAGCTTATCGCCTCCGGATAGTGCGTATGCAACCACGGACAAGTGATCAAGAAGAATATATTCAAGATAATATTCAAGAAAATACTCAGCAACTTAATCCCGGCGAAACGCCATGCTTTTCCCTTATACCGAAGATAAGCGAACGGAATGCAACAAAAAGCGTCTACCGCCACGATACCCGCCATCATCCCGATATACTCCGGATGGTCACCATATCCCAAGCCGGCACTAATAGATGGAAACAAGGCGAAAACCGCTACGCTAAACAGCGCCGAA
Source organism: Parabacteroides sp. AF19-14 (assembly GCF_003635485.1). Taxonomy (NCBI): domain Bacteria; kingdom Pseudomonadati; phylum Bacteroidota; class Bacteroidia; order Bacteroidales; family Tannerellaceae; genus Parabacteroides; species Parabacteroides sp. AF19-14. Next base: position 5,316 of record NZ_QTMJ01000025.1, on the reverse strand, counting down.
CTTCCCAGCAGGCAATACAGCACGGAAGCGTACACCCGCATCGGCTCTTGCTCCTCTTTCTTATTGATGAAACGGAAGAACCCCGTCTCCATGCCATACGTAAGCAAGACCAGCAACAGGGCTGTCCAACCATATAAATTCGTCACGATCCCATAATCCCCTGTTCCGGCCAACACACGTGTGTACATCGGCACCAACATCCAATTCAGGAAACGCCCCACTATACTACTCAATCCATAAACGGCTGTCTCTTTAGCGAGCCGCTTCATTCCTCCTGCCATATCGTATCTGTCTAATCAAATAAAGAACCTTGTTCCCCCACCCGGCTACGTCCCAGATGGGTATAAGCTAAATCGGTGACCTCACGGCCACGGGGCGTGCGTTTGATAAAGCCCTCTTTGATCAAGAAAGGCTCGTACACTTCTTCTAGCGTTCCGGGGTCCTCGCCCAAAGCCGTGGCGATTGTCGTTAATCCGACCGGGCCTCCCTGGAATTTATCAATGATCGTCGTCAGCAACTTATTATCGATCTGATCCAAGCCATACCGATCTATATTCAACGCCTCCAAAGAGAAGCAAGCGATCGCCTTATCGATATCTCCGTTCCCCTTCACTTGAGCGAAATCACGCACACGGCGCAATAAAGCGTTGGCGATACGAGGCGTACCCCGGCTACGGGAAGCGATCTCTCTAGCGGCGTTCAACTCACATTTTACATTCAAGATATTAGCACTACGGAGCACGATCTTCGTCAGCGTCTCCATATCATAATACTCCAAGTGCATATTGATGCCGAAACGGGCACGCAGCGGACTAGTCAGCAAGCCGCTACGGGTCGTAGCGCCAATCAATGTAAACGGAGCCAAATCGATCTGTATCGAGCGAGCGCTTGGTCCTTTATCGATCACGATATCGATCCGGTAATCCTCCATAGCGGAATACAGGTATTCCTCCACGATCGGGCTCAACCGGTGAATCTCATCGATAAAAAGCACGTCGTTCTTCTCCAGCGAGGTCAATACCCCGGCCAGATCTCCCGGCTTATCCAGCACCGGCCCCGACGTGACCTTGAAACCAACCCCCAACTCGTTCGCTATAATATTCGACAACGTTGTCTTTCCCAACCCGGGAGGTCCATGCAAAAGCACATGATCCAGCGCCTCCTTACGCATGCGGGCAGCCATGACGAACACCTTCAGGTTCTCCACCACCTTCGCCTGCCCGCTGAAGTCACGGAGCGAAAGCGGCCGAAGCACGTTCTCGTACTCTCGTTCGTTTTCCGGCATCCGGGCATCCCTTATATCAAAATCATCTTCCATATTCACGTTCATTGACTTGCAAAGATAATGTTAAACAACACATTCACGAAAATAGATGTATAAAATATTTTTCTAACAGTGAGAAAAGCATATGTTTGCTAAAGGGACACCTTTAAAAACATACTACCATGAAACTTATACTCACAATCTCTGCGATGATCCTGTTCCTGATAACGGGATGCGAAAGTGGTAAGCAACCGGCTAACGACTTTTTAACCGTGGATATCACGGCAAATTATCCGAAGAAGGAACTGATTCTTCAAGACTTTTTGGATGTGGAATACATCCCATTAGAAACGAATGAGGAATTCATAACCTCAGCCAGCATGCAAGCCATCGGCAAAAATCTCATAATCCTTAGAAACAAGAACGGACAAGACGGAGATATATTTATCTTCGACCGGACCGGAAAAGGCCAGAGAAAAATCAACCGCAGCGGCCAAGGTAGCCAAGAATACACGAATATCGGGTCTATTGCCCTCGATGAGGAGAAAGGTGAGCTGTTTATCAACAACTACTATTCGAGCCAGTTTATCGTATACGACCTGTCCGGAAACTTTAAGCGAACTTTAAAGTACGATAAAGATTTTAATTTCAATAGCGGGAAGATATACAATTTCGATCAAGACAACTTAATCTGCTACGATGAGATTGGCAATTATAAAAATCTGAGAAAAAGCGCATTTTGGCTCCTGTCCAAACAAGACGGGAGCATTGTCAAGGAAATCGAACTCCCTTATGAGCATAAGATATCACCGTTTTTATCAAAAGGAATTTGGTCCGCAGGACCTCGTAATACCGAATTAATTTCCCAAAATGGAAGTTGGGTCTTAATAGAGCCATCTACAGATACGATTTATAGTTATTCCCAAGATCACTCTATCAAACCCTTTATCGTAAGGACTCCACCTATCCGCTCTATGGCCCCGGAAGTATTTCTTTATCCAAGTATTCTTACCGACCGGTATTATTTCATGCAAACAACAAAGAAACAATGGGATTTTGAGAAAGAAACCGGATTCCCCAGAACCGACTTGGTATATGATAAACAAGAGGACGCTATCTTTGAGTGTGTCGTATATAATAACGATTTCGTAGATCAGACACCCGTTGATATGTGGTACGAACACGGAATACTAAAGATCATCAATAACGATGGGATCGCTTTCATAAAGAAACTAGAAGCCAATGAGTTGGTGGAAGACTACGAGAAAGGTAAGCTGAAAGGCCGCTTGAATGAGATCGCAGCGGGATTGAATGAGGAATCCAACCCCGTGATTATGGTGGCTAAGTATAAGGAATAAAAACTTCTTACTTATTGTCTGTTTTTCCAGACTTGTTTTTTATTCGTACATGTTTTTCGGAAAACACGTACGTGAATTCCCAAAAACACGTACGTGAATCCGTGAAAACATGTACGTGTTTTTACGGAAATTCGACAAGCATATTTATCCATCTTACTGTCAGCAAGTTATAAATCTACTTCATAGTAAGATATTATTGTTGAAAATTTACTTCTAAAGATACGGTTCCTCTCCTATATTTTATGTAACTTTGCTTATAAGTCGCATAAAATATAGGACGATATGAACCAGACAATTTATCCCATCGGCATACAGAACTTCGAGAGCCTTCGCAAAGATGGTTATCTCTATATTGATAAGACCGCCCTAATCTACCAATTAGTAACAACCGGACGATATTATTTCCTCAGCCGCCCCCGACGCTTCGGGAAAAGCTTGCTGCTGTCCACGCTGGAGGCCTATTTCCAAGGAAAGAAGGAGCTGTTCGAGGGACTGGCAATGGAGAAATTGGAAAAAGACTGGATAAGATACCCCATCTTACATTTGGATTTAAATGCGGAGAGATATTCTGACCCTGGGGCATTAGAGAGTATATTACGACGTTATCTGAACCTTTGGGAAGACCTGTGGGGGAAAGACGAGAGAGAGATAACACCATCCGATCGTTTCACCGGCGTGATACGCCGTGCCTATGAGAGAACAGGACGGAGAGTGGTCATACTGGTAGACGAGTATGACAAGCCTTTGCTACAGGCGATCGGGAATCTGGAGTTACAGGAGGCCTACCGCTCTATACTGAAAGCGTTTTACGGCGTTCTGAAGAGCATGGACGGATATATCCGCCTAGCGTTCCTGACCGGCGTGACCAAGTTCGGCAAGGTAAGCGTATTCAGCGACCTCAACAACCTCATGGACCTGTCGATGGATAATCGGTACGTCGAGATATGCGGCATCACAGAGAAAGAGATACATGCCTATCTGGATGACGAAGTGAAGGAACTGGCTGATACCCAAATGATGACCTACGAGGAAACCTGCCTAAAACTCAAGCAACGCTATGACGGATACCATTTCACCGCCAAGTCCGAGGGTATATATAATCCATTCAGCCTATTGAATACCTTCGCTAAGATGGAATTCGGAGACTACTGGTTCGAGACCGGAACACCCTCCTACCTCGTGGAGCTGCTCAAGCACACCCATTACGACCTCTACGAGATGGCCAACACGGAGACCGACGCCGATGTGCTGAACAGCATCGACTCCGCCTCGAACAATCCCATACCCGTCATCTACCAAAGCGGGTATCTGACCATCAAGGGCTATGATCCTGAGTTTGGCATTTATCGACTGAGTTTCCCGAACAAGGAGGTGGAAGAAGGTTTCGTCAAATACCTACTTCCTTTCTATACGAGCATACAAGCCTCTAAGACCCCCTTCGAGATCGGACAGTTCGTTCGGGAGATACGGTCTGGCAATTACGACGCCTTCTTCCACCGCCTCCAAAGCTTCTTCGCCGACACACCCTACGAGGTGATCGCCGGGCAAAAGCCGGAACGAGACACGGAGCTGCATTACCGGAACGTCCTCTTCATCGTCTTCAAGCTGGTCGGCCTGTACACGCAAGTGGAGTACCATACCTCGAACGGGCGTATAGACCTCGTCTTGCAAACCGATCGCTATGTATATATCATGGAGTTCAAGCTCAACGGAACCGCCGAGGAGGCCCTGCGGCAGATCGAGGAGAAAGGCTACGCCCTACCCTTCGCCGGAGACGACCGGGAGGTCTTCAAGATCGGCGTGAACTTCTCTGCCGAGACCCGCAATATCGAGAAGTGGCTGGTTGAGCCCACGCGATAGCTGTGGAAAGGCAAAACGCTCACGGCACGCGCCATCCACTGATCGTACCGTACAGAAAAAAGCGCCGTTACTTGCCCTTTTGGGAGAAAGAGTTACCTTTGTATATAAGTCACATAAATACACAAAGCCATGAACCAGACAATTTATCCCATCGGCATACAGAACTTCGA
>NZ_QTMJ01000025.1:0-654 GCF_003635485.1 Parabacteroides sp. AF19-14 | reverse complement strand
CATGAACCAGACAATTTATCCCATCGGCATACAGAACTTCGAGAAAATTCGCAAGGACGGCTATCTCTATATTGACAAGACAGCCTTGGTCTATCAATTGGTTACTACCGGACAGTATTACTTCCTCAGCCGCCCCCGACGCTTCGGGAAAAGCCTGTTGCTGTCCACGCTGGAGGCCTACTTCCAAGGGAAAAAGGAGTTGTTCGAGGGACTGGCCATGGAGAAACTGGAAAAGGACTGGAAAGAATACCCGATCCTCCATTTTGACCTGAATATCTCCCAATACGACTCTCCGGATAGCTTATACAAGATATTAAACGACATCCTGTCCCGGTACGAAGACGAATATGGGACACGTCCCTCGGAAGTGACCCTGCCCCTCCGTTTCGCCGGAATCATCGACCGGGCCTACCGCAAAACCGGACAAAGGGCCGTGATCCTGATAGACGAGTACGACAAGCCCTTGCTACAGAACTTGCACGACAAGGAGATGCAAAACCGGCTCCGGAACATGCTCAAACCCTTCTACGGCGTATTGAAGACCATGGATAGGGCCATCCGTTTCGCCCTGCTCACAGGTGTGACCAAGTTCGGCAAGGTAAGCGTGTTCAGTGACCTCAACAACCTCATGGACCTGTCGATGGATAATCGGTA
>NZ_QTMJ01000024.1:0-78441 GCF_003635485.1 Parabacteroides sp. AF19-14 | reverse complement strand
TTTGGAAAGGGTTTCTATTTGACCCGTTTGCGAGATCAAGCAGAACGTTGGGCCATTCGGGTACAATTAATTCGTCTATCCTCTGACGCTTGGATCAATATGTATGAGTTTGATTAAGAGGCTGCTTTGAACGCAGGCGCTAAAATGTTGAGTTTTGAAGCTTATGACCGGCATTGGCTCGATTTTATTGTAGCTAGTCGCAACGGGGAAAAACCTTGGATTGGATATGATATAATAGAGGGTGGAGTGGTGGATGACCGTGTGATCGATACCGTGGAGGATTATATAAGTGGCAATATCACGGTTGATCAAGCATTGGGTAAATTGCGATATACCTCTCCTAATAATCAAATATGTATATTGAGTCAGTCGTTGCTTGATAAGTATTTACGTTTTGTTGATAGCGAGCGGCTTAATGATATACGAGAAGGGAGGCCGGTATGAGAGAGCAAGTGCTTTGGAGAAAGGTCGCCCGGATTATTATGCGACTAGCGGAGCGTTTGCAAATATCCCCGGAGCGTGCGCTTGCCATCTTCTATGATACGCGTACTTGTTCTATGTTGCATGATAGCAAGTATGGACTTCATTTGATGAGTGACGATTATATTTTAAATGATTTATTGGAGGAGCTTAGGGATAGACAATAGGTTGTCTTTCTTGGCGGAGTTATTAAATCTGTTTAAGTGATAGTTTTGTACGTATTCCAATACCTTAAAAATGAAATTGATACAGGTATAATGGCTTAGTTTACTAACCGTATTTCCAAAACGATGCACTAAAAAGCACCCTATCAAAGGGTATATTCTAAATAGAGTGCTAACAGAGTATTTATGTATTAACTATTTGTGTGATGATGCGCTTTTTTATAGAGGCCTTAAAGAGTAAATTGCGCAACAATAAAACCATTGCCAAGAATACAGGGTATTTGACTATCATAGAGTGTGTACGTATTTTCATGCCTTTTGTAGCCTTACCTTATATCATAAGGACAGTTGGCATGGAGAGGTATGGGATGGTGGCTTTGGCACAGACCATTGTTCAATACTTTATTGTGGTCATTAATTTTGGTCTGGACATTTCTGCGGTAAAAGATGTTTCCGTTCATCGTAATGACAAGCTTGCGTTGAATAGGATCGTTTCTACAGTTTTATTCATCAAGTTAATACTTTTTTTGCTTTGTTCTTTTGTGTTACTAGTCGGAATGTTAGTCGTTCCGTTTATGGAGCAGAACAAAATTCTTATGCTTTTTGCGTTTCTAACTTGTTTGTCAGAGCTGTTGTTTCCCGTGTGGTACTATCAAGGGATCGAAAAGATGAAATATATCACCATTGTCCGATCCAGTTCCATCCTGTTCTATACATGTTCCGTATTTATTTTCATTCGTGGCGAAAGTGATTATCCTCAGGTTGCTCTTTTGCAGTCCATGGGGAATGTATTAGCGGGGATGATTTCTTTTTATTGTCTGTTGAGGTTGGAAGGCATACGTTTAAAGGTGCCTTGCTGTGCGATGGTATGGAAAATGTTCTTTGAGAGCGTACCTTTCTGGTTCTCGCGCATATCGGTTATCTTTAATACCAATTTGGCTAAAACGGTAAGTGGCATATTCTTTACGATGGAAAGTGTAGCGGCTTTCGAATTGGCACAAAAGGTTTCCAATGCTGTCCGTATTCCTACCAATATGCTCAACCAAGCCGTGTACCCCCATATCGCTCGGACACAAGACAAACGTTTTGTAGCACGTTTTATTTGGATCAATATCCTGTTCGCCTTTGTGCTTAGTACGGTCATATTTGTGGTATCTCCGTTATTGGTGTCTCTATTTACGGGGACAAAGATGCCGGAAACTATTTCTTTGATGCGCATATTCTGCTTATACACATTCTGTACGAGTATTACGATATGTCTTGGATCTACGACATTGGTAGCGTTCGGACATCCTAAACCTTTCAATAATAGTGTTATATATAGCACTTTTGTGCTGGTGATTGTCTATTTGTCACTCTATTGGATGAATTTGTTTACTATATATAATTTTGCGTTAGCATTGATTTTAGCAGATGTTTTTGTTCTGTTCTACCGTCTTTATTACTGCCGTTTATATAGGATTTTAATCTTTGAAAAGTCATGATATATATTGTTTTATTCATATATTATGTATTCTTGGCACTATTGTATGATGTTGGTAGGTATCGAAGGTATAGGCGGTTGCATTTCTTTGTTTCGTTAGCTTTGATGATCCTTGTCAGTGGACTGCGATATAGAGTCGGTAGCGATACTGTAGTGTATATGGATGATTTTAAATATTATCCGGATTTGTTCCATTTACGGTGGAATGATTTTTCAGATGTGCGTTACGAACCTTTTTGGATACTGCTTAACGTTTGTTGTAAAACTCTTTGTAATGATTTCTTTTTGGTGCAGTGTGTCATAAGCATGATCCACATAGTCATTTGGGGTAAGTTCGTCAAGAAAGTTTGTCCTACACTTTGTTTTTCTATGGTCTTGTTCTATTATATGTTTGAATATACCAAGCAGAATATGGAAGTGATGCGTGAAGCTGTGGCTTTGGCTTTTTTCTTGCTTGCCATATTAGCCTTGGATGAACGTAAAACTTGGAAAGTTATGCTATATGTTATCACTGCTTTTTTGTTCCACAAATTTTCGCTGGTGGTCTTTGGACTTTTCTTTGGTTTTTATCTGGTCTATTCTTTAAAAAAGATATACGTCTTACCCGTTATTGCTTTTTTTATTATAATGCCTATTGTCCAAAGAGACTGGATTTATACAATTATAGAAAATATTCTTTCATTAGATACTATTTTTACTAAGGGTTTAATCTTTTATGCCACTTCCGATCAATATACCATGATTGAATATAATTGGAAGGGAGTTCTTGTTACATTTCTTGCTATTTATATATATATTCATGGTTATTCGATGTAAACATATTTTTTCTGAATACATTAAAATAAGTAATAACATCTTTGAGAGTACTATATATTTTTCAGCTATCCTAATTAGTGTCAAATTTTCATTCATGATATTTTATAGACTATATGATTATTTTCAATCGTTTACTAGTTTATTGGTTATTATATGTTTTATGGAATGTGTAAAGAAAATGGATGTCAAGCAGAGAATAGTATTGTGCTTTTTCTCTTTATTAATTCCTGTATATTTTTGCTATAAATCTTATGCCGTTCCTTTTGCCAACAATCCTAATGCGATACAAAGATATATGATATATTATCCGTATAGCTCTGTATTTTACCCCAAAGAAGATCTACGAAGGGAACTCCTAATTTTTAATTATAAGTTATAAATAGTTCATGAAAATCCATATTGTTTTTCTGTTTTGTACTTTGATCTGTATAAGTTGTAAACAAGTTCGATTGGTAGCCTATAGTATATCGGGAACCTATGAAAAACACTCAGCTCAAGGTATGGCTGTGTGGGATAATTATGCCGTATTACTTAATGATCAGGGTCTTTGTCGCATATATAGCCTAGATCGAAAAGAGTTGGCTGGTAGTTATCGACTCGGTAGTTTTCACAAGAATAATCATGCAAACTGTGCCTCCTTTGGTGTGGAATATCCAGAAGGGAACATGACTTTTCCTGCCTTGTATGTATCCGAGTGTCGCCGACCTTATCGCTGTTTTGTGGAAAATGTCAACTTGGATAGCGCAAAGGTTATACAAACACTGCAATATCAAGCAGCAGGAGGAGAAGCACAGGTAGTACATGACTGGATCGTTGATCGCGAGGAACGAAAACTTTATGGCGTGTCCCGTTTACTTGTACCAGACGGAAACAAGGCAAGCGATTCGCTTCGGATTATTCGCTTTCCGTTACCTTTATTGAGTGACGGTAATGTTACACTAACAGCAAAAGATGTAGAAGAACAGTTTCATATTTATCTTCCAAACCTACTTCAAGGTGGAAGCATACGTAAAGGCATACTTTATTTGCCTGTAGGATTGCACACGGGAAATGAACATAGGAAAGATGCCGAACGAGCTATTGTCATGGTGAACTTAAAACGACAACAGGTGACACACATTTTGAATTTGCAAGAAAAACTGATGAATGAACCGGAGGACGTGGATTTCCATGGTAAACATCTTCTGTTATTTTGTGGACAGACAGGTGGTATTTATCGGATCAAACACTAAAATCCAAATATTTAAAAAACATAAAATATATATGAATATTGCAGTTATTTTGTCGGGAGGTATCGGTTCCCGCATGGGTAGTAATATACCTAAACAATACATAATGGTTGCGGGACGTCCCATTATCAGCTATTGTATAGATAAATTCGTACAAAGTAATGAAATAGATGCTCTTGTGATAGCTTTAGACAAACAATGGATCGATTTCATACAACCCCATGTGGCAATGCTCCAACTTCCTGTTTATTATGCCGAACCAGGCGAAACAAGGCAACATACCATTTACAATGCATTAAAGCTAATCCGTTCCCATGGAGGAGTGGATGATGATGTGGTGATTATCCATGATTCCGTCCGACCATTAGTTAGTTCCCAAGTCATACATGACTGTATTTGTGGTTGCATTGCGAACGATGCTGCTATTGCCACTATATCAGTGAAAGATACAATCTACATGTCAACCGAGGGAAATTGCATTACGGACGTGCCTAAGCGAAGTACTTTACATGCGGGACAGACCCCTGAAGCATTTAAACTAGGTAAATATCTTAAAATTCATGAGGAAAGAAGCTATGAAGAAATAGCGGCAGTGACAGGAGGTGCCGAGTTTGCTTTCCGTTGTGGCATGAAAGTCTTTCTATCCAAAGGGGAAGAGATCAATTTTAAACTGACGACTCCAGAAGATTTAGAACGTTTTGAACAGATTGTAAATAGTAACCGGTTATAAAGGTATGATAGAGAATCTCATTATACAGCAGGACATTGATTTTTTTGTAGGGCATTTCCCCTTTGTGGAGCAAATAAAAGAAAAAACGATTTTAGTCACAGGTGCAACTGGTCTAATAGGTTCTGTTTTGATCAAATGTCTGCTACGTTTAAATCAAGTAACAAATTCAGGAATAAAGGTCGTAGCAGTGGCCCGTAATAAGCAAAAGGCATACGATTTATTTGGTAATTGCGAAATCCAATGGATCTGGCAAGACATGACAGAACCTTTGGATTTGTCAACTTGGGACATCCATTATATTATCCATTGTGCAAGTCCTACAGCGTCCCAATTTTATGTGAACTCTCCTGTAGAAACTATAAATACGGCATTTATAGGAACTCGACAACTATTGGAATATGCTTCTCAGCACCTATCAATGAGAGGAATGGTTTATTTGTCTTCTTTGGAATCCTATGGGACAATCAATGACAATTCTGTTCTGGTGACTGAAGATGTAAGCGGATACATAAATCCCATTGATGTGCGCAGTAGCTATTCTTTGGGGAAACGAATGGTGGAGTGTTTGTGTCATGCTTATGCCTCAGAATATCATGTCCCAGTGGTAATGGCTCGTCTGACTCAAGTTTTTGGTGCTGGAGTTTCAAGGCAAGATACAAGGGTTTTTGCCCAATTTGCCAAAAGCGTCATAAATGGACAAGATATTGTGATGCATACTAGCGGCGAATCCGCAAAACCCTATTGCTATACTGTTGATGCGATTATGGCTTTGTTTTATCTGTTGCTAAAAGGGGAACCGGGTAAAGCGTATAACGTGGCTACCCCCAATACGTATATTTCCATTTGCGATCTGGCTTATCTATTAGTAGAAAAGTTTAATAAAAATTGTCGTGTTGTGATTGAGGCAAGAGATAACATGGGATATGCTCCCGTTACGAAATTGAATCTGTCCACGAAAAAACTGGAAGCATTAGGCTGGAAGCCGTTCTTTAATTTAGAAGAGATGTTCGATCGATTGATTAACTATTATAAATCCATTCAATGAGTCCTAAATTATCCGCATCGCTCATGTGTGCCAACTTGGTAAATTTGGAGCGTGATATTCAACTTCTAGAAGAAAACGGGGTTGACTATTTACATATCGATATAATGGATGCCATATTCGTTCCCAATCTGACATTCGGCCCTGATGTTGTCAATTCAATCCGGAAGATTACAAACCTTCCATTAGACATTCACTTACTCATGGAGCACCCACGTGTCGTTGTCCGATCGATGGATATTCGTGAAGGTGACATTGTCAGTATTCATAGTGAATGCAAAGAAAGTATCATGGAGAATGCAGCTTTCATCAAACAGAAAAAAGCGCAATTTGGTTTGGCATTAAATCCAGATACATCTATTGAAGAGGTCAAGAAATATTTACCTTATGTCGATGTAATCTTATTAATGCTGATTGTTCCTGGTTTTGCTGGCAGTAGCATGATACATGGCATCATGGAAAAGGTAAGAGAAACACGCCAATATCTAGATCAACATAGTCATACAAATATAGAAATATGCGTTGATGGCAGTGTGAGTTGTGAAAGAGCTCGATATATGCGCAATTTAGGTGCTTCCATTTTCGTTGGAGGGACAGCAGGTGTTTTCAGAAAAGATATGCCTCTTAGTGAAACAATACCAGCTTTCATTGAAAGTATAACTTAACAAGTTAAAAACAAATGACAAGAAACTTAAGATACTTATGCAAGTTACTGTTGCATCCTCTTTATTTCTTTGGTAGCATTATGCCTAGAAAAAAAAATAAATGGTTGTTCGCAACACATAATGCCACTTTTTCAGATAACAGCAAGTACCTTTTCTTAAAAGTACTGGAGGAGTATCCTGAGATAGAAGCTATATGGATTGCTAATAGTAAGGACGAATTTCATAATGTACGTTCTAAAGGGTTCAGATGCTATATGTGGTATAGCATTCTTGGATTGTATCATAGTTTTACTGCCGGAGTGTATTTGACAACTGACAGTGTAAGAGAAATTAACAGATATGCATCAGAAGGTGCCTGTTGGGTCTATTTAGGGCATGGCATCGGATTAAAAAAGACAAAATGGTTACGTCCAGAGTCTTACTTTTTAGCACTAACAGGTTATACTTATACGGAACTTGCTACTAAATTCAGACCCAAAATAGAATATTATTTACTGTTATTTCGTGTGCCGGATCTCTGTTTAACCACCTCTTTTGATCAAGCTCAAGAATTTTATATGCCTATGTTTAGGATTCCGATAGAGAAATGTATTTTGACAAATTATCCACGCAATGAAATTTTATTGTGCCCGGAAGAGAAAAGAACTCGCTTCATAGAACGGTATGAACCTAAAGAAACCTGTCGTTTTATTGAGCTAATCAAACGGTTTAAAAAGGTGTATATCTATATGCCTACTTGGCGTAATAACGGTAGTGATTTTTTGAAACAAAGCGGAATCGATTTTAAACGTCTTGAAGAGGCTTTGCAAACTACTCATAGTTGCTTTATTTTGAAGTTACACCCTTTTACCCAAATGGATTTATCTGTCATTAAGGGTTATTCACATATTATTCCTTTTGAAAAGCAATGTGATGTCAATACGATTTTGCCTTATACCAATTGCTTGATAACGGATTATTCATCAGTCTATTCGGATTTTATTCTGTTAGGTAAAGAAATAATTATTTTTCCTTTTGATTTAGAAGATAGTTATAATAAAGAAGCTTATGATAAAGCTGATTTTAAGAATAAAAAATGGTATTCGCCTACTGTTTGTTTTGAAAGTTACAACAAATATTATTTAGGAAAAAGGGTTCAAACTTTTGATGAACTAATCACTTTAATAGCGAATCGTGTAGATTGCCATTTGACCGAAGAAGATCACAGCTTTCTAATGAAGGCATTTTGGGATAGCTATGATAATGGTATTGATTTGGTAGCTGAAATTAAGAAACGTATCCAATGCTGATTATAAAATGATAAGCAACAAATAGGAAAAATTATGAATACGAAAAAAATGTCTGTCTGGGGAAAAGTATTCAGCAGAAAAAAACCATTACAAATTATTACCGGAGGCTTAGAACTTTTGTGGGGCTACCCTTTATATTGTCTTTCCTATATTTTTATAAAGGATAAACGAAAATGGGTATTTGGACATAAAAATGGGTTTGTTGACAATGCTAAATATCTCTATTTATATGCCTTGAAACAAGAAGAAGTTAAAGTATATTGGATCACTCAAGACAAAAAATTACTTCGATGGATGTGCGAACGTAATCTGCCCGCCTATCATCGGTATAGCTTAAAGGGGATGTTTCATTCACTTACCGCATATATGTATTTTTATACTACATCATCTGATGCTATCAACTTTTTCACTTCAGGAAATAGTATACTTGTAAATTTGTGGCACGGAGTGGGTGTTAAAAATTTTATAACGACGAATGCGGGTATAAAAGATAATAGATTGTTCTGTAGAATATTTGCTCCTTGGATATTAAAAAAACCGAATTATTTGTTAGTACCAACTTATTATCAGAGAGGTTATTTTCAACAGCTTTTTTCTATTAAAGAGGATCAATTAATTGATGATATCTATCCTCGCTGCGCTTTTTTGAAACAAGATTTGATAGAAATTGTGGAACATATAAAGCGGTATGAACCACAAGAGGTACCAGAGCTATTGAACAGCTGGAAACAATATGATCGGATTTATTTGTATATGCCCACTTGGAGGGCGCACTTGAATACTGCTTATTTGAATGTAGCATTTCCGAATATGAATAAGCTGAATGAAATATTGAAAAAGGTGAATGCCCTATTGGTTATCAAGCAGCATCCAACAGTGAAGGTTACTAATTTAAATAATCAATATAGCCACATCTATTTCATAGACAATAAATGTGATATATATCCCATCTTGCCTTTCACGGATATCTTGATAACGGACTACTCCTCAATATATGCCGACTATATCTTGATGGAAGACAAAGGAGTTATCCTTTATATGTTTGATTTGGAGGAATATCAAAAGAATGATCTTTCATTGATGGATTACGAAAAAAATACGCCAGGAACATATGCGTACACTTTCACGGAACTTCTGGAAATAATCATCAATAAGAAAGATTGCGGTTTTCCTGGTAGAGATGTAACATTATATAAATGGTGGGGAAATTATAAAGAAAGAAGTATGAGAACTTTATGGAATAAATTATTAACAATTTAATCGTATGGTTACAGATTTAGTATCTATAGTGACACCTATGTATAAAGGTGCAGCTTTTATAGGTGAAACGATTCGTTCAGTACAAGTACAAACATATTCGAAGTGGGAGATGATTATCGTAGACGATTGCTCACCTGATGATGGTGCAGGAGTTGCAGTAGTGAAGAAATTTATGGAGAAAGATAAGCGTATTAGATTAATAGTTTCTCCTGTGAACAAAGGTTCGTCTGGTGCTAGAAATATAGCATTGCACGAAGCGCAGGGTAGATATATTACTTTCTTGGATTCAGATGATATTTGGTCTCCGATTTTCTTGGACTCTCAACTGGATTTCATGAAAGAAAAGAGTGCGGCATTAGTCACTGGCTCTTATCATCGCATTAATGAACAAGGGATACAAGTGTTACAGCCTTTCATTGTTCCTGAGAAGGTAAGTTATTGGGATATACTGAAGTCTAATCCTGTTTCTTGCCTCACTACAATATATGATCGTAAGGTCGTAGGTGAACACTATTTTAAAGAAGAATTGAAAAGTTTACGTGATGATTATGCTTTTTGGTTGGAAATATTAAAGAACAAGGTGGACTATGCTTATGGTAATCCGAAAATCTTGGCATCTTATCGTTTGGTTTCCACCAGTGTTACACGTAATAGGAAAAAGCTGATTAAGCCTCAATTTCTGATTTATTATCAAGTGGAGAAACTGGGACTGCTAAGAAGTATTTACTATTTTATGAATTGGGCTATAAGGAGTGTTTTTAAATATAGTTGATGATGGATTTAATTATAGGTGCAGGTATATCAGGTATCAGTTATGCCAATTTCACGAAGAATGATTTTTTATTGATTGAGAAAGAAAACGAAGCGGGAGGATATTGCCGTACGATTAAACGGAATGGATATGTATGGGACTATTCGGGACATTTCTTTCATTTCCAACATCCGGATATCGAAGAATATGTTTGCCGAAATATATCTCCTTCTTCTTTGTTGAAAGTGGAAAAACACACGCAGATTTATTATAAAGGTGATTATATAGATTTTCCTTTCCAGAAGAATATTCATCAATTGGATAAAGAGGAACTGATAGATTGCCTTTATGATTTGTTCTCTGTAAATCAAGGAAGTATACGATCTTTCAAAGAAATGGTCTATGCCAATTATGGTAAATCAATTGCGGAGAAATTCTTGATCCCTTATAATGAGAAATTGTATGCTTGTGATTTGGATAGGCTAGATATGAATGCGATGGGACGTTTTTTCCCAAAAGCAAATAAGGAAGATATTATCTCGAATTTTCGTTCGCAAGATAATTCCTCTTACAATAGTTCTTTTACTTATCCTAAAGGCGGTGCGGTGGAATATGTTCAATCTCTGCTGAAGAATGTAGATAGTACAAAAGTTTGCTTGAATGAAGAGCTGTTGGAAATAAACATAGAGGAAAAAGTAGCGACAACTAATAAACGGAAGATAAAATATGATCGACTGATATCAACTCAACCATTACCTTCCTTGTTAGAGCAATGTCGCTTGGGGTATGAATCCAATACTTTTTCATGTAATAAAGTTTTGGTATTTAACTTAGGTTTTGATTCTAAAGGCGATGATCAGAGGAATAGTTGGGTGTATGTTCCCGAAAAGGATTATATTTTTTATCGATTAGGTTATTATGACAATATATTGGGAACAGATAAAATGTCTTTGTATGTTGAAATAGGTTTTCCTGAAGACGAGGTGCTATGCAAAGAAGGCTTGTACTTAGATTGTGTGATGAATGATTTAAAGAAAATGGGGGTGGTAACAACACAGAAGTTGGTTGACTATGAAACTGTCTTGATGAAGCCTGCTTATGTACATATTAGTAAAGAAAGTCAAGAAGCAATCTCTCGTTATAAGAGTATATTGAAAGAAAAAGACATCTATTCCATAGGACGGTATGGAAGTTGGACTTATTGTTCTATTGAGGATAATATATTGGAAGCAAAAGAAGTAGCACTGGGAATTTGATTTTAGATTGTTTAAGAAGTGTAAATTCAAGTCGTTTAAAATTTGGAGGTAAGTATTGACTTTGATTTTTTTGAAGGCAAAAAGTGGATTTCTATAGACAAATAGTCTTGTTGATAAACAAAAAGCGATATCTCTAGACCTTCTGCTTATGGAAAGGTAAGTATTCAATTGCTTCTTTGCCCCTAAAAAATTAAATCTAGATCTTCGTTCCAGATTCATAAAAAAGATATGGTAACAGGTACAGATTTTAAGACCCAATGGGATCGTTATCAACGCAAGAGGGGGCCGTCTCTCTCCATCTCCGTTTCTGTCAGATGAACGGCGTAGTGTATGGATATTTCGGATCTGAGAAGTCTGATCGCTGTTCTATGGTAGTGAATGCGGTGTTGAAAACAAGGGTAATAGAGGTGAAAGAGTACTTTCCTGTCATCGAAATTACTTCCAGTCTTTGTCCGCAACAAATCTCCGCAACCAGCTCTAACCTCTTCAAAGATTCGCATGCAGTGCGGTTTACTCATCTTGCTTTTAGTGCCGATGGTTATCATGTCCTGAATGGTGGGATGTCCGGTTCCATTGACCGAAGTCGCATATTTACCATTATAACCCTCTGTGCATAGGGTGAGATCGTAGGTGGGAGCAAGATGCCATTGGCATGTGTCGGTATCACTTTTCTGTATTGTAAAACTGAAATTCTTGCAATGATCATTTTTGTTACCGAGAGTGAGTGAAAGCGTCCTGACTATCTGTTCGTGATACTCTACGATAAGTCGTTGGCTATTTCTTTAGCGATCTCATCCGGGTTGTCTAGTGTATAGCTATCAAGAACTGATAACATATTGTTTGTTTCTTGCATCTCTATTTGGATAATAGTAATATATTGTTAGTAGCAAAGGTAGTAAAAAGCTCAGTATTCCCGTCGTTTTATACATGTTTTTTTAGTGTACAGTTCTGTATGTGTAAAAGTTTGTTCTTTATTTGCTCTGTCTCATTTAATGGCCTATCTTTGTGCTTAAGAATAATGTATGTTCTTGTATATGCGTTTAAGTAAAAAAGAAATACAAGTAATACTTCGTGTCGCTAAGGAAATATATGGTGAGGGAGTGGAGATCTATCTCTTTGGTTCTCGTATAAATGATGAGAAGAAAGGAGGGGATATTGATTTGCTTGTACGTGGTTCCTCGGAGCGAAAAGGCGTATTGGCTCGTATCAGGATGTTAGCTCGTTTGAAATACTTTTTGGGAGATCAGAAGATCGATATAATAGGTGATCACGAGGACTCACCGGTAGCAAGGGAAGCATTAATGACCGGAATACGTTTGGTATGACAAATAAAAAGCAAGAATTAGAACAGCGTCAGCTTTTTTCTTCCTTCATCCCTTGTCCTTTAAATAAAAAACTCTATCTTTGCACTCGATTTTCCGCAGAGGGTAAATAAGTGGAGCCGGAGACGGAGCCCACCCCCGGGACCTAACCTGTTTAAAAGATTTTAAGACAGATGTACGTAATCGTAGAAATTAACGGACAACAGTTCAAGGCTGAGCAAGGCAAGAAATTGTTCGTTCATCACATTCAGAACGCGGAAAGCGGTGCTGTTGTGGAGTTTGACAAGGTGTTGTTAGTAGATAACAACGGTGAGGTAACAGTGGGTGTTCCTACTGTAGAGGGCGCAAAGGTAGTATGCGAGGTATTATCTCCGCTGGTAAAAGGTGACAAGGTGCTGGTATTCCACAAGAAGAGAAGAAAAGGTTACCGTAAATTGAACGGTCACCGTCAGCAGTTCACTGAGGTGAGTATTAAAGAAGTTATTGCTTAACGTTTAAAGGAGAAGAAAAGAAATGGCACATAAAA
The DNA here is from genome assembly GCF_003635485.1 of Parabacteroides sp. AF19-14. Classification (NCBI taxonomy): domain Bacteria; kingdom Pseudomonadati; phylum Bacteroidota; class Bacteroidia; order Bacteroidales; family Tannerellaceae; genus Parabacteroides; species Parabacteroides sp. AF19-14. Next base: position 65,428 of record NZ_QTMJ01000024.1, on the reverse strand, counting down.
AAGGTGTGGGTAGTTCTAAGAACGGCCGTGAATCACAAAGTAAAAGATTAGGTGTTAAGCTTTTTGGTGGTGAGGTTGCTAAAGCTGGTAACATCATCGTTCGTCAAAGAGGTACGGTTCATCATCCGGGCGAGAACGTAGGTATCGGTAAGGATCATACGTTGTATGCGTTGGTAGATGGCGTTGTTACTTTCCGTAGAGGAAAAGAAAACAGATCATTTGTTTCTGTAAAAGAAGTTGTTGCTGAGGCTTAAGTTTCTGCGACCAAAGAATAAGGAAAAGGATATCCTGAAAAGGGGTATCCTTTTTTTATTGCCGATGATAATAAACGTTATGAAGTAAATTTTGGAACATATATAAATAAACTTGTAACTTTGCGGTCTCAAACATAAATACAAACATAAAAAACAATGGGTGGTTTTTTCGGAACTATTTCTAAAGGAGCCTGTATTACGGATTTATTCTATGGTACAGACTACAATTCTCATCTAGGAACCCGCAGAGGCGGTATGGCTACGTACGATAAGGAAGAAGGGTTTACGCGTTCGATCCACAATCTGGAGAATTCTTATTTCCGCACCAAGTTTGAACCGGGGCTTCCTAAATTCAAAGGAAAAGCCGGGATCGGTATTATCAGCGATACGGATGCGCAGCCTATCGTTATCAACTCTCACTTAGGTAAATTCGCGATCGTGACGGTGGCGAAGATTAATAATCTGGACGAGCTGGAAAAGGAGTTATTGGAAGCGAACATGCATTTCTCGGAATTGAGTTCCGGAAAAACGAATCAGACGGAGTTAGTCGCTTTGCTGATTACACAAGGCAAGGACTTCGTGGAGGGTATTGAGAATGTTTACAATAAGATAAAGGGCTCTTGCTCTATGTTGCTCCTGACGGAGGATGGTATTATCGCCGCCCGTGATAAGTGGGGGCGTACGCCGATCGTAATCGGGAAGAAAGACGGAGCTTATGCGGCGACCAGTGAGTCTAGCAGTCTTCCGAACTTGGATTATGAGATCGAGAAATTTATAGGCCCGGGCGAGATCGTCCGTTTGCGTGCCGATGGTATGGAGCAGATGCGTAAACCGAATGAAGGGATGCAGGTCTGCTCTTTCCTTTGGGTGTATTATGGATTTCCGGTTTCTTGCTATGAGGGTAAGAACGTGGAGGATGTCCGGTTTATGAGTGGATATAAGATGGGGCAGAAGGATGACTCGGAGGTGGATTGCGCCTGTGGTATACCGGACTCCGGCGTGGGTATGGCCTTGGGATATGCGGAAGGTAAGGGGGTGCCTTATCATCGGGCTATCGCTAAGTATACACCGACGTGGCCTCGTAGTTTTACCCCGGCTAACCAAGAGATGCGTGCTTTGGTGGCTAAGATGAAATTGATACCGAACCGTGCGATGCTGGAAGGCAGACGCATCCTTTTCTGCGACGACTCGATCGTGCGTGGTACACAGCTTCGTGATAACGTGAAGATCTTATATGATTATGGGGCGAAAGAGGTACATATGCGTATCGCTTGCCCTCCATTGATTTATAGTTGCCCGTTTATCGGTTTTACTTCTTCCAAGAGTCCTTTGGAGTTGATAACTCGTCAGATTATCAAGGAACTGGAAGGGGATGAGAATAAGAATCTGGATAAATATGCTACGACAGACTCTCCGGAATATAAGAAGATGGTCGGAATTATCGCCGAGCGTTTCGGGTTGAGTTCCTTGAAGTTTAATACGCTGGAAACCTTGGTGGAGGCGATCGGCTTGCCTAAGTGTAAGGTTTGTACGCACTGCTTCGACGGTTCAAGCTGCTTTTGATGACATTTTTTGAGAGAAACAGGAATAGCGGGACAATTTGTCTCGCTATTTTTTTGTCATGTAACTTGCTTTGTCTACTTTTATGGCTGTTTTAAAAGAGTGAGTTATGACAGTTTTAGATAGATTTTTAAAGTACGTTACGTTCGATACCCAGTCGAACGAGGAGACGGGTACGACTCCTAGTACGCCGGGACAACGTGTCTTTGCCGAGGCTTTGGTGAAGGAATTGGAAGCGATTGGTATGGAGGAGATCTCCTTGGATGAGAATAGTTATGTAATGGCTACTCTGCCGGCTAATACGGACGAGAAAATCCCGACTATCGGTTTTATCGCTCATTTGGATACGAGTCCGGATATGTCGGGTAAGAATGTTCAACCTCGTATCGTGACTTATCTGGGTGGTGATATTGTCTTGGATGCGGAAGAAAATGTTGTACTATCTCAATCGATGTTCCCAGAGCTTTCAGATTATAAGGGACAGGATATTATCGTAACGAATGGTAAGACTTTATTAGGTGCCGATGATAAGGGAGGTGTAGCCGCTATCGTCGCCTCTATGCAATATTTGAAGGATCATCCGGAGATCAAGCACGGTAAGATCCGTATCGCTTTTACCCCGGATGAGGAAATCGGACAAGGTGCCGATCATTTCGACGTGGAGAAGTTCGGTTGTGATTGGGGATATACGATTGACGGTGGACAAATCGGTGAGTTGGAATATGAGAATTTCAATGCCGCCGGCGCTAAAATTATCTTCAAGGGCTTGAACGTACATCCGGGATACGCCAAGGATAAGATGCAAAACGCTTCCTTGCGTGCGATCGAGTTTGCTTCTTGGTTGCCGGCCGAGCAACGTCCGGAGCATACGACTGGTTATGAGGGATTCTTCCATTTGACCGGTATGACCGGTTCAGTCGAGGAAGCTACTCTATCTTACATCATCCGTGACCATGACCGGAAGTTGTTCGAGGAGAAGAAAGAATTGCTTCGTATGTTGGTTGATAAGATGAATGAAGCGCATCCGGGATGTGCGCATTTAGAGCTTCGGGATCAATATTACAATATGCGCGAGGTTGTGGAGCCCCAGAAACATATCGTTGATTTGGCGTTTGAGGCGATGACCTCCGTTGGGGTAGAACCGATCGTGAAACCGATCCGGGGAGGTACGGATGGTGCCCGCCTGTCGTTTATGGGATTGCCTTGCCCGAATATTTTCGCGGGAGGCCTGAATTTCCACGGACGTTATGAGTTCTTGCCCGTTCGTTCGTTGGAGAAGAGTATGGAAACAGTTATAAAAATCATAGAGCTATCGGCTCGTAAATCTTAAATGCAATAATTACATGAAAACAACTCCGTTTACCGACGTGCATATCGCCTTGGGCGCGAAGATGCACGAATTCGCAGGTTTCAATATGCCTATCGAATATTCCGGAATTATCGACGAACACATGACTGTAGTGAATGGTGTAGGTGTGTTCGATGTTTCCCACATGGGCGAGTTTTGGGTAAAAGGCCCGAACGCCTTGGCTTTCATTCAAAGCGTAACTTCTAATGACGCTTCTGTCTTGCCGCTTGGTAAGGCTCAATATACTTGCTTCCCGAACGACAAGGGAGGTATCGTGGATGACCTTTTGGTATATCATTACGAGCCGGAGAAATATTTGCTGGTCGTAAACGCCGGTAATATCGACAAGGATTGGGAATGGTGCGTAAGCCATAATACGGTAGGTGCCGAGTTGGAGAATTCTTCCGACCGTACGGCTCAATTGGCTATCCAAGGCCCGAAAGCACAGGAGGTTCTTCAACGTCTTACTCCGGTTGATTTATCTTCTATTCCTTATTATTCATTTGTGACGGGTGAGTTCGCCGGTTGCAAAAACGTGATTATCTCCAACACGGGGTATACCGGTGCGGGTGGCTTCGAGTTGTATTTCTATCCGAGTGATGCGATGACGATTTGGAACGCTATCTTCGAGGCTGGAAAGCCGGAAGGGATCAAGCCGATCGGTTTGGGAGCACGTGATACACTTCGTCTTGAGATGGGCTTCTGTCTGTATGGAAATGATTTGGATGATACGACTTCTCCGATCGAGGCTGGTTTAGGCTGGATCACGAAGTTCGCCGAGGGTAAGAACTTTACGAATCGTGCGGAATTGGAGCGTCAGAAGAAAGAGGGCGTAACCCGTAAGTTGTGTGCTTTCGAGTTGCAGGAAAAGGGAATTCCCCGTCATGGCTATGAGATCGCCGATGCGGAAGGGAATGTAATCGGCGTGGTTACTTCTGGTACGATGTCTCCGGTATTGAAGAAGGGGATCGGTATGGGATACGTGAAACCTGAGTTCGCGAAAGCGGGTACGGATATCTTTATCAAGGTGCGTAATAAGAACTTGAAGGCTCAAGTGGTAAAGGCTCCTTTCCGTAAATAAGAGATAAGGCTATCTATAAATAGTTCGAAGGCGATGTTCCTCACGGAGCACCGCCTTCTTTATTATAGAAAAGTTGGACATGATTAATATGTTGTTCCCTGGAAAATGTTCGATTGTGAGTACGGAAGTAGGGTACCGGTCATTCTCAAGTTTCTACCGGAGAAGTTCGGGTCTACAGTAACGGTCGCGTTGTTTGTTCCGTTGGTAAGCATCAAGCTAACGGTAGCGGAGATAAACACACCCTGTACGTTCATGTTCAGATACACATTGCCCTTGTCATCCTGCTTGGTCTGGATATTGGAGGCGCTACCTTGTACGGTGATACCACCTAATCCGTTAGGACCGGGATACGGAGAGTTGGATGCGATCTGGACCATAGCCTGTCCGTCATTCAAAGATACGAAGTTCGTATTTGAATTTACGTAGAATACCTGTCCGTTCATCGGTTGTATGTTGTTAGCCTCCAATACGAATGATTGGTTGTTGATAGCTTGTACAGCGGCGTTAAACTCTTCTTGGCCTTCTACGGCATCTTGTGCCAGACGCTCTTGTTTCTTGATTTCTCTCTCTACTTTTTTGGCTTCCTTTGTTATCGATTTTTGAGCCATTACTTGTGTCATTCCGCACATAGCGACAGCGAGAACGACGATAAAAGATACAATTCTTTTCATACTTGATTTAGTTTTAAAACGGTTTTAAATTGTATAGATTAAACAGCGTCGTCGCGAAAAAGTTCCTGCGGCTTATCCATTTTATAGATACAATAACATTTCCACGGAGTATTTATGTTAAACAGAAATCGTACATTTGTAAATAAAGAACATAATACGATAGAATATGGATAAAGTACGTTTTGGTGTAGTCGGAACCAATTTCATAAGTGATTGGGTAATTGCCGGAGCCCGGCAGGATGAGCGTTTTGAACTGGTAGCTGTATATTCGAGAACTCAGGAGACGGCGGATGCTTTCGCCTCGAAACATAATATACCGTATACGTTTACCTCCTTGGAGGAGATGGCGAAAAGCCCGTTGATCGACGCTGTGTATATTGCCTCCCCGAACTTCCTTCATGCCTCCCAGAGTATTCTTTGCATGAGCTATGGCAAGCATGTTCTTTGCGAGAAACCCTTCGCTTCCAACGCGAAAGAAGTACGTGCGATGATCGAGGCTTCCCGTACCTATAATGTCACGTTGATGGAGGCGATGAAGCCTACGCTTACGCCGAACTTTCTTGCCGTGCGAGAGAATCTTGGGCGTGTAGGTACGGTTCGTCGTTATTTCGCCTGCTATTGCCAGTATTCCTCCCGTTATGATAAGTTCAAGGAAGGAATCGTGTTGAACGCTTTCAAGCCGGAGTTGTCTAATGGGGCCATGATGGATATCGGTATTTATACGGTCTATCCGATGGTTGTCTTGTTTGGTCGCCCAAAGAAGATAGACGCCTCGGGCATAGTCCTGTCCTCAGGAGCGGACGGGCAAGGGGCCGTGAATTTCTTGTATGAGGGGATGAACGCCACGGTGCTTTATTCTAAGATCGCCAACTCCGCCTTGCCTACCGAGATACAAGGGGAGGAGGGGAACTTGACCTTGGACCGGATCAATATCATCCGTAAAGTGACGTATTCTCCCCGTTTAGCTCCGGCGATGGGAAAAGGCCCGGAACCGGTTCCGGAAGACCTAAGCGTGGTCGCCGATAAGGATGAGTACTATTATGAGGTAGCGGAATTTATCAACCTCGTCTTGTCTGGCAAGCGGGAGTCAGAAATCAATAGCCTTGATAATTCTTTGATTACATTGGAGATTATCGATGAAGTACGCCGGCAGTTGGGAATTGTGTATCCGGCGGATTGATAACTCTTCGTGATTTTCCTCTTTTTCCATCGGGGTGAAAAACTTTTTCCACCGTGATGAAAAAGCTTTTTCACTACGATGGAAATCCTTTTTCATCACGGAGAAAAAAGGGTTACTTGTATTTTTATTACCTTTGTGTCCTTAATTGTTTAGGATGTACATATATAATTCAATACCCCATATAACGAACACGCTAAATCTGGGAAAGGACCTATTGGAGGTCTTATTTGAGAAAAGAAAATCATTACCGTTTCGCTATGATTATGCGTTGGATATTATCGATGAGAATAAATTGAATATCTTGATCGAGCGTGAGGTGATCCGCAGGAACGGCCCTTATATCGAGATGGATGAGCATTATCTCTCTTTCTATGAGCTGCTTCTGGAGGCGAATGAGGAGATTTCTACCTCGGTGATCGATGAGAATATCCAGTTGGTGTATCAATTGATCGATTATTATGGCAAGGAGGATAACGATTTGCGTAAGCTGGGTTATCTGCGATCGGTCAAGGCGCATTTGCGGAAGATCGGGAAGATCTTGGTACGTAACGTGGTGTCCTTGCAACGGGTGATCGATAATACGTTCAAGAACGAGCCGAGCTATAAGGTGAAGATCGCCAAACTGGAGAATCTGGACGCTAAACGAATCGAGATCAACCGCCTGATCGTGGAAGTGGAGAAGCTGCTGGATCGGGAACGGACTCCCTTTTTCGCCCAAGCCCCGGACGAGGAGCTGTTGACGATCGCCCGTGAGTTGAAGACGGAGTTATTGAGCGCTGGCCATAGCTTGATCCATTCCCAACAGGATATCATTGATTACTTGAACCAGATCCGTACGCAGGTGGGTTTTACCCGTAAGCTGCGTCGTATCAAATATCTGCGGGAGCAGTTTGAGTTACAGGAGAACACGAATGTACGGGAGGTGGTAGACGCGGAGCGTTCCGTGGTATTGGAGGGCGTGCAGCCTACCTTATTCAAGGTTTCCATTCCTTATTTGCAAACGGACGAGGCGCTGGATGTCATCTTGAAGGTGGCCGACGGCATACGGCCGGACAAGGTGATCCACCGGCAGGAGCTAGGCGTGATCTCCGCCGAGCAGATGGAGAATCAAGAAGTGGGGGAGGCCGCTATCAATACCCGGAAGATGATGGATGTTTTTAGCCGGACCGGAGGGGATTTGTTCTCTTTCGTGATGGGCTACGAGTATAACCGGGAGATGGATTTCGAGGCGAAGGTTACGTTATTTTGCCGTTTGCTCTCCCTCTATGAAAATGAGTTGGAGATAACAGACCGTTTTGGACATATGGAGCATATAGAATATGCCATTATTCAAAGAACCTAGTTGTAGAGACGGGGCGTGCCCCCTGTGATGAGACGGGGCACGCCCCGTCTCTACAACTGGATAAAATAAAACAACAATAATAAGGATGATAGATAATTTACCGGTACAGACCGCACAGATCTATGATTACCTGTCGAAAGGTAATTTTCTGTGCTCGAATACAAGTGTAAAGGAGTTGAGGACACTCTTCTCGGTCGTAGAAGATAATTTTGAGCGTTTACGTGATTATTTCTCGCATATCAATTTCGTGTTGGAGCAGGGGAATAATTACTTCTACTTCTCCCGCAAGGAGCCCCGGGCTACCTTGGAGCAAAAGCTCCAGCGTTTCTTCGCTTGGATCGATATCATGGACTTCTTCTGTACGTACGATACGGCCTTCGGGCCCGGTTTCACCTTCTCGCCGGCGGAGATATTGGTACGTTCCCGGATCGACATGGATCTGGAGATGAAGCTGGACGGGTTGAAAAAACATACCGGAGGCAAGGAGAAACGCAAGGATATCCTCGATACCATCTTGGACAGGATGACGAAAGAGGGCTTTATCGAGTGCGTAAGCGATATGAACGGGACGTGGAAAGTGCTCTCCTCGTGGGATTACCTCACGAAGATGATCCATAGTATTAACATAAAGAACGAAGATGAGATATCTCAATAAAATAGTATTTATAAACAGCGCCGCTATCCGTTACTCGGAAGTACAGCTGGATGGAAATATACATTTAATCGGAACGCAGGGAGTGGGGAAGAGTACGATCCTCCGTGCGATCCTTTTCTTTTACAACGCCGATACGCAGCGGCTCGGAATCCCGGTCGAGAAGAAGTCGTATCAGGATTATTATTTCCCTTATGCCGATTCCTCGATCATCTACGAGGTAGCGAGGGAGGATGGTTGGTTTACGGTACTTAGCTATAAGACGATGAACCGTATCTGCTACCGTTTTATCGCCTCTCCGTACCGGCCGGATCTTTTTATCGACGAGGAGGGAGCGCCTTATCCGTCGGATCGTATCCGCTCGGTGCTCGATAAGAACGGTATCAAGTATAGCGGGGCGATCTCCACGTATGAGGAATACCGGAATATCCTCTACGGAAACTCGGATAATAAACGGGATTACTCCTGTTATTCCTTGATGGAGAGCGGCTCGTATCAGAATATCATCCGTACGATCCAGAACGTCTTGCTGAACTCACGCTTGGAGGCGGATTATATCAAGCAGACGATCATCACCTCTTTGAACGAGGCGGATAGCGTGATCGACTTGAGCCGTTACCGGAGCCATCTATCCGGTTTTGAGGCGCAACTGAATGATATCGGTGTTTTCCGTGAGCCGGGCATGGTGCGGAAGGCCGCCGGGATCTCCACCTTGTCGGACGATATCCGTAAGCGGGATTTACGGATCAACGATCTGTGTCGCCAATTACGCGGGGCTTATCTGGAAACGGAGCGTATCTTGCCGGAGTTGTCCCGGAAGATACACGAGCAGGAGGCGGTCAAATCGGATTTCTATAAGCAAAGGGATAAGCTGGACGCTGAATCGAAGAACCGGACAGCCACGATGGAAGGCGAGTTGGCCGTGCTGAAAAACGCCTTGTCGGAGGCGGAAGCGAAACGGGTTTTCTATGCCGGGAAAGATATCCAGACGGCGATGGATCGTTGTAACAAATTGGAGATCTTACAGCAGGAACAGGAATCCTTAGTCGTGGAGAAAGATTTGCTTTCTTCCAAGAATAAAGAAGCCTCGGTCTTGCACGCCAATTTGATCGCTAATCTGAAGAACGAGTTGGCCGGCTTCGAGAACGAGAAACAGAAACAATTACTGGCGGCAGAGACCGAGATCAATGCTCGTCGGGAGGCTCGCCGGGAGTATTATCGACGGCTACGGGAGGAATTGCGCCATGCCGCCTCGGAGGAGAAAGAGCGTTTGTTGGTGGATCGGGAGAAACGTACGACGGAGGTCGCCGCCTTGAAGATGCGTATCAAGACTGCCCGAGGGCAGTCGGGAACCTCGGAGGAATTGGAGGCGGTCAAAGGGCGTCTCGGTAATTACGACGCGAACCAGAAGGACTTGGAGCTGAAGATCCGTGAGCTGAAGTACGAGTTGAACTACCAGACGAAAGAGTTCGAGACCGCCGAGAAGCATCTGGATGAGGATTATCAAAAGCTAGCGGAATCCAACGAGGTGAAGATCGAGGCCCTGAGCGCTAAGCTAGCGGAACTGACGGAGTTCTTGGACAACCAGAAAGATAGCTTCTTCAACTGGCTGTCCGAGCATAAGCCCGGCTGGGAGCAGACGATCGGGCAAGTGTGTGACGAGCGCCTGCTTTACGGGAAAGAGTTTACGGCGGAGGTAGGCGAGGGAGATACCTTTTATGGAATCCGCTTCACCTCCGGGATTCACCGGAATGTCAAGACCAAGGAGGATTACTTGACGGAGAAGAAGGAGGCCGAGGAAAAACGTGCCGGAATCCAGCGGTTCATCGCTACGGCGCGGCAGGATTTGGAGGCGGCTAAAGAGAATCTTCGCAAGCAATATCAATCCTCGGTGAAGCCCATCAAGGAGGATATCTATCATGCGGAATATGAGTTGGAGCAACTGGCGGTCCGCAAGAAGGAAGACGAGTCTCGTCTGTCGGCCTTACGGGATCAGGCGACCCGTCTCAGGCAGGAGGAGATCCGGCGCTTGGAGGAGGAGTTGAACGCTGCCGAGGCCGTCCTTTCCTCGATCCAGCAGGAGATCGCCACGCTTCAAGGCAAGATGGACCGGGAACTCGCTTCCTTGGATGAGCAAGAGAAAGACGAGCTGGCTGCTTTGGATAAGGAACTCTCCGTCGCAAGGGAAGCTATCTCGGAGGAGATCGCACGCAAGAAAGCGGAGCTGGAAGAGCGCAAATCCGGATATGACAGGGAGCAATTGGATAGCCTGACCGCTAGCGGTGGCGATCCGAAACGTTTGGAGGAGATCCATTCCCGCTTGGCGTATATCGGTGGGGAGATTAAATATATCAACGAGACCAAGGCATTGATTATCGAGTATCTGAAAGATAAACGAGAGATGCTGGATAAGGTACCCGACTGGACGACGGAGAGCCTGCGCTTGCAGCAGATCATCCACGGGGAACGGGAGGAATTGAAAAAGCGTCTGGCGGACGTGAACCGGAGTATCTTCAAGGTAGATGCCGAGCTGAAGGAGCTGAAGGAGTCCAACCGGAAAGCGTTGGAGAACCGGGAGGAATATCACCGCTCTACCCTGTTGGACTGGTTTACCTCTAGGGAATCCATCTTCTCTTCCATGAACCGTACCGATACGGATGGCGATTGCCGTTCCTTGGTACGGGAGATCACGATCCGCGTCAGCGAGCAATCCCAGAAGCTTTCCGAGCTGCGCAAGGAGATAACCGCCTACACCGGCAATTTCTCCGAGGATAATGTGTTCGCCTTCAAGACGAGCTTCTCGGATGATAAAGAGTATATGGATTTCGCTTGCGACTTGAAGGAGTTTATCGACGAGGATAAGGTCTCGGAATACCAATCGCGTATCAATACCCGCAACTCCGATATCTTCCGGCAGATTACGGCGGATACGAAAAGCATGGTCTCTCAGGAAGGCAATATCCGTGGCGTGGTGGATCAGATCAACGCCGATTTCAAGGAGAAGAACTTCGTGGGGATTATCCAGTGTATCGAGATGCGTATCGATCCGAGCCAGAACAAGATCGTCAATCTGTTGAAGGAGATCAAGCGATTCAACGAGGAATATAGCTGGGATTTGGGGCAGAACCTGTTCGCTTCCTCGGCCGACGATACGGCTACCCGGGAGAAGGCGACGACGTTGTTGCGTGAGTTGATCAAGTCGATGGACGCTTACTCCGGCAGCTTGATCCGTCTGGCGGATTTCTTCGACCTTAAATTCCGGGTGATCGAGAACCGGAATGATACGGGCTTCGTAGAACGTCTTACGAACGTAGGCTCCGAGGGTACGGATATTCTGGTCAAATCCATGGTAAATATCATGTTGCTGAATGTGTTCAAGCGTAACGCCTCCGCAGTGTTCTCTGATTTCAGGCTACATTGCATGATGGATGAGATCGGGAAGCTACACCCGAATAACGTGGCGGGGATCTTGAAATTCGCCAACGACCGGGATATCCTCTTGATCAATGGTTCCCCGACCGAGCAGGATGCCCTGTCCTATAAGCACATCTATAAACTGGAGAAGGATACGGATAGCTTCACCCGGATTCGCAGGGTGATTACGCAGTTCGATTAGTTACGATCTATGTTAGGGCCTCGGTTGATACGGATGAGAGACGAGGCTCTCTCATAGGTCATAGATTAGGCTCTCTTATGGGCCATAGACGAGGCACCTACCCCTATAAGAGAGCCTCGTCTATGACTATACCATTGAAAAAATGTTAAAGTCCAGCGATCTCATCCAGCCAAAGCGTAGCCATCGCGTCGCTCGGCATTCGCCAGTCTCCACGAGGGGAGAGGCTGATGGAACCTACTTTCGGGCCGTCCGGCAGACAACTGCGCTTGAACTGTTGCTGGAAGAAGCGGCGGAAGAAGGTATGGAGCCATTTCTTGAGGGTGGAATCGTCGTAGGTTTCCCCGAATGCCCGCTTCGCCAAGAAATAAATCTTCGCAGGTGAGGCTCCGAAGCGTAAGAAGTGATAGAGGAAGAAATCGTGCAGCTCGTACGGGCCTACCAAATCCTCTGTCTTCTGCTTGATATTCCCATGCTCATCGGCGGGAATCAATTCCGGGCTGATCGGAGTGTCTACTATATCTAATAACGTGGCGCGGGAAGCCTCGTCTACCTTGTTATTGGCCACCCATTCCACCAGATATTTAACCAATGTCTTGGGAATGCTACCGTTGACGCCGTACATAGACATATGGTCGCCATTGTAAGTAGCCCAGCCCAAGGCAAGCTCCGAGAGGTCTCCCGTACCGATCACGAGGCCGTTCGCTTGGTTCGCCACGTCCATAAGAAGTTGGGTACGCTCACGGGCTTGGCTGTTCTCGTACGTCACGTCATGTACATGGATGTCGTGATTGATATCCTTGAAGTGTTGGATGCAAGCGTCCTTGATGGAGATCTCCCGGAGGGTCACGCCAAGGGAGCGTATCAAGTCGCAGGCATTGGTATAGGTACGATCCGTCGTTCCGAAGCCGGGCATGGTGATGCCGATGATCTTATCCCGTGGGATCTTCAAGGCATCGAAGGTCATGACGGTGACCAGTAGGGCCAAGGTGGAATCCAGTCCCCCAGAGATGCCTACGACGGCGGTTTGGGCGTGGGCGTGGAGGATGCGCTTGGCGAGTCCCGCTACCTGTATATGGAATATTTCCTCGCAACGTTCTTTCAAGGCATCGCCGGAAGGGGTAAAGGGATGCGGGTCGATTGCCCGGGTCAAATCCAGTGTCCGGTTGGGAAGGCTGAATGAGACTACGGTGCCGTTATCCATGTTATGGTTGAGATAACCCTGCATGAAACTGGTGTTGATCCGTCGGTCGTTCTGTAAGTTCTGGATATCGATCTCGCTGATAACGAGTTGCTCCTCCATGGAGAAACGCTCGGATTCCCTTAATAACGTGCCGTTCTCCGCTATGATACCGTTTCCCGCGAATACGAGGTCGGTACTGGATTCCCCGAAACCGGCGGAAGCGTAGACGTATCCGGCGATACAACGTGCGGATTGCTGGCAGATCAAGGATCGTAAGTAAGCATGCTTACCGATCAACTCGTTGCTGGCGGATAGATTGAATATCAAGTTCGCCCCCTGCATGGCTAGCTCGGAGCTGGGAGGGATGGGAACCCAAAGATCCTCGCAGATCTCGATACCCACACGTACCTCATCGTACTCGAAGATCAGGTAGCAATCCAGCGGCACTTCCCGGTTACCGATCGTGATCATGGATTGCTGTAGGTGTGAAGAGGCCGTGAACCAACGCTCTTCTTGGAACTCTTTGTAGCTGGGCAGGTAGCTCTTGGGCACTACCCCTAGTATCTCGCCCCGTTGGAAAGCGACGGCGGCGTTTATCAGTTGGCTTCCGCTGACAAGCGGGCAACCTACGATCGTTAGTAAATCCAGATCGGCGGTGTTGTTCACTAAATCCAGCAAGGCTTTCTCGGCGTTTCTGAGTAAGGTCTCTTGCGAGAACAAATCCATGCAAGTGTAAGACGTAACCGATAATTCGGGGAAGGCGATGATCTGGACCTCTTTTTGGGACGCTTGGCGCATCAATCCCTCGATCTGTTGAATATTATAAAAGCAGTCAGCCACTTTAACATGTGGTACGGCTGCCGCTACTTTGACGAATCCGTAATTCATATTTGTTATTGTTTATCTGATAGATGTTCTTAATTTATCGGGGTTTTGACGACAGTCCCACAACAATACGATACGTATGGAACGTTTTCCTTCTTGGGTATATATAAGTTTATGATGTCCCTCGATCAAGGAGCGATATTCCTTGTCTCTATCGGCGAAAGTCTCTTCTATAGTACCAATAAGAGGATTGTTCTTTATCCGGATACAATTCTTCTCCAACTTATCGATAAAGTTGAGAGCAGCTTGTTTTCCAAAATGCTTTAAACAGTAGGCTATGGCTAAATCAGCTTGTCTTTTCGCACGGGGTGCCCAGATTACTTTAGCTTGTTTCTCCATGTCTCAAAGAATTGGTGCATATCATCCTCATTGATGCCTTTACCTTCTTCTAGCTCCTGTTCGGCTATATCTATTTCCCTATTGGCTTCTTTCAAACTGAATGAAATGGGAGATGTTGCATTCGCCTTGGACATAATTCGTTTCATATATTTCTCGATCTTTAGGACCGTTTCCATATCGTCTATTTTATTGAGATACCTCTCGATAAAGCTTTCTCTCCATTGTTGTAACTCTATTGTCGTCATATCAATTTCCCTCCTATATATTTATGCCCCAAAGGTATGTATTTTGTATGGGATAAAAAAGAAGGAGAGGCATACTTCGCAGCATCCTCCCCTTGTAAACACAAAACAATCAACAAAAAACTACTGTCTGAATAAGACTATCTGATGAATAAAAGCTCACGGTATTTCGGCAAGGTCCATATCTGGTCATCGACAACCAGTTCCAACTTGTCGATATGGTAACGGATGGCTTCCATCATCGGGACGATCCGGTCGTGGTAAGCGATCGCCTTCTCCCGCTCGCTCTCGATCTTGTTGGCTATCTTGCGGGCGTTGACCATCTCGTCCACTTTTTCCTTGATGAAGATCGTGCGGTTCGCTATATCCTCGATGATCTCCATGTTCTTGGAGGATAGATGGGCGGCTTTATCGGCGGGGAATAATTCACGCATCTTATATACGTTGTCGATCAAGGAAGACTGGTATTTGGTGGCCATCGGGATGATATGGTTCATTGTCAGGTCGCCTAATACACGGGCCTCGATCTGGATCTTCTTCGTGTACATCTCCCATTTGACCTCGTTGCGAGCCTCCAGCTCCTTGCGGGTCATGACTCCCGTGGACTCGAACATGCGGACGCTGCTATCTTTCAAATAAGCGTCGAAGATCAAAGGCACGCTGGTCTCGCAATCCAAGCCCCGGCGTGCGGCCTCGGCCTTCCATTCCTCGCTGTAGCCATTGCCGTCGAAATGGATCGCCTTGCATTCCTTGATATCCTTGCGGATTACCTCGATGATAGCGGCGAACTTATCCTTTCCGGCGGCAATCTTAGCGTCTACCTCGGCCTTGAACTGCCTCAACTGATCCGCTACAGCGGCGTTCAATACCAGCATGGCGGCGGCGCAGTTCGCAGAGGAACCTACGGCACGGAACTCGAAACGGTTGCCGGTGAAGGCGAAAGGGGAGGTACGGTTACGATCCGTGTTATCGATCAATAGCTCGGGGATACGGGCGATATCGAGTTTCATGCCTTGCTTTCCCGCTAGGTTGAAATCTTCCGTATCGCTGTTCTCCAGATGTTCCAATACCTTGGATAACTGTGTCCCTAAGAAGCTGGAGATAATCGCTGGGGGAGCCTCGTTCGCTCCCAGACGATGGGCGTTGGTTGCGCTGGAGATGCTGGCCTTCAGCAAGGCGTTGTGGGTGTACACGGCTTTCAGTACGTTGACCACGAAGGTGACGAAGCGCAGGTTGTCTTCCGGCGTCTTACCCGGTCCCATCAAAAGGATTCCGGTATCGGTTCCCAGCGACCAGTTATTGTGCTTGCCGGAACCGTTCACGCCTTTGAACGGTTTCTCGTGCAACAGGACACGGAACCCATGTTTGCGAGAGATCTTGCGCATCAAGGCCATGATCAGTAAGTTATGGTCATTGGCGAGGTTGCATTCCTCGAAAATGGGAGCCAGCTCGAATTGGTTCGGGGCGACCTCGTTATGGCGGGTCTTTACAGGAATGCCGAGCCTCAATGCCTCTACCTCGAGGTCTTTCATGAATTCCATGACACGGGTCGGGATGGCGCCGAAGTAATGATCCTCCAACTGCTGGTTCTTGGAGCTTTCATGTCCCATCAAGGTTCGGCCGGTCATCAACAGATCGGGACGTGCGGCGTACAGGCCCTCGTCTACTAGGAAGTATTCCTGTTCCCAGCCGAGGTAGGCGTATACTTTCTTCACGTCCGGGTTGAAATAGTGACAGACATCGACTGCCGCCTTGTTCACGGCTTCCAAGGCTTTCAGCAGGGGGGCTTTGTAGTCGAGGGACTCGCCCGTGTAAGCGATGAAGATCGTTGGGATGCATAGGGTGTCGCCTACGATAAAAGCGGGGGAGGAAGGGTCCCAAGCCGAGTAGCCACGGGCCTCGAACGTATTGCGGATACCGCCGTTCGGGAAACTGGAGGCGTCTGGCTCTTGCTGGATCAGTAGTTTGCCCTCGAATTCCTCAAGTACGCCGCCTTTGCCATCATGTTCGATGAAAGCGTCGTGCTTCTCGGCGGTACCTTCCGTCAAGGGGTGGAACCAGTGGGTGTAGTGGGTAGCGCCTTTTTCCATCGCCCATTTCTTCATGCCGGAGGCCACGGCGTTCGCTGTCTCACGGTCTAGCGGGCTACCGTTGTCGATGGAGTCCACTAGTCTCTCGTACGCTCTCTCTGGAAGATATTTGAACATCTTCTCACGGTTGAATACTAACTCACCGTAATACTCGGAAGGTCTCTCGGCGGGAGTGGTTAGCTCGGCCGCTTTCTTCTCGAACGCCGATTCTACGACTCTAAATCTTAACTTTGACATAATACCTGATGATTATTGTTGTTTATAGTAAATGACTTATCTTAGCCACTTCCTCAGCCTAGCCATGGCCTCTAGGGTGTCATCCCTGTCGCCGAAAGCGGTGAGGCGTAGATAACCTTCCCCGCTCGGCCCGAATCCCACTCCGGGGGTTCCGACTATCTTGACTTCATAAAGCAGTTTGTCAAAGAATTTCCATGAGGAGAGGCTGTCCGGGGTCTTTAGCCAGAGGTATGGGGCGTTATCGCCTCCGTACACCGTGAGACCGCAGTTTTGCAGGCCCTCTTTCATGATCTTCGCATTGGTCATATAATAATTGATAGTAGCTGTCACTTGCTGTTTCCCGGCGGTGGAATAAACCGCCTCCGCACCCCGTTGGGTTATGTAGCTGGTTCCGTTGAATTTCGTGCATTGGCGACGGTTCCATAATTTATTCAACTGTACCCGTTGCCCGTCCAGCGTGAAGGCGTTCAGCTCCTTCGGAACGACCGTGTATCCGCAACGTATCCCCGTGAACCCGGCGGTTTTAGAGAAGCTCCGGAATTCGATGGCTACCTTCTTCGCTCCTTTGATCTCGTAGATAGAGTGGGGGATATTCGGGTCCTGTATATAAGCTTCGTAAGCGGAGTCGTACATGATAAGCACGTCGTTGGCAAGGGCATAGTTTACCCATTTCTTCAATTCGTCCTTAGTCAAGGTCGTTCCGGTCGGGTTATTGGGATAGCAGAGGTAAAGGATGTCCACCCTGCGACTGGGCAGATCCGGTACGAAGTTGTTTTCCTCCGTGCAAGGGATGTATACGACATCGCTCCATTTCCCGTTTTCCAATACCCCGGTGCGTCCGCTCATTACGTTCGAGTCGATGTAGGCCGGATATACGGGGTCTGTCACCCCGATACTATTGTCGTGGCGGAGCATGTCACCTATATTTCCACAATCGCTTTTCGCCCCGTCGCTGATGAATACCTCGCTCGGTTCGATAAAGACTCCCCGGCTGGCATAATCGTTCTTGATGATAGCGTCGATTAGGAATGGATATCCCTGCTCGGGGCCATATCCGTGGAATGTATCCTTGCTCGCCATTTCTTCCACTGCTTTATGCATCGCCTCGATAACGGCGGGGGCAAGTGGTTGCGTAACGTCACCAATACCCATTCGAATGATCTTATCCTTGGGATGGGTAACCTTGAAGCTGTTTACCTTTTTCGCGATGTCGGAGAAAAGGTAATTGTTCTGTAGTTTCAGGAAATGTTCATTAATTAGTGCCATACTCAGTTCTTTTGTTTTTATGTTGTTGTTTTTGTTGTTTTGTCTTGTTCCCCGTGTCAGACTTTTATGAATCCCTCGAACACGTTGACCGCTCCGCCGGTCATAAAGACCTTACCGCTTCGCTCGTTCCACTCGATGGTTAAAGGGCCCCCATCCATGATGACCTTCGTCTTTCGCTTTGTCTTCCCACGTACGACCCCGGCCACGGCGGTGGCGCAAGCTCCGGTTCCGCAGGCTTGGGTGATGCCGGAACCTCGTTCCCACACCCTCATCCGTACCTCGTCCGGTTTTAGCACCTGCACGAACTCCACGTTTGTCCGGTCCGGAAAAAGCGGGAGGCATTCCAGTAACGGGCCTACGCTTGCCAGATCGACCTGGTCCATCTCGTCCACGAAGATAACCAAGTGAGGATTTCCCATAGAGATGACGGTGCCGGTGTAAATTTCTCCTCCAGCCTCAACCTCCAAGGCGATCTCGCCTACGGCAGGCATTCCCATATCTACCGTGACCTCGGTGACCTCTTCACGCTCTATTTTCAATTGTAGCTCTTTGATACCTGATAAGGTCTCTAAGGTAACCTTGTTCTTTTGCGTTAGGCCGGCCTCATAGACATATTTGCCAATACATCTGGATGCGTTTCCGCACATCATCGCCTCGGAGCCGTCCGCATTATAGATATGCATGCTGAAATCCGCGATGTCTGAAGAACCTATCAAGACCAAACCATCAGATCCTATGCCTGTGTGCGGCTTGCTCCATGCGATAGATAATTCCTCGGGGTTGTCTATCGGATAGACCATCGTGTTTACATAGATGTAATCATTTCCGGCACCGTGCATCTTTGTGAATCTGATTGATTTTGTCATTTTGATGATATTATTCTTTATATTATTTCTTTTTGTTTTATTGTAATGCAAATATATAACGTTTTGATAAGTATATAACAGGTGAGAGGCTCGAATGTTTTATAAATATGAGGTTTGTAATAGATTGAAGTTATAATATATGCTTTTAGTTATAAATGATAATTAGAAGTGTGTGTTTTGGTTTTATATCGTAATATATGCTTTGTGAATATGGGTTGCTGTAACTGTAAGTAAAAAAGCTATATATCTATCTATTTGCTTAAAATAAGTCTGTTTGTCTGACGAGCCTCTTTTTCAAGAAGCCTTAACTAGGGATAGATAATGGGTGAAAATACGTATTTAACCACTGATTTCTACGTAAAAGGTCATGTTTTGTCACACGAAAGGTCGCGTTGGGCGACGCAAGTAGTGGCGTTAGCCAATGCGATAGGTCGCGTAAGGCGATACATATAGTCGCGTTGGGCGATACAACCGTATGAAATGCCTCTTTTATCCGTATAAAAAACATGTTTTGACCCGTATAAATGTGAACTAGCATGAATTATTTTTCTAGAACAAAAGGTCGTATTTGGCTAATATATTACTAAACAATCATTTGCTAATATTTTTTCTCATATTTAGGGACGAGAAGTACATCTGGCCAGAAAAATCAACTCTCCGGGAGTTTGGTTTACAAATTGACAAAAAGAAAGGAGCTACTCGGTTTTGTTTCCGGATAGCTCCTTTTTTCAGATTAACTAATTATCTAGATAATTTATTTTACGAACTTAACAGTTGTCTTATGAGCAGATCTCAAGAGCTTAGACTGATCGATTGAGATCATATAAATGCCGTTCGGCATATTCGGAGTGCTGATGTATTGCTCATCGCTAGTGATGATACCCGTAGAAACAACTTTACCTACCATATTAACGATTACATAATTACCCTTACCATTCTTTACATAAAGACCGCTAGCGGTTGTAGATACCGTAACCTCTTGAACCTCGTCATTGATAGTCTCGTTATCGGTGATGATACCCATAGCGTCAGATGTAATATATAATGTCGCCATGCGGACATTTTCTTTAACGCCATCGCCATTAGGATCAACAGCAGGACTAAAGTCTACCGTAATCTTAGTATCATTTGTAGGAGCCGTAGCCTTGATATTCATGACTTTTTCTTTACTGCTTCCTTTCAAGAAGTTGATATCTACGATCATCTTTGTATCTTTTAAGCTCGTAGCTTCAACTTTTGTCGTTGCGTCGATTTCCATTACACGAATAATCTCTTCTTTTTTAGCTTCGTAAATAGAATCAATTGTAATAGTGTAATTGGTTTCTGCACTTGCTTTAAGATTACTAACGACACCATTAACAAGAGAGGACATAATAGAATTGATTGCTGTGCTCATTGTTGCTGGCATTGTAACGATCTGTTTAGACATTGGAGTCCAAGCTGTATTTACGTCAGCACGTACTGAATCTGTTGTCGTTAAAACTAGATTTGCTCCAGATACGCCAATTGTCGGAGTCAACTTCTTGTATCCTTTGATTTTGCTAGATGCGGCATCATATGAAGTCAAGACAATAGAATCTGCAGGCATGCCTGTTGTTGATTTCAAGTTTGCATATACGACAGCGTCACCCATTGGCAATTTTGCGTTAGGTGCTTGTAGAGGTTTACCGAATAAGCTAGCCTTGATAGTACTTTCTGTCATCAACTTTGTCATATCGAGAGATATTTGGAAGTTCGGGACTTGAGCTAACGTTGCAGCTAGACTACGTAAATTATCTTCTAAAGTAATCGTATAATCAATCGTACCAGAGCTATTTGCTGTTTCTGTTAGGCTTATCAATTTTCCATCTTTAAGCGGGAAATTAGGGATCATGCTACCCACGGTACCTAACCAACCTAATTTCAATTCTACGGATAAGCTGTTGAAAGGAAGAATGGTTCCTTTGTTCCCGGTCTTGATTAATACCGATAATAAATTTGTGGGTTTACCCGTTTCTGCGTCAACTAAAGCAGCTGCGGATACATCAATTTTCTCTGGTAAATCAATTTTTACGGATTGTCCGTTAAGTGAAACGTTATATTCTTTATAATCACTGAATGTCAGTTTTACGTCATTAACGATCCCTGCGATGAAATCACCCATTCCCGGTGCTATCGCAGAAAAATCCATAGAACTAAGATCCAATTTTAAACTATCAGGAGTAACCGAGATTGGATTTAATTGATCTGCACGTAGGCTTGATACTTGAGGCAAAAATAAAGGGGAATTAATTATGCTTTCGATATTAGGATTTGTGAGAGACATGAAATCAACTCCACTAATTTGCTTTACTTGATCAAAAACGGCAGGAACAATAACTTTAACAACAGCAGCCTTTTCTTTATCTGTTAATTGTTTTTGTTGTTGTGCCATCACTGGGGTGGTAGCCATGAATGTAGCGGCTGCCAAACTAATGCATGTAAAGATTTTCTTCATATAAATTTGTTTTAAAGTGTTTTATGACTCTAGCTGGCAAAGTTATTATAAAAATTAAATGCACCAGCGTTTATTATTCATAAAAGTTGGTGCATTTTGCTACTAAAGAAAAGAAATATTCGTCAATAAGCGGATTCATGTACGCCTTTTATGGCCCTGCCGCTTGGCTCGTTCATATTTTTGAAAGCCGAGTCCCAAGCTAAAGCCTCTGCGGTAGAACACGCTACGCTAGGAATGGAAGGTACGCTTCTCGCCGCGCTTTCGCTGGGGAAATGCTCTTCAAAGATGGAGCGGTAATAATACTCTTCCTTGTTTTGGGGCGGATTGATCGGGAATCGTTTGGCGGCATTCGCCATCTCTTCATCAGTGACCGACTCGGAGGTTATTTTCTTTAATGTATCGATCCAGCCATAGCCTACCCCATCCGAGAATTGCTCTTTTTGCCGCCAAGCGATCTCCTTGGGCAAGCTGTCGGAAAATGCTTCTCGAAGTATCTTCTTCTCGATGGTCGTACCCGGGCACATCTTTACCACCGGATTCAGACGCATGGCCACATCAAGAAACTCTTTATCCAAGAACGGCACTCGTCCTTCTACGCCCCATGCGCAAAGGCTTTTGTTCGCGCGCAAGCAATCATATAAATACAGTTTGCTTAATTTACGCAGGGTCTCTTCATGGAAAGCCTGTGCGTTCGGGGCCTTATGGAAATATAAATATCCCCCGAATACCTCATCCGCACCCTCGCCGCTTAGTACCATCTTGATACCCATGCTCCGGATCACACGGGCCAGTAAATACATGGGGGTGGAGGCTCGGACGGTAGTGACATCATAGGTCTCTATATGATAAATGACATCTCGTAAAGCGTCCAATCCTTCTTGTATCGTATAATGGATCTCATGATGAACCGTACCGATCGCATCCGCTACTTTACGGGCGGAGATCAAGTCCGGGGCATCTTTCAATCCGATGGCGAACGAGTGGAGTTGAGGCCACCATGCGTCCGCTTTCCCATTGGTCTCGATGCGTTTCGCCGCGTATTTCTTGGCGATAGCAGAGGTGATGGAGGAATCCAAACCTCCGGATAGAAGGACGCCGTAAGGGACATCGCTCATCAGTTGGCGTTTGACGGCGGCTTCCAGCGCATCGTGAAGTTGTTGTTCGTCGGTCGGATTATCTTTCACGTTGGCGTAATCCATCCAGTCACGGGTGTACCATCTCGTGAGTTTACGGTCTTCGCTATAGAAATAATGACCGGGGAGGAACGGCTCGTAATGAGTGGCGAAGCCTTCAAGTCCTTTTAACTCGGAAGATACCATCAAGTGTCCCTCGTCATCGTATCCGATGTAGAGCGGGATCACGCCGATCGGGTCACGGGCGATCAAGTAAACCTCTTTCTCCTCGTCATAGAGAGCGAAGGCGAAAATACCGTTGAGATCCTCGATGAAATCAATCCCTTTCTTCTTGTATAAGGCGAGGATCACCTCGCAATCGGAGCCGGTTTGGAACTCGTAATCGCCTTTTAACCGTTCTCGTAATTCCTGATGGTTGTAGATCTCTCCGTTGACGCAGAGGATGAGTTTCCCGTCGGGGCTGACCAAAGGCTGTCCTCCGGAGGCGGGGTCTACGATGGAAAGGCGTTCATGGGCCAAGATAGCGGTTTTGCCTTGGTAGATACCACTCCAGTCCGGCCCCCGGTGACGGATTCGTTTACTCATTAATAACGCTTGTTTACGCAGGGCTTGCGCTCCGTCGTGTATATTGAATATCGCTGTTATACCACACATGATCATTAAAAATTGAGAGTTGAAAATTAGTTGGTTTGTAAGAAACGGTCGATGGATCGGGCGACATTACGGCCGGAGGCCATCGCTTTTACGACTAGGCTCGCTCCGCTGACAGCGTCTCCGCAGGCAAATAGGTTGCTGTTGGCGGTATATCCGGCGTTGTCTACGGCGATGTTATCGCGGTTGTCGGTAGCCAATCGCAGTTCTTTGATCAATCCTTCTTGTACCGGATGCAGGAAGCCCATGGCGAGGAAAACCAGATCGGCCTCGATGATCTCTTTCTTGCCGGTCAGCCTCATCTGCGGACGGCCTCCGTCTGGGGAGGGAACCCATTCGACTTCTTCTACCTCAACCCCTATCAGGTTGTTTTTCTCTCCGATAAAACGGTTAGAGGTTAGGTTCCACCGGCGGATACAACCTTCCTCATGGCTGCTGCTGGTTTTCAGTACTTGGGGATACATGGGCCAAGGTGTCGCCGGATTCTGTCCGACGGGTGGCTGGGGCATGATCTCGATCTGGGTGACACAGGCCGCCCCATGACGGTTCGCTGTCCCTACACAATCGCTACCCGTATCACCTCCGCCAATCACTAAGACTTTCTTGCCTTTGCAATTGATCTGGCTTTTGGGCGGGATGGGGATGCCTTCTAAGATCCGGTTCTGCTGGCTTAATAACTCCAAGGCGAAATGTACGCCTCTTAAATGACGTCCCTCGATAGATAGATCCCGGGGAACCTCGGCGCCGATCGCTACGCAAACAGCGTCGAAATCTTTCACTACATCTTTCGCTAATATCTCTTTGCCGACCATCGTGTTTACACGGAAAAGAATCCCTTCTTGCTCCATGATACGGATACGGCGATCGATAATGTGCTTGCCTAGCTTGAAATTGGGGATGCCGAAGCGTAGCAAGCCACCCGGTAACTCATCTTTCTCGAATACGGTGACTTCATATCCTTTCCGGTTCAATTGGTTCGCCGCGGTCAATCCGGCGGGACCGCTACCGATCACGGCTACCTTTTTCCCGTTGCGTACCGGTTGGATAGGCTGTACGTATCCTTCCCGGAAAGCGGCTTCCACGATAGCCGCCTCATTCTCACGGATCGTGACAGGTTCGTCGCAACTAAGTTTCAGTATGCAGCTTTTCTCGCAGAGGGCGGGGCAGACACGTCCCGTGAACTCCGGGAAATCGTCGGTCTGCTCCAATACGTGATATGCCTCTTTGTAACGGCCTTTGTATAACAAATCTTGCCATTCAGGTTGCTTGTTACCCAGCGGGCAGGCCCAGTGGCAGAAGGGTACGCCACAATCCATGCAGCGGGAGGCCTGCGTACGGCGGTCGCCGCTGTTTAAGGTCTGTTCTACCTCGCTGAAATCATCTATACGTTCGTGGACGGGACGATAGCCCGCCTCTTGCCTATGTATCGTTAGAAATGCTTTTGGGTTTCCCATTGTCTTCTTGTTTTTGTGTAAATATTTAGTAGTCTTTCTGCATCTCCGCGATCTTGCGTTGGAGCTTGCGCATCTGTTCCTCTTGGAGGACTTTCTTGTATTCGATCGGGACGATCTGGATGAACTCATCCACGTACTTGTTCCAGTTATCGAGCATTAATCCGGCTAGATGGCTGCCGGTATGATGATAATGCTTGCGGATCAATTCATGAAGTTCCTTCCGTGAGGTGCTATCCTCGATCAAGGAAAGCTCTACCGTTTCCATGTTGCAATAGTAATCGAAATCACCATTCTTGTTCCACACGTAAGCGACACCACCGCTCATTCCGGCGGCGAAGTTCCGGCCTGTATTGCCTAAGACGACAACCCGGCCTCCGGTCATGTACTCGCAACAATGGTCGCCTACACCTTCCACGACGGCGATCGCCCCGGAGTTTCGCACGCAGAAACGTTCCCCGACCCGGCCGTTGATATAGACCTCACCGCTGGTAGCCCCATATAATAAGGTATTACCGGCTATCGTATTGTCTTCCGCTATAAAGGTGGAGCGTATCGGAGGCATTAAACTAATGTGTCCGCCACTCAATCCTTTTCCGAGATAGTCGTTCGCCTCGCCTTCCAACCGGAAATGTACGCCGTGGGCCAGAAAGGCTCCGAAGCTCTGGCCCGCCGCCCCCTTGAACTTGATATGTAGGGTGTTCTCCGGTAATCCGACGTTCCCATACCGCTTGGCGATCTCGCCGGAAAGCATGGCTCCTACGGAACGATCGGTGTTGGCTATCGCGTAATCCAACGATACTTCCTGTCCGGATTCGATGGCGGCCTTCGCGTGACGGATGATATCCACATCTTTCACGTTGTCGATCGCATGGAGTTGACGGGTGACATGATGGATGGCCTGCGTGGCGGCTTGTTCCGGTAGATGGATCAAGCGGCTGAAATCCAGTAGATCATGTTTCTCGATATGATCGGAAGGTTTACGCATGAGTAAGTCCGTACGGCCAATGATATCGTCTAGTTTCGTATAGCCTAGCTCTGCCAGATATTCCCGAACTTCACGGGCGAGGAAGGTGAAGAAATTCACCAAATATTCGTGTCGGCCATGAAAGCGTTTACGTAATTCCTCATCTTGGGTAGCGACACCTACCGGACACGTGTTCATATGGCATTTACGCATCATCACACAGCCTAAGACGATCAAGGCGGAGGTGGCGAATCCAAACTCCTCGGCACCCAGCATCGCCATCAATACGATATCCCGTCCGGTTTTCAATTGTCCGTCTGTTTGCAAGCGGACTTGTCCCCGGAGGCCGTTCATCACGAGCGTCTGTTGAGTCTCGGATAGTCCTAGCTCGGGTGGGATTCCGGCGTAACGGATAGAGCTTATCGGGGAAGCCCCCGTTCCTCCTTCTGCCCCGGAGATCACGATCCGGTCCGCTTTTGCCTTGGCTACGCCGGCGGCGATGGTTCCCACGCCACTCTCGGATACGAGTTTCACACTGATCTCGGCTTGAGGGTTCACGTTCTTCAGATCGAAGATCAATTGCGCCAAGTCCTCGATCGAGTAAATATCGTGGTGAGGTGGGGGAGAGATCAGAGAGATACCCGGGATCGAGTGACGGGTTCTCGCTATGATATCGTTCACCTTATAGCCGGGAAGCTGTCCTCCTTCGCCCGGTTTCGCTCCTTGGGCGACCTTGATCTGGATCTCGTCGGCGTTTACCAGATATTCCGTGGTCACGCCGAAGCGTCCGGAGGCTACTTGCTTGATGGCGGAGCGGAGCGATAACCCGTCCTCACGGGGGATGAAACGGGCCGAGTCCTCACCACCCTCGCCCGTGTTACTGCGTCCGTGTATCTTGTTCATGGCTATAGCTATCGTCTCGTGCGCTTCCCGGCTGATAGAACCGAAGCTCATCGCTCCCGTGACAAAGCGACGCATGATCGCTTCTTCCGGCTCTACCTGCTCCAAGGGGATCGGGGTGCGTTGTTTGAAGGTCAGGAAGTCACGCAAGAATATGGGGCTTTCCTTCTCATCAACCACATGGGAATATTCCTTGAATTTCTTGTAGCTCCCCAAGCGGGTAGCCAGTTGAAGCATGGAAATGGTATCCGGGTTCCAAGCGTGTTTCTCGCCATCCTTGCGGAAGGAATAAATGCCTTTATGTTCCAATAAAGAATCCGTGGGGTGGGAGAATGCGTCATTGTGCATGGCGATCGCATCTGCCGCTATCTCTTCCAAGCGGATACCACCGATGTTGCTGGTGGTTCCCCCGAAGTAAGTATCTGCCAGATCCCGGCTTAGGCCGATCGCCTCGAAAAGCTTCGCTCCTCGGTAACTGCGGATCGTGCTGATCCCCATCTTGCTCATAACCTTGAATAAACCCTTGCAAATGGCTTTTACGTAATTCTTCTCGGCAGTCTCGTAATTCAATTGTATCTCTTGCCTGTCTACTAGATCATCCAAGATAGCGAAAGCCATATAGGGGTTGATGGCACTGGCTCCGTAGCCTAGTAAGAGGGCGGCGTGCATTACCTCACGCATCTCGCCGGTTTCCACTACCAGCGCTGTTTGCACCCTTTTCTGCACGGAGATCAGATGGTGATGCACGGCGCTTACCGCTAACAGGGAGGGGATCACCGCTTTTTTCTCATCTACGTTCCTGTCGCTTAAAATGATGTAGTTAACGCCGTCGGTGACGGATTGCTCCGCTTGTTTACATAATTCGTCCAAGGCGGCTTTCAGTCCTGCGCATCCTTTCTCTGCGTCAAACAAAGTGGGGAGCTTAACACTTTTAAAGCCCTTATACCGGATGTTACACAGGAGATCCAGTTGTGTATTGGTCAAGATCGGATGGTTCAGCCGAACCATTTTACAGTGGCTCTCGGTTGGAACTAAGATATTGCTTCCCACGGCCCCGATATACTCGGTCAGGCTCATGACGAGTTCCTCGCGGATCGGGTCGATCGGCGGGTTGGTTACTTGGGCGAATTGTTGGCGGAAATAATTATAGAGGATTTGCGGACGGGCGGATAATACGGCCTGTGGCGTATCGTTGCCCATGGAGCCGACCGGTTCCGCCCCTCCCGTGCACATCGGTACGATGATACGTTCGATATCCTCACGGCTGTATCCGAACGTACGCAGTAGCTTGTCGTATTTCTCTACCTTATGAGGAATCTTACGGCCGGATTTCAACTCGTCCAATTCCACCCGATTTTTCTCCAGCCAAGTACGGTAGGGCTGGGCGTTCGCCAGTTGTTCCTTCAGCTCGCTATCGTAATAAATCTCGCCTTTCTCGGTATCGATGAGTAAGATCTTTCCGGGTTGCAGACGGCCTTTTTCCTTGATCTCGTTAGGCTCGAAATCCATGACGCCGACTTCGGAGGCCACGACCATCATGTCATGTTTCGTGATCAGGTAACGGGCGGGGCGGAGACCGTTACGGTCTAGCATGCCTCCGGCGTAGCGTCCGTCGCTAAAGAGCAGGGCGGCAGGCCCGTCCCACGGTTCCATCAAGATGGAGTGATATTCGTAGAAAGCCTTTAGGTCTTCGGAGATCGGGTTCTTCTCGTTGAAACTCTCCGGTACCAGCATCGCCATGGCATGCGGCAGGCTCATTCCGGAGGCCACGAAGAATTCCAATACGTTATCCAGTGAGGCACTGTCACTCATGCCCGGCTGGATGATCGGGCGTATATCGTTGATATCCGGGATTCTGGGGGAGGAGAGTACGCTCTCCCGGGCCTCCATCCATCCCCGGTTGCCTCGTATCGTGTTGATTTCCCCGTTATGTGCCAGTAGGCGGAAAGGTTGCGCCAGACTCCAAGTGGGGAAGGTGTTGGTGCTGAAACGTGAGTGTACCAAGGCCAGTCCGCTAGTGAAATAAGGTTGCGTCAGGTCCGGAAAGTAATGGCGTAGCTGCATGGATTCCAGCATGCCTTTGTAAACGATGTTTTTGGTGGAAAGAGACGCTATATAGAAATCATCCTTGGCCGGAAGGTCGGTGGCCGATACCCTTTTCTCGACCCGCTTACGTATGAGGTATAGCTTTAGTTCCAGCTCTTGCTGATCGTTGCAGCCGATGATGAATATCTGCTTGATATCTGGTTCGGTCGCTTGTGCGTCCTTTCCCAAGATTTCCGTATGAACGGGAACTTTGCGTAAGTGCATCAAGGTTAATCCCTCTTTCTCGATCTCCTCGATGAGGATACTGAGGATGCTTGCTTGCTGTTCCTCGTCTTTGGGGAGGAAGATTAGTCCGGTGCCATATTTGCCTTTCTCTGGAACCGGAATTCCTTGCAGGAGGATGAACTCATGAGGGATCTGTAATAAGATTCCCGCTCCGTCACCCGTTTTGTTATCGGCTCCCTCAGCGCCTCGATGCCTCATGTTCTCTAGTACCTTAAGGGCTGATTCGATGATGTCGTGCGATTTCTCGCCGTGGATATTTACTAACATTCCTACTCCACAAGCGTCATGTTCATAAGACGGGTCGTATAATCCTTGTCTGCTATTAAAATGATTTCTGTTTGTTTTCATTTGTTGACCTTATGTTTGCGTATAAATGATTATTGCGTCAATTTGTTTCGCAAATATAGGTATTAATGGCATAATGTGATTGCTTGTAGGAGCGAAAGAACGGAGAAAAGATAAGAATATCTTATCTGATGTTTCTATTTGTAAGTATTTATTGGGTTTATTCTTTTTATTTGAAAGATATTTGGCTGGTTAGTTTTCTAAATGAAAGACAAACTAAAAAAGAAGCACCGTCACGTTTTGCGACAGTGCTTCTTTTTCTCCGGAAGCGCTGTCACGGATTGTGATGTCGCTTCCTATCTGTTTTATCTATCGGGATATTCTCGGATGAAATAGCGGGATAGGAATTTCCAATTATCTTGTATGATCGCCTTGCCACGTTCCGGGCTGGTAAGGCTTTTCGTTTGTGCGTCGGCCAACATGCCTCGGTCTACCAGCTCTTTCAGGAAGTAAACGCCGCAATGTTTCACGATGAAGAAAGAGAGCGCTTGCTTGGCGGCACGGTTGGCGTCGTAGAAGGGATTGTTCTCATCCTTGATCAGCTCCACGTCACGGGTAATGACTTGGGCGCCTTCCTCGGGCGTGGCGTAGATCGCCAGTTTCTTGCTTTGCCAGTCTTCGGGAAGATGGAAGTTCTCGGCGGGGATAAGGCCGGAAGTCTCCGTGATAAATGTTTGTGCATCTTCGGTCTTGTCGAAATAGAGAAGCAGTTTGTCACCTGCGGCTTTGCGGAAAGTCTCGTATTGTTGGCGGTTTTCCTCCAGCATATCGTCGGGCAGGGTGGCTACAGACTCGTCGGCGGTGTTCTGAAATACCGCATGGTCGGGATGCTCGGCGGGCAATATCTTTGCCAGCCATTGCGGGGAGGTCAGACCTAGCAAGGAGGTCTTGCTGGTGTAGGCCATCATGCCGTGGCTGTTGACGAGCAGGTTGTTAAGCTGCTCTTGGTTGAGGTCGGGCTGCTCCTTCCAGCGGTCGTGGGCGAAGTCGCTCAGTTCCCGGGCCGACTCAGGCAGGATATAGGATTCGTAATGGAACCATTGCAATAGACGGTCGTAATCCTCTTGCCGCTCGTAGCGGGTATCAAGGGCGAAAAGCTTGGCCATGCGGGTATTCTCCGGCGCCGTGGTCCACTCTTTGCAGAACAGGTCGTAGATAAGCATGCCGGTGGATTCGTTGGCAGGGTTGTCCGGACTGACGAAAGTGCCTTTACGATAGCCGTGATACTGCTGGGTATAATGCCAAAGGAGGAAGCGCACGTCCTCAAGGTTCACCTCATCGTCGTAATAATGATCGTCCGGAGTGTAGAAGGGGAGGTATTTGCCGTATAGCTCCTTATGGGTAAGGATGAAGGCACGCCAAATCCCCATGCCGGAGATCACGTCCTCGAAGTAGGCGGCCATGCGGATACAGATCTGCTTTGTTTCCTCGCCCTCGAAGGAGTTTACCAACTCGGTCTTCTCCATGATATCGTAGATACGGTTCGCTATTCCGGTATAATAGGAATCCACGGGAGTGCTTTGTTTATAGGGATGCAACTGCAACCAGTCTTTCGGGAAAATTTTAATGTTCTTCATGTTATTAAATGTCTTTATGCATTCAGGAGTGCAAATGTAGTAAAAATACGTTAGCTATGTCAAACGATAAGGAAAAGTTGCGGTCTTAAAAATGTAACATTTGTTGTCTTCATTGTTATCGGATCTAAACATCTTTGAAATACCGCCCCTGTACTTTTGCGTCGAAATCAAAGATGAAATAATAAGTAGTAAGATAATGGGAAAGAGTTTAAGGGGCAAAAGATTGAAAAGGTTAGGGCTTTTCTGGGTGGGAGTTTTCCTGTCATTCTCTCTATGGGCACAAACAGGGGTTATCTGCGGGACGGTTACGGACGCAAAGATGAAAGAACCGCTGATCGGCGCCTCGGTCGTGATCGAGGGGACTACGGTTGGCGCTATCACGGATATAGACGGTAATTTCCGTATCGAGAACGTGAGACCAGGTACTTATACGGTAGCCGCCTCTTACGTGTCGTACCAAACGCAAACGGTAAAGGATGTTCCGGTAGTCGCACGCCAAGAGGCGGTATTGAACATCGAGCTTTCCGACGCTAACCTCCAATTACAGAACGTGGTCGTAGTGGCCCAACGGAAACTGGGAACCGAGATGGCCGTATTAAATACCGTACGCAAGAGCCTTCCGGTCGTGAACGGCATTTCCGCCCAACAAATCAGCAAGACGCAGGATAGCGATGCCGCCGAGGTACTACGCCGTATCCCGGGGATCACGATCGTGGACGACCGTTTCATCGTGGTCCGGGGTCTGGCGCAACGTTATAATAATGTATGGCTGAACAACGCCACGACCCCTTCCAGCGAGACGGATAGCCGTGCCTTCTCGTTCGATGTGCTTCCCTCTTCCTTGATCGATAACATGATGATATACAAGAGCCCCTCGGCGGAATTGCCTGCGGATTTCTCCGGAGGTTTCGTGCGGGTGCTGACAAAGAATATTCCCGAGGGTAATACGCTCAACGTCTCCTATCAAGTCGGGTTTAATACAAACTCCGCTTTCCGAGATTTCCAACTGACGAAAGGTTCCGCCTTGGATTATCTGGGCTTTGGCGCTGGCTCCCGAGTGTTACCCTCGAACGCCCCATCTCATTTGAACGACATATCGGCAGCGGATGCGGCGGCGTTTACGAAGCTGGTGAATACGGGATGGAACGTGTGTCATTTCACGGCGATGCCGGAACAGAAACTGACGTTCACGATGAATCGTACCTTTGATATCGGTGACATGAAGATCGGTAATATCACCAGTGTGAACTATAGCACGGGCTATGATTATTACGAGATGAAAAACAACAACTACCTCTCGTACGACATGGCCAAGGATCAATCCTCATACCGTTACCGCTACGATGATGTACAATATAAGAATACGACAAAACTAGGAGCCTTGTTCAACTGGTCGTTGATGAAGGGAACGAGCAAATATGAGTTCAGGAATTTCTTCAACCAGCGTGGAACCTCTTCCTTATCGCAACGAGAGGGAACGGATTTCTACTCCGACCAAAATATCCGGAAATGGGAATCCCTTTATACCGGACGCACTACCTATTCCGGCCAGCTAAGCGGGGAGCATAAATTGAGAGAAGATATGAATAAACTGGATTGGACGTTAGGTTATGCTTTCGCCGCTTACAAGGAACCGGATCGCAAGGTGGTAAAATCTTTGGAGAGTACGACGGATGGTGACTCTCGTTATTACGTGTCCGACCCGACTCGTTATTATCAAGACTTGAAAGATAACAGCGCTTCCGCCGCCTTGAATTACGAGCATAAGTTCGCCGTCTCGGAGATGTTTACCCCTGTCTTGAACACGGGGGTATATGGAGAGTTTAAGAAACGTAACTTTGATGCCCGTCGTTTTGTCTATAATATGCTGGGAAGTGGTTATGACCGTTTTGCCGAATGGGACTACAGCTCGGTCTTCTCGGACGCAAATATATCGACCGATCGTATCTATATGAAAGAGAGTACGAACAAGAGCGACTCTTATACTTCCGATAATCTGCTGGGTGCCGCTTACGTAGCCGCTAAACTGAACTGGGGAGAGAGGCTGAATGCGAACGTAGGTGTACGTATGGAGTACTATCAATTGAAATTAGATGGTTATGAGTCGGACGGTATAAAACCGGTGCATCTGGATCAGAACGCTACGGATTTCTTTCCTTCCGTCAACATCGCTTATAATTTGAATGAGAAGCACCAAGTACGCTTGGCTTATGGACGTTCCGTGAATAGGGCGGAGTTCCGGGAGATCGTACCTTACGTATATTATGATTTCGCCTTAGATGCGAATATCACGGGTAACGTAAACTTGAAGAACGCTTATGCGAATAATATGGATCTGCGTTATGAATTTTACCCGGCTCCGGGTGAGACGGTGACGATCGGCGGTTTCTACAAACGGTTCGATAATCCGATCGAGCAAACCTATATGGAAGCGGGTTCCGGATTGCAGTACACATACCACAACGCCGATCATGCGAATGCTTTCGGCGTGGAGCTGGATATCAAGAAGAATCTGGACTTTATCGGTCTGAAAGGCTTGAGCTTCGTATTCAACGGGGCTTATATCCATAGTAGGGTGTATTTCGCCGAGGGCTCTTTCGAGCGGGATCGTGCGATGCAGGGGCAATCCCCTTACTTGATCAATACGGGCTTATTCTATCAGAATGACAACGCAGGAATCTCAGCCTCCGCCTTGTATAACCGGATTGGCAAGCGTATTGAGACGGTAGGCGTACCGAAGCAGAACCCGAACGATGATATTCCCGATATCTATGAGATACCCCGTAACTCCTTGGACTTGAGTTTCTCGAAGAAGATCGGTAAATACGTGGAGGTCAAGGGAGGCGTAAAAGATCTATTGAACTCAAAAGTAGAATATAAACAATTCCTAGAGTTAACAGAGGCTTCCGGAGAGAAACGGGAGGTTGAGCAATTAATCCGTAGCTATCGTCCGGGTGTGACCGTGAATCTAGGTGTAGCCGTGAAGTTTTAATTTGAATTCACTCATATAAACTAAATTCGTTTACTTATGAACAAGTTATTATTAAAAGGTGTGGCCGCCGCTTTCTGTATGGCCACGATGTTTGGAACAACCGCTTGTGGCGACGATGATGATCTCGTAAATGT
Source organism: Parabacteroides sp. AF19-14 (assembly GCF_003635485.1). Classification (NCBI taxonomy): domain Bacteria; kingdom Pseudomonadati; phylum Bacteroidota; class Bacteroidia; order Bacteroidales; family Tannerellaceae; genus Parabacteroides; species Parabacteroides sp. AF19-14. The sequence goes on along the minus strand of NZ_QTMJ01000024.1, from coordinate 31,662 downwards.
AGAGCCGCCTGTAGAGGAAACTCAAGATGTTATATTGGAAGGTGAGATTACCTCGGATATGACCTTGAAGGCTGCTGATAACAACCTGTTGAGAGGTTTCGTATATGTGACGGATGGCGTGACCTTGACGATCGAGCCGGGAACGGTAATCAAGGGGGAGAAATCGTCTAAAGGCTCCTTGATCGTCGAGCGTGGCGGAAAGCTCATCGCCGAGGGTACGGCGGAGAAACCGATCGTGTTCACTTCCGACCAACCGAAAGCTTCTCGTACCTATGGTGATTGGGGTGGCTTGATTCTTTGTGGCAAGTCTATCGTGAATAATACGGCTGGCGAGGCTCAGATAGAGGGCGGTCCTCGTTCTTACTACGGTGGAAAGGATCCGGAAGATAACTCCGGTATCGTGAAATATGTCCGTATCGAGTTCGCCGGTTATCCATTGGAGCCAAATAAGGAGATCAATGGTTTGACTTGCGGTGGTGTTGGCCGTGGCACTACGATCGAATACGTGCAGGTCTCTTTCTGTGGCGACGACTCATTCGAGTGGTTTGGCGGTACGGTAAACGCAAAACACCTGATTGCTTACAAAGGTTGGGATGATGAGTTTGATACGGACTATGGATTCCAAGGTAAATTGCAGTTCTTGTTAGGCGTTCGCGACCCGAAGCACGCTGATACGTCCAAGTCCAATGGCTTCGAGTCTGATAACGACGCTGATGGTTCCAATAATACTCCACTTACCACTCCGGTCTTTTCTAACGTGACCTTGATCGGTCCGTTCTATGGTGAATCAGCTGGTAAAACGGAAAATGATATCTTTTATGTTACGGAAGACGCGGCTAATGGCGCTAAGGGTGGATCATTCCAAGCCGCTATGCACATCCGCCGTAACTCTTCCTTGAATGTGTATAACTCGATTTTCGTGGGTTGGCCATACGGTTTGTATCTGCAAAACGCAAATGTGGGTGCGGTTGTTAAGAATGTGATCTTCGCCGGTATGTGGGAGAATTTCAAGGATGAAACTAGCCAAAATTACTTTCAGACAGCAGACTTGAGCAACCTTACTTACGCTTCCAGCAATGATATCATCGCTAAAGATGGTGACTATACATCGATCGTAGCGGATAAGATTGACGGAGCGGATTTCTCTGATACGGCTTTGAACGACGCTTTCTTCGAGAAGGTATCTTATAAGGGAGCTTTTGATGGCAAGAATGACTGGGCCGCTAACTGGACCAACTTCGATCCGAATAACACTGAATATTAATTTAGCTTGACTTTGAATAGGCTGTGAATTTGTTTGGGGCACTGAGGTATCCGGAAAGATCCCTCGGTGTCTTTTCGCATATAATTTAGATAAGAATGTATCATGAATAAAAAGCTATTGTTATTTTCTGCTTTTATGGCGGGGGCCTCCTTGACCGTGCAGGCGCAAGACTTGGTATTGAGCGAGGGGCAGTACTATACCGATGAGACACAAACCACCCCGTATACGGGCCGCTATACGGAATTCTATGAGGATGGCATGCTCAAGATGGAGCTGTACCTGAAGGACGGCCGTCCCGAGGGAACCTATGTGATCTATTATCCGGATGGCAAGATCGCCGAGGTGCGTTCCTATTATCATGGGATCTTTCACGGAGAATGGCGTACATATAATGAGAACGGCCAGCTGATCGGCCTGGCTTCTTATAAGGAAGGGCAAAAGGACGGCCCTTGGCGTATCTGGAGCGATAAGGGAAATTTGTTGTATGAGATGTTTTATACGGCAGGGAAGAAATCTGGTGTCTGGCGTAGCTGGGATGAGGAGGGGAATCTGCTTTCCGAGGAGAATCAATAGGGATAATTGCCGTTTACATACCGTTGTAACGCCATTTACCTCTAATGGTAAATGTTTTTTCCTCTAGAGGTAAATGTCGTTACATCAGTATGTAAACAGTTTTACCTCTAGGTGAAAATACTTTTACTTCTTGATGAAAATATTGGTAAATGTAATTGAATGGAAATCAGCATGCTTACTACTCTTCCTCTTCTCCAAAGTCGAACTCGAAATCGAATCCGTCATCCATGAATTCCGGCTCAGTGAATTGCTCCAGTTCACGACGGTCTTTCTTGGTAGGACGTCCGAGACCTTTCGCACGGTTCACGAAACCGGAGATACGGTTCATCTCCAGAATCTCATACTGATCCGGGGTTGTCACGTTCTCCAAGTAATTCGGGACGAGCTTTGCGCCCACACGATTCTCGATCAATCCGATTACCTTAAAAGAGAAGGTGATCGGCGGTTTACGCACTTGGATCACATCGCCAACCTTGATCATGCGGGAAGGTTTGATCGTTACTCCACCTATCATGATACGCCCTTTCTTGCAAGCTTCCGCGGCTATCGTGCGGGTCTTAAAGATACGGGTCGCCCACATCCATTTATCGATACGTACCTCGTTCATATCTGTATTTTCAGTCTCTTTTATTTATTATTAAATTGATTCATCGTAATCTGGATGCCGGCGAGGCAGAAGCTCTTGATGATCTCTGTCGCACGATCCAATATCTCTGGCATCAATTGCAATTCCTCCGGGGGAAATTTCCCTAGCACGTAATCGATCTGTCCGCCCCGTGGGAAATCGCTGCCTATGCCGAAACGAAGGCGGGAATATTCCTGCGTATTCAATAACTGGGCGATATTCTTCAACCCGTTATGCCCGGCGTCGCTACCCTTTGGTTTCAGACGTAAGGTTCCGAATGGCAATGCCAGATCATCTACGACAATCAATAGATTTTCCACGGGAATGTTCTCTTTTTGTAACCAGTACCGAACGGCGTTGCCGCTGAGGTTCATAAAAGTATTCGGCTTTAGCACGATCAAGTCACAGTTTTTCACCCGTATGCGTGCGATTGCCCCGTATCGCTCCTCAGTGAAATTGCCTCCTACGCTCTCTACCAGATGGTTGACAACCCGGAAACCTATATTATGACGGGTTCCCCAATATTCGGAACCGATATTACCAAGTCCTGTTATCAAATATTTCATTATCCTCGAATCTATAAAAGAAAGGGAAGAACATTCTATGAATATCCTCCCCTTCATGTATTGTAATAATGTTTTTACCTCAGATTATCCTTTAGCCTGAGCACCACGAGCGGCACGAGTCAATTGAACGGCGCAAACAACAGCGTTCTTAGCGTTCATCAATTCAAGACCTTCGAAGTGCAAAGCACCTACCTGCATAGTCTTACCTAAGCCAAGGTGATCCACATTAATCGTCAACTTTTCAGGGATTTGATCGTATATAGCTTTCACTTTCAGTTTTCTCATTTGAAGAGATAACTTACCACCGGCTTTAACACCTTCTGCGTGACCTTCCAAAACAACCGGAACTTCCATTACAACGGCTTTGTCCTTAGATACTTCCAAGAAGTCCATGTGAAGGATCTCGTCAGTCACGGGTTGGAACTGCATGTCCTTAACGATTGCCATGGTCTTGTTACCGTCAATGCTTAACTCAACAACGAAAATCTCCGGAGTGTAAACCAACTTACGAACGGCTTCTTTTGTAACCGTGAAGTGAATTATCTTTTCGCCACCGTATAATACAGCGGGAATTTCATTGTTCTTACGCATTGCCTTCAAGGCTCTTTTCTGATCAGCGGAACGAGCGACGATCTCTCTTCCTTTTCCTTCTAACTCAAATGTCTTCATTTTCTTTAATTTTTGTGTTACTCAAAATTAGTTATTTTGCTTCCTAATTTCCCATCACACGGTACGGGGCTAAAAAGCGGTGCAAAGATACGATTTTTGTTTGATGTGACAAATATTTCGTATGTTATTTATCGGATTATCGATCTAGCTTCACTAATTTCGTGGTTCGCATGATCCAGCGGACAAGGCCGTGGGGGAGGAGCATTACGAGGGGTGTGCATATTTTGTTGAAAAGGCCCGGTAATAGAGAAGCCCGGTGGTGGAACAAGGCGTTAATCCCTTTTTTAGCCAGTTTTTCCGGGCGCATCATGATACCTAGGCGGATCGCTAAAGCCTTTAAGTTGTCGCTTAGGTTATATAAATTCGTGGCGACGGCGCCGGGACAAAGTACGGTTACGCTTACCCCATAATCCTGTAACTCTGAACGCAAGCCCCGGGAGAAGCTTTTCAAGTATCGCTTGGTGGAAGCGTAGAGCGTAATTCCCGGATAAGGTAGCCAACAAGATAGGGATGACATATTGAGGATATATCCATGACGCCGTTTCTTCATCTCCTGCCCGAAATAATAACAAAGCTGGGTAGGAGTGGTCACGTGGAGGTAAAGCATTTTCTCGACAGTGTTAGCCTTAGCTTGTAGGGTCTCGCTGAAAAAAAACATACCGGCGTTATTGACCAATACATCTACAGGGATGTTTTTCTCTTGACAAGCATCATACAGTTCCTTGGCCGCCCCCGGGATCGCAAGGTCACGATAAAGCGGCAAAACTTCTATACCATATTTCTCGGAGAGAAACTCACCTTTCTCCCGGATCGCCTGCTCCTCATTGCTGACGATCACTAACTGATAGCCTCGTGAGGCTAGTTCCTCGGCATAGGCGAGACCTATTCCGGAGCTGGCCCCCGTGACTAAAGCCCATTTCTTTTCCATTATTTATATTCAAGCCTTTTGATTTCACGTACGATACATTCCGGAAGACCTTTCACGTTCTTATGACAGACCATATCCTCGCTATACATACGGGCGATACAATAGTTGCTATGCCCACAATCGCAACGGGCGTGCTCGTCTTCTTTCATACGGTTGACGAAGCCCGGCTCGTTCACCAAGGCACGTGCCATGGCCACAAACTCGAACCCGTCGTTCAGTACCTCCTCGATCTTGTCTCTGGAGACCAATCCTCCTACGTAAATAAGAGGTAAATGTAAGGCTTTGCGGAATTTCAACGCATCTTCAAGGAAGTAAGCCTCCTTAAACGGTTCCGAGGGAATCATATATTTACCTACCATGCGGATTCCAATCGGTAGATAGCCCCGAGGCATATAATACGCCATCGTACGGATCGGCATTTCTCCCCGCATTACATACATGGGGGCACGGCTCACGAATCCGCCGCTTAGTACTAAGGCATGCGCTCCGCATTGGTCTTGGAGTGTACGGGCTACTTCTAGGCATTCGTCTATTTCAAGTCCTCCCTTGAACCCGTCCCGCATATTGGTCTTTACGGTTACGGCCATGTCGGAACCTGCTGCTTTCATCACCTCTTCCATACACATTCTCATGAAGCGCATACGGTTCTCAAGGCTTCCTCCATATTCGTCTTTCCGGTGGTTGGTGTACGGGGAAAGGAATTGGCTGATCAGATAACCATGCCCGGCATGGATCTCGACAGCGTCCATACCTGCCTCACGTGCCAATCGTACGGCCTCACCGTAGGCACGAGCCATGGAAGCGATCTCGGATTGTTTCATACCTCGTACGATCGTGGGAGAGTAGAGGTTGAAACCGCTGGACGCTGAAATAGGCGTGCATCCGCAAATCCGCTTATGCGACATATTACCACAATGGCCTAACTGGATGGAAGCGGCGGCTCCCTCTTTATGGATAGCGTCGGTGAGCTTGCGGAGGCCGGGAATAATATCCGGACGCATCCACAGCTGACGCTCGAACGACAAGCCGCTTTGCGTCACGGCGGCATAAGCTATGTTCGTCATGCCGATCCCTCCGGCGGCTACGGATGTGTGATAGTTGAATAACTGCTCCGAGGGAGCGTTTCCCGGGCACATACTCTCGAATGCGGCGGCCCGGATCGTGCGGTTCCTAAGTGTTAGCGGACCGATCTTACCGGGTGTAAACAGGATTGATTTGTCCATATCAATAGATTAATGTAGTTGTTTCGAAAAATTAAGTTAGATGGTTTTCTCTATATTCCAGACGAAGGCCCGAAGCCCTTGCGCTTCCGTTTCCTTGTCTAAGTTGTGTAGGATTTCCAGAAAATGATCGACCTTCTCGTCTTCTACCATCGTAAGGATAGCTGAATTCAAGGTAGGCCAAGCGTGATTGCCGTAATGTGGCTCGCCTGTTTTACTTCCCCGTCCTTGCACGACATCCCAATAGGTAAAACCTTTAAGGTTATTACGGTCCATGATACTGACGATAGCTTCGTAATACGCTTGATTGAAAGATATAAATATCGCTTTCATATAGTTGTTTTTTATGAGATCGCATATCCGTAGGGAAGCTTTTCTTACGATGGGCATTCAAGCCTGCTTATAATGGGCATCGTAAGCACCTTACAATGGGCATTGTTATGACCTAACAATGCCCATCGAGGTTTGCTTGGCCTCGGCTTCCCTATGGTACGCAAAGATAATTAATTATTTCGTAATGCCTTCCTTATTTTGCGGCGTCTTCGTTTTACGCCGTTGGCAGCGAATACGGCATAGACCGTCGGAACAATAATCAAGGTAATCAAGGTGGATACGGAAAGACCCCAAGCCACAGTCATACCCATCGAGCGCCACATCTCGGAACCCTCGCCGGTTCCCACCGCCATCGGGATCATACCCAAAACGGTCGTCAACGTTGTCATCAATACCGGACGGAGACGGGATTTACCGGCAGTCACTACCGACGTGATAATACCCATGCCACGCTCCCGGCATAAGATCGTATAGTCGATCAGCACGATACCGTTCTTAACCACGATACCCATCAACATGATCACGCCGATCAAAGCCATAACGCCCAATGGTGTCTGCGTGACCGCCAATCCCAATACGATACCTGTAAAGGCGAACGGGATAGAGAACATGATCACGAACGGGTCTACCAACGACTCGAACTGGGCAGCCATCACGATGAATACCAAGATGATGATCAATACCATCAAGATACCCAAATCGGTAAATGTATCCTGCTGATCTTCGAATGTTCCACCCAACTGCCAACTTACGTCGGATGGGATATCCATTTGTTTCAACTCGTTCCGGGCGGCGGCAACCAAGTCGCTCAATGCCGCTCCCTTACCCGCTACGGCAGATACGGTGATCACACGCTCACGGTCTTTACGCTCGATGGTCGGGGGAGTCATACGTTCCACTACCTTGCCTAAATCACGGATGCGGATGCCTTTGCCTTCATTGTTATAGATCAAAATATTCTCAAGATCCTCTACGGACTCACGGAACTCTGGGGCGTAACGTACCTTGATATCATACTCATCTCCATCCTCACGATATTTTGAAGCGGTGGAACCATTTACACGGTTTCGGAGATACATGGAGGCGGTTGTTACGTTCAGCCCGTTGATGGCCAGTTTCTCTCGGTCGAAGTCGATCTGGTATTCCGGGATATAATCCTCACGGCTGATATTTACTTGCGAGCATCCTTTTACATTTCTCATACGACGGGCGATCTCATTCGCCACGGCATCCGTCTGGGCGAAATCAAAACCATAGATCTCGATGTTAACCGAGGTCTCTCCACCCATAGAACCTTCCTGCCCTCCGGCGAGTACCTCGAATTTCTTGATCTCGCTGTATTGGGCTAAGTCCTGCCGCATCAACTCGCAAATCTCGGTAAGACCTCTCTCACGGTCGCCCACGCTAGTCAGGTTTATATTGAACTCGATAATATGCGTACCGTTATTGCTTAGCTGTGCGAAGGTATTATCCGTATCCGCCGTACCTTCCGTGAAGTTACTGATCAGTATCTCCGGATATTTCTCACGGAACTTCTTGTCGATGTCGAGAGCTAACTCACGGGTAATATCCTGCCGTGTACCGATCGGCAACTCAATCGTTATACCGATGCGTGCGTTATCTTGCGTCGGGAAAAATTCCGTCTTGATGACCGGTATCAGCATCATACTGCCGATGAAGATCAGCGTAGCGCCTACGATCACCGTTTTCCGGTGGCGTACGGCCCAGTTCAAGAAGCGTCCGTAACCGCGATCCAAGGCGTTCAATCCCTTTTCGATAGGCGTGAAGAACATCCGGTACAATTTACCCTTCTCCGGTTGCTGGCGTAATAACTGTGAGCAAAGCATCGGGGTCAATGTCAAGGCGCCTACCGTAGAAACGATCATGATGATACTAACGATCCATCCCAACTGCTTAAATAAGATACCCGCCATACCCGTAACCATCGTCAACGGCAAGAACACCGCCAACATCGTAAGGGTGGAGGCGATAACCGAGATAGCCACCTCGTTCGTGGCGTGTACGGCGGCCTGTTTCGGCTGGCTACCCCGCTCGATATGGGTCGTTACGTTCTCCAATACCACGATAGCGTCGTCCACCACCATGCCGATAGCGATAGAAAGTGAGCTCAACGAGATAATGTTTAACGTATTACCCGAGGCCAGCAAATAAGCGAAAGAAGCGATCAAGGAGATCGGGATGGTTAAGATAATGATAAACGTGGCCCTCCAACGTCCCAAGAACACGAATACCACCAACATAACGATGATAAAGGTAATCATGATCGTCTCTTTCAAGCTATCGATCGTATTCAAGATATTCGTGGAAGTATCCATGATTACGTCCAGCTTCACGTCTGAGGGTAAACTAGCCTGTATCTCCGGAAGTTTCTGGTGTACCTTCTTGGCGATGTTCACCGAGTTCGCTCCGGACTGTTTCTGTATGACGATCATACCACCTTTCGTGCCGTTGTTAAACGTTTCTTGCGCACGTTCCTCGATACTGTCCTCTACACGGGCCACGTCACGCAGATATACGTTCTTTCCGTTCTGGCTACCGATCACTAGGTCTAGCATCTGCTTAGCGTCCGTGAATTCTCCTTGAACACGCAAGGAGTAGGTATTAGAGCCGATATCTACGCTACCTCCCGGTGTATTCCGGTTCTCTTGCGCGATGATGGTAGAGATACCTTCGATGGTCTGGCCGTAAGCCTCCAACTTGTACGGGTCGCAATACACTTGCAACTCACGGATCGGCGTACCGGAGATAGACACGGCACCCACGCCACTGATACGGGCCAATGGGTTGGATACCTTATCGTCCAAGATCTTGTAAAGAGCGTTCGTGCTCTCCTCCGCGGTTACGGAGAGGATCAAGATGGGAATATCGTCCGTACCGAACTTGAAAATGATCGGATTCTCTACGTCATCGGGTAGGGAAGACTCCACCATGTCCAGTTTGTCGCGGACATCGTTCGTGGCGACATCGATATCGATGCCATAATTAAATTCCAACGTTACGATCGATATATTCTCACGGGATTGCGACGTGATATGCTTCAAGTCGCTTACGCTATTCAACACGTTTTCCAAGGGCTTCGAAACATTCATCTCGATATCCGAAGCGCTGGCGCCGGGATAGGCCGTCATCACCATGATGGTGTTCGTCTCTATCTCCGGAAGCAAGTCCACTGATAACCTGCTTAAGGAAAAAAGTCCGAAGATCACGATCGCCACAAATACAAGGGCGGTCGATACGGGCTTTCTTACCGCTGTTCCATATAAACTCATAGTCTGTTATTCGTTTTCGATTTCAACTTCCATACCGTTCGTCAGGCGGCTTTGCCCGGTGATAACCACTTGGTCGCCATCCTCCACTCCGGATATGATCTCATATTTATCACCCATACGGCGTCCTAGCTCCACCTTCTGGTAGGATACCTTGCCGTCTTTGCATACATAGATATACCGGTCGCCGGCACCTGATTGTTTTACGATAGAGCGATCCGGAGCCACCACGTGATCCATATGGCCGAAACTCATCGTCACCCGGGCGAACATACCCGGTCGCACTCGCTCATCCGAGTTGGCGATCTTGATCTCCACGGGGAACGTGCGGGTAGCGGGATCGATCGTCGGGTAAACTAAGTTGACTTTACCCTTGAAAACCTCGTCTCCGTACACATCCAGCCGGATGTCTACCTCATGGCCTTTCTTCACTTTCGTAAAAAGACTCTCGGAGACATTCACCATTAATTTGACCGGACGGATTTCCTCTACCGTATAGATGGGGTTTCCGCCGCTGTACATATCGCCGCTATCGTAGTTGCGGGCGGTTACGACTCCGCTGATCGGGCTTAGCAATTGGGTGTTCTCCACCAAGTTTTTATACGTCTCGCGAGCCACTTCCAAGGAAGTCTTTTGGGCATCCCAAGCGGATTTGGAAGCACCGCCTACCTTATACAACTCGTCGATACGTTTGAACTCGATCTCTTGGTTATCCAATTGTATCTTCGCTTGCTTTAGGCTTGTAGCGTCCATCTTGGCCAATAACTGCCCGGCTTTTACATGGTCGCCTACCTCGGCGAAGATTTTCTCGATACGGAATGGGGTTTGGGGAGCGATATTATTTTTGATATTCGCTTCCACCGTAGCGGTAAATTCACTGAGTTGCTCCACGTCTTGAACAGAGACCGTCTCCACTTTCACCTTTACTTTCTCATTCTGTGTTTCCGTGGCTTCCTCACTCTTATTACCCGAGCAAGACATCAGCAGGGCCAATGTAGCTATCGGTATTACTTTCAGCATTTGACTTGTCTTCATATAATTGTTCCTAATTATTATCTATTAAACTTTCAATTTTTAATTTTCAATTCATCTGTCCGTTACCCAATACTTTCTCCAGATCTGCCTTCGCTACCATATAGTCGTAGATAGATTGGTTGAAGTTCAACCGGGCCTGCGTCAAGGCAAGTTCGGCATCGTTCATCTCCAGCCATGTACCGGCTCCGGTGTCGTACCGTTTTTGCGAGATCATATATCCCCGTTCCGCTTGCTCGACTCCCTTTTGGGCGGCGTCGAACTTCTTGATACAGGTATTCATATTATCTATGTACTGTTTAACGACCAACTGCAAATTACGCTTGGTATCGTCCCGTTGCAGGTTTAATTGGTCGATGGAGACTTTCGTCTGCTTTACCTTATAAAATTTACTACCTCCGGAGAAGATAGGAACCGATAACGTGATACCGATCATCGAATAGGGGTTCCATCTGTAATTCTTGAACTTGAAGTCATTGTTCATGGCACTCCATTGATATAGACCGGTCAGCGACAAGGTCGGCAGATAATCGAATTTCTGCATGACCAGCGTCTTTTTTAGCTGTTCCGCCTGAAGGTCTAATTGTTTCAAGTCGGTATTCTCGGATAAGGTTGTATCCGTGGATAGATAGTCGGCGAAGAGGCTGGACTTGAAATCCGTCAGTTGCCCGTCGCAATCGATATTTAAATCCAGATCCATACCCAATAACGCTTTTAACTGCCATTTAGCCAAGGTAAGGGAGTTCTCTGCCTGCAACAGATTAGGCTCTGTATTCTTTACCGTCACATCGGCACGTATCAAATCGTATTCAGCTACGGTTCCCTGTTCATACTTCCGTTTGATATCCAGATAATTCTCCATGGCATTGTCGTAACTTTGCTTGAATACCCGGTAAGAGTCGCTTGCCAGAAGGACGGCGTAAAAGCTCTTTTTCACTTGGTTCACCATCGCTATTTTAGAAGAGCGAGCTTGCTCCACCGCCAATTCCACGTCTAAGGCCGAGATACTCAAGCTTTTCCATAAGGAGGCGTTCACCAGTGGCATGGAAGCGTTGAAGCCCAAGCTCCAGTTGTTGCTACGTCCTACCTCGAAGCCCTCGTCCATACTCGACATGTCCGTGCCTTCGGGCAAGCTGCCGCCTCCCATGTCACCCATGTCGAAATCCATATACATCACCTGTTTCTTCAAGGTACGGTTGTAGTCCCCCGCAAAACTGATCTGCGGAAATAGAGAAGCGTACGAGCCTTTACGTGCGTACTTTTTCTTCTGTATTTCTTTATCGGCAACTTTTACGGTCGGGTTCTCGCTAAGGGCGATCTCTAGCGCTTTCCCAAGATCCAGTTTCAGGGTGTCTTGAGCCAGAACCGGTCTCGCCGCCAGAAAAGGCAATACCATAAATGTGACCAACATCATTTTTCTACTCATCAATAATCGTTTCATTTAGGATAGATTTTGTCTGTGATTAAACTCATTAAGTGTTCGCTATAAATCATAGGATTGTTTGAGATCGAATCGGTCTAGGATCGCTCTTCCCTTCTCGGTACTGATCCCTTTCAGGAATGTGAGGAGGATCGTGTTGTATACCTCGGTGATGGAATGCTTGCAGAAGACATTGGAAGGCCGCAACATCTTCGTCTGCTCTTTCACCAGTAAGGCCATGATCTCGAAGTTGATCCCCTCTTGGAACACGCCCTCTTTAACGCCCCGTGTGAACAAGTCCATACACCTCTTACCCATTCTCGCTTTATTCATCTCTATTTTTTGTTGGGCTTTCGGATATTTCTTCAAGTCCTCGTAAAACTTCTCGTTGAACCATCTCGGGTTTTTCATCATCTCCTCATAGAAGAGCAGGATTACTTCCAAGGCATTGAAAGGTTCTTTTTCCAGTCCCGTCAGATATTGTCCGAGCGATTCGGAATTGTGATCGATCCCCTCGATCAGCAAGGTTTCCTTGTCCTCGAACGACTCGTAAAGTGTACGCTTGGAGATGCCAGCCGCTTTCGCTACATCATCCATACTCACACTCTTGATGCCATATTGAGAAAAAAGATCGAACGCCGTATTAATAATCTGTTCTTTTATCATATTCTTTTTTGTTACGTCAAAAGTAGCCGGGGCAATCTCCGTATACAAGTAAAAAGCGCTGACTCGTCCGTTGGAATCGACCAATGACCGGATATTCCCGTCGAATCTATTCGCAAAGGTCTGATATATTTAGAAAACCAGAAAGGTTTATACTGTTACGGTATTGGTATGGAATGAAACAGGATATTGTCAAAAATTCTTGTTATTCGTTCAATTTTGGATGAAAATTGGTTAAAAACGAAATAGTGGGTGGTCTTTGGCTTTTTATTTCTATCTTTGTCCGAGGTGATAATAAAAATCTACAGATAGATATGAAAAATTTACCTTTAATTGAAGTCACTGAGTTAATCAAGGGAATTGAGTCCAGCGACAACTTTCAAGATGATTTATCGATAGCGGATCTGAATGGAGATTTGATTAATTACGAGGAAAAAAGGCTGGAGCATTCCACCCCGATGCGTTTAAATGCTTTGTTGATGATCTTGGTACAGGAAGGTACTGCCGATATCTCGGTAGACTATATTCCATATAAGATAGAGAAGAATACGTTTATAACCTTGATGCCGACTCATATCATACAGGTATCGAAAGTGAGCAAAGATTTGAGAGGGCGTTTGTTGATCGTGTCCAGATCTTTTCTGGATGGATATACTACCCCGGCAGGGAAAAAGAACTCTATGGTGCATTATATGCAGATCCGTAAGAATCCATGTGCTGCGATGAGTGCCGAGGAGACTGAGCATATATCCGGCCAATTCTCAATCTTACGGGAAAAGATGAAGCTGCGTACCCATTTTTTCCAGAAGGAGGCTCTCCAAAACGCCTTAGTCGGTTTCTTTATCGAGTTGGCTAATATCTTTATGGGTAAGAAGGAGCTGATGACGGCACCTACACTCTCCCGGAAGGAGGAGCTTTTCGAGCAGTTCCTGCAATTGCTTTTCGAGCATTGCAAGGAGCAGCACGTCGTTACTTTCTATGCCGAGAAATTATTTATTACCCCACAGTATCTTTCGCTTATCTTGAAAGAGCTAACGGGTAAATCAGCGAATAAATGGATTGACGACGCCTTGATCGTCGAGGCCAAGATGCTGTTGAAGGCCCCGCAAGCCACGGTTCAGCAGGTAGCGGATATACTCCACTTCTCCGATCAATCCACTTTCGGTAAGTTTTTCAAGAAGCATATGGGTATATCACCCATGGAATACCGGAAATCATAATCCGGTATTTTCTATACGCTTGCGGAACTTATACCAGTTGATCAACTCACAAGCCCCGTAGAAAATGCTGGCTACACCGAAGATTACGAATGTATTTGCCGCCGCCCCGAACGGGTAGGCAAGAATCATTACTCCGGTTATCAAGATCAAAGCCGGCATCAGGTAGAACCCCAACGGTACATTGCTCCATTTCCTTGCGGATATCAATGAAACCAATTGCTGTACACCGGCAATTACCAATAAGGCTCCGAGTACGTACATTAATATATTCACGAAGAACTCGGGCATGATCACCAACCACGCTCCGAACAGTACGCTTCCCGCTGCCTCGATAGGAAACATCGGTTTCTCCCCGTTCTCGTTCTTCGGTCGGGTGAAATAGCTGAGGATAGCGAATAACCCCGGTAAAATAAATAGTATACCGATCGTGATAACCAGATAGGTTATGGCTGCTTCCGGCCATAATACCAAAACAAACCCTAATACCATCGCAAATGCGCTACGTAAAACCGCGCCATTAATAGATCTCATATGTTTTTATTTTAGATTTCATTTATAATATGACAAAGGTATATATTCTTTCCGACTTTTTTTACCTTTGTGCGCCATAAAGCAGTATCAGGAAAAACATCGAAATATATCCCTCTTGAATGCATGCTTCGCGTAAAAAGACAAACTTGAAATCATCTAACGAATAATAATACTAAAACAAAAAATGAAGCGTATAGTTTTTTTGGATTACGTGCGTGTGTTCGCGTGCTTCCTTGTCATGGTTGTCCACGCCAGTGAAAACTTTTATGGAGCTGAGGGCTCCACGGATATGGTGGGACCGCAATCTTATCTGGCCAATGAGGCTGATCGGTTGTGGGTAGCCGTATACGATGGTTTCTCACGCATGGCGGTGCCATTGTTTATAATTGTCTCCGCCTTTCTTCTTGCGCCGATGAAGGCAGGGCTGACCTCTTGGCAATTCTACCGTCAGCGTTGTATCCGCATCTTACCGCCGTTTTTCATATTTATGATACTATACAGCACTTTACCCTTGCTGTGGGGGCAGATAGATGCCGAGACATCATTGAAAGATATATCGAGAATATTCTTGAACTTTCCTTCACAGGCCGGACATTTGTGGTTCATGTACCCTTTGATCAGCCTCTATTTATTTATACCCGTAATATCGCCATGGTTGAATAAAGCCACGGCGAAAGAAGAGCGTTTTTTCATCGGCTTGTTTCTGTTGTCGACCTGTATGCCCTATCTCAATCGTTGCTTCGGCGAGGTGTGGGGACAATGTTTTTGGAACGAATACCATATACTGTGGTACTTCTCCGGTTATTTAGGATACCTCGTACTGGCACATTATATACATGTCCATCTTACATGGAACCGTTCTAAACGTCTGGTTATCGGAATCGCCTCGATGGTCGTCGGTGCCTTGCTGACGATTTATTCCTTCTATGTCCAAGCGATACCCGGAGTAACTCTTGTCACACCTGAGATAGAGATCGGATGGGCTTTCTGTACGATCAATTGTGTGCTTCTTACGGCGGGTACGTTCCTCGCTTTTACTTGCATAGGCAATTCGAAATCTCCACGACTCATAACAGAGATGTCTAAACTCAGCTACGGTATGTACCTTATGCATATATTTTGGCTCGGATTGTGGGTAACGGTGTTTAAGCACGACTTAGCCTTGCCTACTGTCGCCGCCATACCATGCATTGCGGTAAGTACATTTATCTGCTGTTATGTGACGACAAAGATTATCTCATTAATACCGGGCAGTAAATGGATTATAGGATGAATATAGGATAGCTCTGTCATTTGGCGCGGTTACTTTGTAAACAAGATGATAAGATTACCTGTTATTTGGAAAAAATCGTATATTTACGATATTCAAATAAATCCCGGGTAATAATGATGACGAGAACAGTTTTTATACTTTTGATATCGAGCCTTTGTACGCTAAGTTATTGTACGCCGAGGACCGAGCCTGCTCAAACCGAGGTCTTAACTCCTGTGGATTCTATATCGAAGGATTCCGCTGTGATCGTGGAGACTTTGCCTCCCCGTATCGAAATAGAGAAAGAGCTGCTTTACGATAAGCATACTTTAGAAGATACTTACCCCTATAAAGATACGACACGGGAGTTCCAGTGGGAGAAAATGAAAGAAAGATTATCCTTATTGGAGTCGATCCAAAGGGAGCCGTCTCAATGGGCGATCTTGCAGAACTATAAAAACAGGAATGGAGAGGCTCCTCTTGTAAAAGTCTTCAAGAGAGATGCCTATAAGAGGGTTTCCGATACGCTTGGTGTAGAACGCTATCAATCCGTCCCGCTTTATTTGCTGACTGATACCGTGACTCCCGAGATCTATGGACGTGACGGTAGCTTGGTTCGTATCAAGGCGATGGATGAGGATTCTAAATTCGCTCGTATACAAACCGTGTACGATGGGGAGGAGGAGTGGTATGCTCCGAAGAAATATATCAAGCAAATAGGGGATACGGTAGTCTTCGATAAGGCGATCTTCGTGGATCGTCATAACCAGAATATCGCGACCTTGGAGCACGTCGGCTCGAAATGGTTGGTTCGTAGCATGAACCCTGCGACTACCGGACAGCATCGTCCTCCTTATGCGCAGGAAACCCCGTTGGGAATGTATGTTCTCCAAGAAAAAAAGTCTCGCATGATCTATTTGGTAGACGGTTCCAAGGAGACTGGCGGATTCGCTCCTTATGCCAACCGTTTTACGAATGGGGCGTATATCCATGGCGTACCGGTCAACGCTCCTCGTAAATCGTTGATCGAATATAGTCCTTCGTTGGGAACGACACCCCGGTCTCATATGTGTGTGAGAAACGCGACTTCGCATGCGCAATTTGTTTACGATTGGGCGCCTGTTAATGAGACGATTGTTTTTGTATTAGAATAAAAATCATAACTTTGCGGCGTTATTGTTTTTTAGTATGCGAAGGATTTTCTTGTATTTGTTTTTTATTGTCTTGTCTGTAGGTTCAATTTCAACCGGTGGCGTTTTGCGTGCCCTATCTCCGGAAACGGGATCAACGTCTGTGGCGGTTATGGGGCGCCAATTATATGAGGAGATGCGATTGGATCAATGGGTTTGTTTCGATGCGTTTATGCAGGGGCTTAGAGGTTCCGAGAAGATTGATCGGAAAAATAAGGATATCCTTACATTGATCGATTTCTCTAAACCTTCTACGGCGGAGCGTATGGTTGTATTGGATATACGGCAAAAGAGAATACTTTACACCTCTTTGGTTTCTCACGGTAAGAATAGCGGGGGGAATTATGCGACCTCTTTCTCGAACGAGAACGGTTCCCACAAAAGCTCTTTAGGATTTTATCTGACGGAAAATACGTACCAAGGCCGGAATGGCTATTCGCTTATCCTAAATGGATTGGAAAAAGGAATAAATGATTTGGCTAAGCAAAGGGCGATTGTAATTCATGGCGCCTCTTATTCCGATCCTTCTGTGGTAGCTTCCTCGGGTCGGTTAGGACGTAGCTTTGGTTGCCCTGCGTTGCCTGTATCTGTCAGTAAACCAATTATTAATACGATAAAGAATGGAACCCTTTTATTTATTTACGCCAACGATAAGAACTATCTGACGCAAAGTTCCATTCTATCCACTCAACAAGAAAATGATATTTTTCATGAAAAAAGTTACCGAAAAGTTTTGTAGTTTAAAATAAAGGCGTACCTTTGCACCGCAATCAGAGATAAACACTATGAATTGCAAAACGGGGTGTAGCGCAGTCCGGTTAGCGCACCTGCTTTGGGAGCAGGGGGTCCCAAGTTCGAATCTTGGTACCCCGACTTAGAAAAGGGGAAATGGTTGGTATTCAACTGTTTCCCTTTTTTTGTGTCCTGCCCTTAAATCTAAAGGATAGTCAACGATTGTAATCAAAACAATTGTTCGTATCTTCAAGTAAAAAACATTCTTCTTACTATATACAAATATAATTACTATCTCATCTATTTCCAGATTATCGCCGTGGAATATATAGACCACGTCGTGATTTGTATATTCCACGTCTTGATCTGTACAGACCACGTCGTGGTTTGTAGAATTATACAGTATGCGCATAAGAATTCATAGGCTATCGAGCAAGAATTCATATAGGAGTAGAGCGTTTTTTACTTAGGGAGAAGAGGAGACGCTCTTACGTGTCAAAGTGGGAATAGTGTCAAACAATTAGACAGCGTTGTCAAAATATTGGACAGTTCTAAAAGAATAGCTTTTTGTTATCTGATTGTTGTTTAGTTGTTTATGTGTTTTGGCACGTTCTTTGCTATTATTTAGGTAGAAAATAATAGAGCAATGAAACAAATATTACTTACAACAGTTCTTTCTCTCAGTTTCGCTACGGCGACGGTGGCCCAAGAGAAACTTTGGACTTTGGATGAATGTATGCGCTATGCCGTGGAAAACAGCCCATCGGTTAAAAAGCAAGTTTATACATCAGATACGTATAAGGCGGAACGGAATGCCGCCGTAGCTTCTTTTTTCCCGGCGGCATCGGCTAAGGTCGGAGCGCAATATAGTTTTGGCCGTTCGATCGATCCTGCGACCAATACCTATGAGAATACTTCTACGTTTAATAATAACTATGGCCTCGACGCTTCTATTCCTATTTTTACGGGCGGACAGCTGATCAATCAATGGTTGATGGCAAAATCCAATCGCCGTATGGGAGTTAATGACATACAGAAAGCGAAAGATGATTTAGCGATGAAAACCATGCAGGCTTATATGGATGTGGTGTATTATAAAGGAACGATTCGTATGGCGGCCGAGAAATTGGAGGAGAGTAACCGTACCTTATATAAGACTCGCCGGCAAGAAGAGCTGGGTTTGAAAGGGAAAGCGGATGTAGCTCAATTCGAGGCTCAAGTAGCGGCCGATGATTATACATTGACCCACCAGCAGAATCTTTTCAATACGGCCTTGCTTACCTTGAGGGAATGTATGAATTATCCATCTGATTTAGAACTGGAGGTGGATACTTTATTACCTGATATCAATTATGTCCCGGAAGTAGAGAACGTGGCGGAGATTTTCGCTTATGCGTCCGGGAATAACCCTACCGCCTTGCAAGCCGAGTATCAATTAACGCAAAGTAAATACCAATATCGTATTTATAAAGGAAAGTTGCTGCCGAGTATTTATTTGAATGCTGGAATCTCTACGAGTTATTTCGAGAACCTGAAGTCTGAGACCTCTCCGGAAGCTTTCAAGGATCAGTTTAAGAATAACCGTGGTGAATATGTCTCTTTTAGCCTTAGCTTCCCCTTATTCGATGGTTTGAGCAGATTAACGAACGCTCGTCGTTACCGTAACAATATGCGGATCGCGCGGGAGACAAGAACAGAGGTCTTTCGCCAGTTGCAGACAGCGGTAGAGCAATCGGTCCTGGATCGTGAGGGATACGCTAAAGAGGCCATACAGATGGATAAGAAGGTGAGATCGGATGAGTTGGCTTATCGTGTGACCCTACGGAAGTACGAGGAAGGCTTGATGAGTACGCTGGATGTACAGACAAGCGCGAATACGCTGTTGGAGTCCAAGGCCAATTTGCTTCAAAAGCGATTGATGTACTTATTGAAAAGCAAGTTGGTAGATTATTATAAGGGCAAGCCTCTTATCAATGAATAAGAATTGAGAACATAGAATTTAGATGATAATAAAAAATATAGAATACGATGGATATACAATTAGAGAAAAAGAAAGGTCTTCAGAAGAAGCATATTCCTTATGTAGCGGGTGGCGTGTTGTTCGTTATCTTGTTGGGATGGATTATCTTTGGTGATCATGCTTCTACGTTGAAAGTGGACGCGAGAGGAATTAGCATCGGCAATGTGACCCGTGAGCAATTCAATGACTTCTTTCGTATGGATGGTCAGGTGCAACCGATCACGGTCGTGCAGCTTAGCCCCGAGGAGGGCGGTATCGTACAGGGGAAAGTCGTGGAAGAGGGTGCCCAAGTGAAGAAAGGCGATATCATTGTTCGTCTGAGCAACTCAAATCTAGATTTGCAGATCTTGAACGCTGAGGCCGAGTTGGCGGAGAAGCAGAACTTCCTTCGTAATACGCAGGTTACCATGGAGCAGGATAAGCTGACCAATCAGATGGAGAAACTTCAATACGATATGGACATGAACCGGGCCCGCCGCTCGTTCAACCAACAAGAGCAGTTGTATAAAGAGAACTTGATCGCCAAGGAGGATTATCTGAAAGCGAAGGAGGACTTCGAGTTAGCCTCTCAAAAGCACGCCTTGATTACCGAGCGCTTGCGCCAAGACTCTATCTCCCGCACGATCCAGATGGATGAGATGGAGGCCAGCTTGGCGAACATGCGGAAGAATATCCTGTTGATCCGCGAACGTAAGGAAAACTTGAATGTCCGTTCCCAGATCGACGGTGAGTTGGGACTGTTGGATGTCGTATTGGGGCAAAGCATCAATCCCGGACAAAAGATCGGCCAGATTAACGACCTTTCCGATTATAAGATAGAGGCCATGATCGACGAGCATTATATAGACCGCGTGAAACCGGGCTTAAGCGCCGCTTTCGAGCGTCAAGGCTCGTCTTTCGACTTAACGGTGCGCAAAGTTTATCCCGAGGTTCGTGATGGTAAGTTCCGTACGGATTTCGTTTTCACGGGTGAGCGTCCGGATAATATCCGTAGCGGACAGACCTACTATATCAACTTGGAGCTGGGACAACCTACCGAGAGTATCATTATCCCGAAGGGAACTTTCTTCCAGAGTACGGGTGGAAGTTGGATATTTGTTCTTGATCCGGATGGAAAGAAAGCTTACAGGCGTTCTATCAAGATCGGTCGTCAGAACCCGCAATATTATGAGGTTCTTGAAGGTCTGGAAGCCGGTGAGAAGGTGATTGTGTCCAGTTATGAGAGTTATAAGGATAATGAAGTGCTGGTGCTGGAATAAAATCGATATAATATGAAAAACATACTAATCGCCATTCGTTCCATTTTTAAGAAAGGGCGGCATAACGTGATGAAAATCGTATCGTTGGGAATCGGTTTAGCGGTAGGTTTGGTATTGATCGCTAAAGTCTATTTCGAACAATCGTATGATGATTTTTATCCGGATAGAGACCGGGTCTATCAAGTATGGGCGAAATACCAGCAAAATGGAGGGGAGTTGAAGGATTATCCGCAAACAAGCGGTGGCATCGCTCCCACGATGCAACAACAGATACCCGAGATCGAGACCGTCACCCGATACACGAGTTTTAGAGACTGGACCTTTACGATGACCGACACCAAGATGAAATACTCCGGTCGTTGTATCATAGCGGATAGTTGTTTCTTTGATATTCTTCCTCGTCCTATGCTGATCGGAAATGCGAAAGAGGTTCTTTCCACCCCGATGTACGTGTTGGTATCAAGTCGTATAGCGAAAAATATCGGGGGCGATGTTATCGGGAAAAACTTCACGGTAGACAGTTCGCCGGGACGTACTATGACTATTGGTGGCGTTTTTGAGGAAGTTCCGGAAAATTCTCATTCCCGTTACGATGTGATTGTTTCTATGGCTTCGGCGGGTCGGTTCATGTGGGAGGGTTCGCCTACTAATATGTTGGGAAATGATCGTTACATAAGCTACGTGAAATTGCACAAGGGAGTGAATCCTTTAGCTTTGGAGGAACAGGTGCATACGTTCGTGAATTCTTATTTCCCTCCGGAGGAACAGCAAAAGACAGGGTTTAACATTGGTTTCTCGTTTCATGAGCTGGATGGCTTACACAAGGAGTTGCCGCAAGTCAAGCGAATGACATGGATACTTTCCTTACTGGCCTTCGCTTTGATCTTCACGGCGGTGATGAACTATATCTTGATCGTGATATCCTCTATCGTAAATCGCTCGAAGGAGGTGGCTGTCCATAAATGTTATGGGGCAAGCGAGAATAATATTCATGGTATGATGTTTGGTGAGGCGTTGGTACATATAGTGCTTTCACTGGTCTTGGCCTTATTGTTGATCCTTGCGTTTAGAGGTACGGTAGAGGAGTTGTTGGCGACTTCGTTAGATTCCTTGCTCTTGTCTAATGGTAGCTTGGTCTTGCTAGGGATATGTATCTTGGTGTTTTTCGTATCTGGTTTTATGCCGGGATCATTATACGCTCGGATTCCGGTGGCCTCCGCTTTCCGTAATTACCGGGAAAATAAGCGTATCTGGAAGAAAGCCTTGTTGCTTGTCCAGTTTGTAGCCACGGGCTTTTTGGTGACGATGCTTGTTTTCGTTGCCCGTCAATATACGTTTATGGTGAACGATCGTCCGGGATATGCCTATGAGAACCTTGCCTACTGCGGGTTAGCTGGCGTGGACTCTACCTCTCGTGCCAAGATTCTGGATGAGGTGATGCGGCTTCCGGGAGTCGCTGCGGCTACCACCGTTTATCAATTGCCTTTCGAGCATGCTTCCGGTAATAATATTCTTTTACCGGGTGAGACTCAAGAGCTTTTTAATATCGCCGATCTCTATTGGGTAGGTAACGGATATTTGGACATGATGGAGATTCCCGTGATCCAAGGCCGCTCGTTCACGGAGAATGTGACCAATTCAAGAGAGGTGATGGTAGACCGCCGTTTCGTGGAGAAAATGAAATTGGTAGCGGGCTGGACGGATGATGTTGTTGGGAAGGATATTTGCGTCACCGAGCATAGCAAATGGAATGAGGAGCCATTCACGATTTGCGGTGTTTATGAGAATATCCGTCTGGGAGGAATCTCGAACCAAGATATGCGGCCTTCCGTATTATTCTATGCGCATAAGCCCATGTATACCTTGCAGGTGAAGTTCCATGAGCTGAGCAACGATAGTATGGCTCGTTTACAGCAGAAGATATCCGAGACATTTCCGGATCGTGAACTGAACGCTATCTCTTTCCGTTCCGAGATCATGGATCTATATAAGGACTCCCGTCAATTCCGTGATTCCGTGATGATCGGAGGTTTGGTCACGCTTCTTGTTACGTTGATAGGACTTATAGGCTATACGAATGATGAGGTGAGCCGTCGTCGTAAGGAGATCGCCGTCCGCCGGGTGAATGGGGCTACCTTATGGGATATATTGAGGTTGTTCATAAAGGATATCGGATATATCTGTATCTATGCGGTCATATTAGGCGGTGGTATAGCATACTTTGTCTTGCAAAAGTGGCAAGAGCAATTCACGGAGAAGGTTCCTTTGTCATGGTACATATTCTTGGGTTGCGGCGTATGTGTATTATTGATTATATATTCCGTGGTTTGTCTGGATGCCCGCAAGACGGCTAATGATAATCCGGTGAACTGCTTGAAATCTGAGTAATTGAAAATTTATAATTCATGAATAATTTATTGAACTTTAAGTCCTTTTTCAAGTTCCTCGGAAGGAATAAGGCTTATACGCTGATAGACGTGTTTGGTCTGTCTGTATCGTTGATGTTTGTGTTATTGATAGCGGTCTATACGGTACAGGAGATGTCTACAGATAAATTCCATACCAAGGCGGATCGTATCTATCTGGTCGGGAATGAAAATTGGATGGCCACCGGAGCTGCCATTCCTTATAAGATAAAGGAACGCTATCCGGAGGTAGAGAAAGTTTGCCCGGTAGTGGCAGATAATTCAAGCAATATAGTTGTAGTTTCCGGTGATCGGAAACTAAAGGCGAACGTGATGTTTGCGGACTCCACGTTCTTCGATTTCTTTGATTTCCGGCTGTTACAAGGCACTCGTGAGCAAGCGTTGGCCGCCGGGAACTATGCGGTGGTCTCCTCTTCGTTCGCCCGTAAGATGTTCGGAACGGATGATCCGATGGGACGGCAGTTAGTGGTGGGAGATACCATATCGGCTACTATAAACGGGGTGGTGGAGGATTTACTTCATTCCTCTATTCCCGAAGCGGATGTGATCGTGCGTTGGGAGCAGGTTAGCTGTTTTAACCCCAGCTTAGCCCCGGATCAGTTGGGGAATGCCGGAAGTACATCGGCTTTTGTCTTGGTGCGTGAGGGTAGTGATTTCCCTTCTCGTGCGGAGGATATGGCCCATTGGTTCAAGGAGTTTTATTGGCCGTATCAATATGGGACGGCAAAGGAGGTACGCATATTGCCGCTTAGTGAGCAGTATTTTGCGAAAGCCGCTTCTTACTCTTCTTTGCGAAAGGGAGATTGGCGTTTCGTGATCGTGCTGATGTCCGTAGGTTTCCTTATCTTGATTTTCGCGGTCATTAATTATATTAACTTGACGGTCGCCCAAGCGGGTTTCAGGGCGAAGGAGATGGCTACCCGGCGCCTTTTGGGTTCTTCACGGGGCGAGTTATTCATGCGCTTGATGCTGGAGTCTACTTTGCTTACGTTTATTTCTTTGGTTATTGGGGTTCTCCTTGCTTTGGCGGTCGTGCCGTTTGTCAATGATTTATTGCAGACACGTGTCGATATGAATGTATTGGGTAGACCTGTCTGGCTATTGGCTTTGGTTTCATTAACGGTTGTCGTGGGAGTTTTATCCGGCTTACTGCCTGCTATCATTATTTCTTCTTCTAAACCGATCGAGGTGGTAAGGGGTACGTTCCGAGCTAAGACGAAAATGGTATTCAGTAAGTTCTTTATCGTATTCCAGAATGTGATCACGATCACGATGATCGCCGCCTCTATCACGATGGTTTGCCAGATCGTTCATATGATCAACGCTCCTGTCGGATATAAAACGAAGAATTTATTGGCTATGCGGTCGGTGGATGAAAGGCAGTTATCCGCTTTTGTCGGTGAGTTGAAAGGTTTGTCATGCGTAGATAGGGTCGGGAAGACTCAAGGATTGCCTTTATTCGGTAGTAATAATTGGACTTCTACTTATCAGGGGCAAAATATATCTTTTCAGCAATTCGTTATGGATAAGGATTGTTACGATATGCTGGGATTGGAGATTTTGCGTGATAACCATTTAACGACAGAGGGCTGGTTCCTAAACGAGCAAGCGATGCGTGAGATGAACTTATCGGAGGATGCGACCTCTTTTATGTTGGATAGGCACGAAAGGCCGATAGCGATAGCGGGTATCGTCCGGGATTTCTATTGCTTTGGAAATGTGACGACAGGGATGAACCCTGTCATGTTCCGTTTCTTGAAAGATAATGAAGCTCCTTGGATGATTTTGATCGAGACACAAGGTGATCCTTTCGCCGCAAAGGAGGCTATCGGTAAAGTATATGAGAAAGTGACCGGACTTGAGTTTGAGGCTTTCTTCATGGATGAGAGTTTACAAAACTCATTCGACTCGCAAATCCGTTTGGCAAAGATCGTAATCGTATTCTCGATAATCGCCATCCTTATTTCTTTGCTAGGCTTATTGGCGATGTCCACTTATTTTATCCAACAGCGTTTGCAAGAAGTATCCGTACGAAAGGTATTTGGTTCCAGCAACCGGCAGATATTGGTTAAGCTCGTATTCACGTTCTTGAACTATGTGCTGATCGCTTTCGTGATTGCCATACCTATTATTATGTACTTTATGAAAGATTGGCTGTCCGACTATTCGTATCGTATCGGTTTAAGCCCGCTGATATTTATCGCTGCCGGCTTATTCTGCCTCGTGATCTCGTTTGTCTCTGTCTTTTTCCAGAGCTACCGGGCTGCCACATCGAATCCGGTGGATAGCTTTAGGCATAGGCTTTAGTAACTTTTAAAAGAAAATATCATGAACTCAATCGTACGAAATTTCGTTTTTGTGATCAGTCGTTTTAAAATGGCTAGTTTCTTGAATGTAGCAGGATTATCTGTGGCTTTCACAGCTTTCTTGATCTTGTTCATGCAAGTTCGTTACGAGTGGGGATACGATCGTTTCCATAAGCATGCCGACCGGTTGTATCGCTTGGAGATCGTTCACAATAATAAAGGGGCGCAAGTCGTATTGAACCGCCCGCTTATCGATCGGTTCTTGGCCTCCTCTCCACATATTGAGGAGGGGGCGCTAATCAATCGGTGGGGCGATAAGAAGTATATCACGGTGGATCGGGATGGTGAGCGGATGACTTTCCATGAGGAGCTCTATGCCTGCTATCCCTCCTATGCCCGTGTTTTCAACTTTGATATGGTGGAAGGTGAAGCGGCGGCGTTGGAGGAGAAGGGCCGGGTATTGATACCGGCAAGTATGGCTCATCGTTTCTTCGGCAATCATCCGGCGGTCGGGCAAGTCTTGATCGGAGAGGGGTGGACGTCCGAGGTGGGAGGTGTCTACCGGGACTTTCCCTCCAACTCGATCGTCAGTAATGCGGTCTATCGGCGCATATCGGACAAGGAAGGCGCAGGCGCTTGGATGCAAAATAATTTTGAGTGTTATCTCCGTCTGGATAATCCGGCCTCCGCTCCGGATGTCTTGGCTGGTTTCGAGAAAAATTTCCGCCACGACGAATGGAATTGGAAAACGAGACAATTGCGCTTGACTTCTCTGCCGGATATCTATTTTAAGACTGACACGAGCTACGATTCACAGAAGCAAAAGGGGAGTTATGCCCAGCTTCAAGCGCTATCTGCTATCGCTATCTTGATCGTATTGATAGCGGTCATTAATTTCATGAACTTCAGCAATGCTTTGGTGCCGGTCCGTCTGCGGGGCATCAACACGAGGAAGGTATTGGGGAGTCCGGTATCGGCGCTCCGGATGGCCGTGGCCTCGGAGGCGGTGGGGATGTGCCTGTTGTCTTACCTGATCGCTTTGCTGCTGGTTCGCCTGTTGTCGAAGACCGGGTTTGTGGATTTGGTCAGTGGAGGCATTTCCTTGGAGGGGCAGATGCCCTTGTTGATCGCCTGTGGAGGCTTTGTGTTGCTGATCGGACTTATCGCTGGTTGCTGGCCGGCTTGGTATATCACCTCTTTCTCTCCGGCACTGGTGCTGAAAGGAAATTTCGGCTTATCTCCCAAGGGGCGCTCGTTCCGCAATGTGTTAGTAGGATTTCAGTTCGTGGCCTCTTTTATTTTGGTTATAGCGGCTTTGTTTATCACGTGGCAGAATTACAATATGCTTCATACGCCGCTTGGATTCGATAGCGAGCGGATTGTCACCGTAAAGCTAAACCGTAATCTGAGCAGGCAACCGGAGAGCGTGCGTCAGCGGTTGGGGCAACTCTCCTCTGTCGAGGCCTTGTCGTTTACCTCAAGAGTGCTTGGCGCTGAGGATAATTACTCCGGCTGGGGACGTACCTACGTGGATGAGGATATCCAATTCAAGGTGGTGCAGGCAGACTCGGAGATTGAGCGGGTATTGGCCCTTCCTATTCTGGAGGGTCGGGGATTCCTGCCGGAAGACCAGTTGAGCGATGGCACTTATTTGTTCAATGAGGAAGCGAAACGGACCTATGGGCTGAAAGCGGGAGATCCAATCCGGTTGGACTGGGGAGATTTACATCGTAGGGAGAAGATCGCCGGTTTCGTGCCTGACCTGAAATATAACTCGTTCCGGGATAAGCTGGAGCCGTTCGCCATCTTTGTCGGAAAAGATATTATGGCTGGGACCTTGACGAACCTGATGATCCTTGTTCGCCCAGGGACGGACTACCGTCAACTCTCGCTAGACATAGAGAGCTCCTTGCGGGAACTAGATCCTGATTATCCCCTTGATATCCATTTGTTCAACAATATCCAAGAGAACTTGTACCAGAAAGAGCTGCTACTTGGCAAACAAATCTTGTTCTTCAGCTTGATTGCCGTATTTGTGTCTTTGGTAGGCGTATTTGGTGTTGTCTTGTTTGAGAGCGAATATAAACGGAAAGAGATCGGTATCCGGAAGGTATTTGGCGCTACCGTGATGGACTTGTTGCGGAAGCATAACCTATCGTATCTATGGATCGTCATGATCTGTTTCGTGATCGCCTCGCCGATCGCTTGGTACGGCATTGAGCGCTGGCAAGAGAATTTCGCCTTGAAGGCTCCGCTCCATTGGTGGATTTTCCTCTTGGCTTTCCTTGCCATTACGATCATCACGTTGCTCACGGTTACGATCCAGAACTACCGGGCTGCCAGCACGAATCCCGTGGACAGCATCCGGCAGGGATGTTGATATCGGCCCTTCAGATCCCGAACAAGAACGGTAACGGTTTGCTGTCCTTGAAATCTTTGGCGGTGTTTCCGGCGTAAATCTCGCCGTCTGTGAGCGTTAGTTTCTTGATAGGTGTACCTGCCTTGAAGTCCAAGCTCTTGAAATCTACCCAAAAGATATCCGGGCTTAAAGTAGACTCGAAGTAATATACCTTATTCTTCTGGTCGGCTACCGTACGCCAGCGGGTAGAGGAGATATTCGGTTGATCCGGGGTCGTGATTCCCAGAGGTACCGATACGTTACGCATTACGCTGAATACCCCGGCTACCGCTTCCCTGAAATTACTTGTCTGCGGGATGGCGTGGATATAGAAAGAGGCACGCACGAAACGATCGGAAGCTCGGTTCGTACCCGGCAACATGACTAAGCCGCCTATCTGTTGCCAGTAATCGTTTAAGGTTAGTTGCTTATCGTATGTAGGGGAATTCGTCATGACTTGGCATTCCCGTCCCTCGTGGATAACCAAGTTCCCGTTCAGGTATTCGAAGATAGCGCTATTTCCTGAAGCGTCCGAGATCGAGAGATGCAAGGTCGATTTCGCCCCGTTCGGGAGATCCGGATCGTCGATGCGGAAGACCTCCTTGCTTAACTCGGCAACCGCCTCATCTACCGTGGCGAAATTATCGAGTACATACTGCGTCCAGATGCTAAGCCCCATAACCGGGCGGTTATCGTCCGGTCGGAAATAAGATGACTCGGTGAGGAACAATAGGTTGGCTACAAGTCCCTTCTCGTTCATGCCGTCGCACGTACCGATATCATACCCGGCGGTCACCACGCTTCCGTATTTCGAGGTCCATTGGATGGTATTATCGGATATCGCCCCCCTTCTTTGCACTCCCCGGGGGAAGAGGTAAAGGTTGGATTGCGGGTCCTCTTTCCAATCCATGGTACGTCCGGTTACGACCATATTGTCCGGCCCGAGGTAAACGGCCCTTGTACACGCCTCGCTTCCCGTAGGGTTCATGAACATGAGCAAGCCGGCGAAAAGAGAGGCCAGTGTTAAATTCTTTGATTTCATAAGATCTATATTATTAGGATAATCTATTTATGAAACAAGTGGCTTTAAGGAATGTTTAGGGATGGTTTAGAATGATATACGAGATACGGAGCCGTGTGAGTAGCCCTAATTTCGTTTTTAGGCTTTCATATCGTTGAGGATGCGGAAGCGTTGGGTATGGGAAGCCAACGATACGATTTGAGCTCCTTGGACGATAAATAAGTGCGGTTTCTACCGTGATAAAAACATTTAATAACATCCTTTTTATCGGGCTTATTACTTCAAAGGCGTTATCTTTGCCCATGAATAAATAACAGTTTTGGGAGTACAAACTAAAAACAATTTGATTATGTTCTCAGGTATTGTAGAAGAAGCGGCTCAGGTAGTAGCCCTCCAATCCGATAAAGGAAACCTTCATCTGACGATGAAGTGCTCATTCGTGAATGAGCTGAAAATAGATCAGAGCGTGGCTCACAACGGCGTTTGCCTTACGGTGGTAAGCATGACGGAAGATACGTATACGGTTACCGCTATCAAGGAGACCTTGGAACGTTCGAACCTCGGGAACCTGAAAGTGGGCGATAAGGTGAACTTGGAGCGTAGCATGTTGATGAACGGCCGTCTGGACGGGCATATCGTACAGGGGCACGTGGACCAGACCGCCGTTTGTGCGGAGGTGAAGGAGGCGGACGGCAGCTGGTACTATACGTTCGAGTACGCTTTTGATAAGGAGATGGCCCGGCGGGGGTATATGACCGTGGAGAAAGGCTCCGTTTGCGTGAACGGCGTCAGCCTGACGGTATGCAACTCCCAGCAAAACAGTTTCCAAGTCGCTATCATCCCTTATACGCACGATAACACGAACTTTTGCCAGATCGAGAAAGGTACGGTAGTGAACCTAGAGTTCGATATTGTCGGGAAGTATATCAGCAAGATGATGCAGTTTAAATAAGGTTCGAAGAATTTCCTATCCATAAAAGGCTTTAGCGGTATCTGATGATCCCGGCTAGAGCCTTTTCTATCTACAGACAATCTTAATTCCGTGCGTGTACGATTAAAAACGTTTTAAGTAAATTTTCACTAACCAAAACTATCCTTGGTATGTTTATTGTTATATAATTATATGAGAAAAATAGACTAAACATATCAGATTATGGCCTATATCGATTATTACAAGATTTTGGGGGTGAACAAGGACGCTTCTCAGGATGATATCAAGAAAGCCTATAAGAAGTTGGCTCGGCAATATCACCCTGACTTGAATCCGAACGATCCCGACGCCCATCGTAAGTTTCAGGAGATCAATGAGGCGAACGAGGTGCTTAGCGATCCGGAAAAGCGTAAGAAATACGACCAGTACGGGGAGAATTGGAAACATGCGGATGAGTTCGAGGCTCAACGGAAGCAGTACGGCCAGCAAGGTGGCGGCTTTGGCGGCGGCTTCTCGAACGGTGGAGGTACGTATTGGTCTTCCTCCGGCGATGATGGAGAGTTCTCGGATTTCTTTGAGTCTATGTTTGGTTCCCGCCGGGGTGGCGGTGGCCGTTCTAATCATGGGTTCCGTGGACAGGATTACACGGCCGAATTGCACTTATCCTTGATGGATGCGGCCAAGACACATAAGCAGGTGATCACCGTGAACGGCAAGAACCTGCGTATCACGGTTCCCGCCGGCGTAGCCAACGGGCAAACCATTAAGCTGAAAGGCCAAGGCGGGCCGGGCATGAATGGAGGCCCTGCCGGTGATTTGTACATCACGTTCATTATCCCGGACGACAGCCGTTTCAAACGGGTGGGAGACGATCTGTACCTGACTGTCCCCTTGAACCTCTATACGGCGGTCTTGGGTGGCGAGCAGATTATCGATACCTTGGATAGCAAGGTGAAACTGAAAGTAAAACCGGGCACGCAAAACAATACGAAAGTCCGGTTGAAAGGTAAGGGATTCCCTGTTTACAAGAAGGAGGGGCAGTTTGGTGACTTGATCGTCACGTACTCGATCGAGGTGCCGACCAACTTGACGGAGAAACAGAAGGAATTGTTCCGGGAAATACAAAGTCTAAATTAAAAACAGGTGTATTATGCAAACAGATTTAGTTATTGTCAGTGAATACTGCCAGAAATGCCATATAGACCCTTCGTTCATCATTTTGCTGGAAGAGGGAGGTTTGATAGACATTAATATCACGGATGGAGAGAGGTATCTCTTCTCTTCCCAGCTCCGTGATCTGGAACAATACACACGTATGTATTACGACTTGTCTATTAACATCGAGGGAATCGAGGCCATTCATCATATGCTGAACCGGATGCGGAATTTGCAGGCGGAGATACAATCGTTGAGAAACCGTCTGCATTTATATGAACCATTCGGTTTTGATACGATCGAGAATTTCTAGTGTCAAATTGCTGCTAAACAAGGCTTCACTGCCCGATAGCGAAGGGCGTATGCAAACAAATTGAAAATATTTCTTGAAAATGTTTGGAAGTTTGGAATGTAATATATACCTTTGCACTCGCAATCAGGAAATGATAGCGACTATATCGCGGAGTGGAGCAGTGGTAGCTCGTTGGGCTCATAACCCAAAGGTCGTAAGTTCGAGTCTTGCCTCCGCAACAAAAGAAAGCCCTCGAGTCATTGACTTGAGGGCTTTTTCTATATTCAATCAAGCGATCGGGCGATGCGACGGCTCACCCGATAAACCTGGGGGATTAAGCATACAGCTT